>JAZKYQ010000076.1:0-1889 GCA_045612205.1 Acutalibacteraceae bacterium | reverse complement strand
GCAGTTACCTCAAGAGGCTTCAGGGAAGAGGAAATGAAGATGATTGCAAAGTGGATCAAGGCTGTTATTGTTGACTTTGAAAACAGTAAGCAAGCAGTTAAGGCTGAGGTTATGGCGCTTTGCGAAAGGTTCCCCATTTATTAATGTATTATAATAAAAAGGAGACGTGAAAAACCGTCTCCTTGAGGAGTTTATATATGAAAATTATGGTTGTAGGCGGTGGCGGACGTGAACACGCCATCATCAAAAAGCTCAAAGAAAACAAAGAAATCACAGAAATCTTTGCTCTTCCCGGTAACGGCGGTATTGCCGCAGATGCTACCTGTGTTCCCGTAAAGGCAACAGACATTGAAGCAATCTGCACTTTTGCAAAGGAAAACGCAATTGATTATGCCGTTGTTGCTCCCGATGATCCTCTTGTTCTCGGCTGCGTTGACGAGCTTACAAAGCTCGGCATTCCCTGCTTCGGCCCCGAGAAGAAGGCGGCAATTATCGAAGGCAGTAAGGTTTTCTCAAAGAACCTTATGAAAAAGTACGGTATTCCCACCGCTGAATACGAGGTGTTCACCGAGCTTGAAGGAGCTCTTACATATCTTGAAACAGCTCCCATTCCCACAGTTATCAAGGCTGACGGTCTTGCACTGGGTAAGGGCGTTATCATCGCAATGACAAGAGATGAAGCAAAAGAAGCTGTTCGTTCAATGATGGAGGATAAGATCTTCGGCGAAAGCGGAAGTCAGGTTGTTGTTGAGGAATTCCTCACAGGTCCCGAGGTTTCCGTGCTTTCCTTCACCGACGGTAAGACAGTTGTTCCCATGATTTCCTCAATGGACCACAAGCGTGCTCTTGACGGCGATCAGGGTCTTAACACAGGCGGTATGGGCACAGTTGCTCCCAACCCCTATTACACAAAGGAAATTGCCGACATCTGTATGAAGGAAATCTTCCTTCCCACAATTGAAGCAATGAACAAAGAGGACAGAAGCTTCAAGGGCTGCCTTTATTTCGGTCTTATGCTCACTGAAAAGGGTCCGAAGGTAATCGAATACAACTGCCGCTTCGGTGATCCCGAAACTCAGGTTGTGCTTCCTCTTCTTGAAAGTGACCTTCTCACAGTAATGAAGGCAACAACAAACGGCACTCTCGCTGAAACAGAGGTTAAGTTTGCTGACAAGAATGCCTGCTGTGTGATTATGGCTTCTGCAGGCTATCCTCAGAAGTACGAAAGCGGCTATGAAATCACAATCGCTGACGAGGTTAAGGACAGCGTTTACGTTGCAGGTGCAAAGCTCGAGGACGGCATTCTCAAGAATGCAGGCGGTCGTGTTTTAGGTGTTACCGCTGTTGAGGAAACACTCGAAAAGGCAATTGACAGCGCTTACGAAAAGGTGCAGAAGGTTAACTTCGCAAATGCATTTTACAGAAAAGATATTGGCAAGAAAGCCAAGGAGGCAAAATAAATGGTATACCGTATATTCGTCGAAAAGAAGGCAGGTCTTGATAACGAGGCAAAGGGTCTTCTTTCCGAAGCAAAGAATCTGCTCGGCATTGAAAAGCTTGAGGACATCCGTCTTTTCAACCGTTATGATGCAGAAAACATCACAGAAGAATTATTTGACTACGCTGTAAAGACAGTTTTCTCCGAGCCTCAGCTCGACAATGTTTCCGACAGCGTTGAAATTCCCGAAGCATACGTTTTTGCTGTTGAAGCTCTTCCCGGTCAGTTCGATCAGAGAGCTGACTCAGCAGCACAGTGTATTCAGATCATCTCTCAGGGTGAGCGTCCTCTTATCCGTACTGCAAAGGTTTACGCTCTTTACGGTGCACTCACAGAAGCTGACATCAACACCTTCAAGCACCACGTAATCAACGCAGTTGAAAGCCGTGAG
>JAZKYQ010000075.1:0-13297 GCA_045612205.1 Acutalibacteraceae bacterium | reverse complement strand
TGAACCTCAAAAAAATGGCAATGTGGAAGTTCAAAAACGAGAATTTCCGTGACTTTTACACCTTTTTATCCACTTTATTCCAAATATTCGACAATACAGACAGAAAACCGTGTCTCGCTTGATTGCGAAACACGGTTTTTCGACAGTCTGGGGCAGGGGCTTGCTCCTGCCGCTTTTCTTTTATAAATTTAACAATTTAGGTGTATAATTTTTTAATTTTATAAGTAATATTAAAGGTGACAGGATATGTCGCCTTTAACTATTTTTAAAAGAAGGTTATTGTATGTATAAAACAAAAGAACTTTATGATCTGACAAAAAGCCTTGCAGGTGAATATCTTTCAGTCTTTGAGTATCCCTGGGAGGCTCTTTCGGGAATCAAGGAGCTTATTATATCCCTCGGAGAAAAGCTTCCGAAGGAGGAGTTTGACGAAATAAGTGAGCACGTCTGGGTGCATAAAAGTGCCGTGATTTTTCCTTCTGCATATATCGGTGCTCCCTGTATTATCGGCAAAGGTACACAAGTGAGACAGTGCGCCTTTATCCGTTCATCAGCCCTCATCGGTGAAGGCTGTGTTATCGGTAACTCCACCGAGGTTAAAAATGCCATTATCTTTGACGGCGTTCAGGTGCCTCACTTCAATTATGTCGGTGACAGCATCCTCGGTTATAAGTCCCACCTCGGTGCAGGTGCGGTTACTTCAAATGTTAAAAGTGACAAGAGCCTTGTAAAGGTAAGAATTGACGGCAAGACAATCGAAACGGGACTTAAAAAGTTCGGTGCAATGGTAGGTGACAATGTGGAGGTCGGTTGTAACAGCGTCCTCAATCCGGGTACGGTAATCGGCAGAAACACAAACGTCTATCCTCTTTCATCAGTAAGAGGCACTGTGCCTGAAAACAGTATTTTCAAAAATCAGGCAAATATTGTTATAAAGGAGAATCGCAATGGGTAAGTATTTTGGCACTGACGGCTTCCGTGGTGAAGCGAATCTGAATCTCACCGCTGACCATGCATACAAGGTCGGACGCTTCCTCGGCTGGTACTACAGCGAAAAGAAAAAGAAGGCAGGGGACAACACGCCTGCAAGAATTGTTATCGGCAAGGACACAAGACGCTCAAGCTATATGTTTGAGTATACCCTTGTTGGAGGTCTTGTTGCTTCGGGTGCTGATGCTTATCTGCTTCACGTTACAACAACTCCCTGTGTGGCTTATATATCAAGAGTTGACAGCTTTGACTGTGGTATTATGATTTCTGCTTCTCACAACCCTTATTTTGATAACGGAATCAAACTTATAAACAGCGAGGGCGAGAAGATGGATGAAGAGACCATCAGCCTTATTGAAGCTTATCTTGACGGAGAAAACGACCTTTACGGTGTGAAGGGTGAGCTTCCTTTTGCACGCAGAGAGTATATCGGCAGAACAGTTGACTACATCGCAGGTCGAAACCGTTACATCGGCTATCTTATCAGCCTTGGTATGTACTCCTTCAGAGGCAAAAAGGTTGGTCTTGACTGTGCAAACGGAAGCTCCTGGAACGTTGCAAAGGCTGTTTTTGATGCTCTCGGAGCAGAAACTCACGTTATCAACGCTTCTCCCGACGGAACAAACATCAACCGTGACGCAGGCTCTACTCACATTGAGGGCTTACAGAAATTTGTGCTTGAAAAAGGTCTTGACGTGGGCTTTGCTTATGACGGTGATGCAGACAGATGTCTTTGTGTTGATGAGAAGGGCAATGTCGTTGACGGAGACGGAATTTTATATATTTACGGCAGATATATGAAGGAAAGAGGTAAGCTTGTTTCCAACACTGTTGTCACAACGGTGATGTCGAACTTCGGGCTTTACAAGGCCTTTGATGAGCTTGGCATCGGATACGCAAAAACCGATGTGGGCGACAAATACGTTTACGAATATATGATGAAAAACGCCTGCCGTCTCGGTGGTGAGCAGTCCGGTCACATCATTTTCTCGAAGTATGCCTCAACAGGTGACGGTATCCTCACAAGCCTTAAGATTATGGAAGTAATTATGGCTGAGAAAAAGACCCTCAGCGAGCTTGCTGCACCTTACAAAATCTTTCCTCAGGTGCTTATCAATGTAAGAGTCAAGGACAAGGCTCAGGCACGTAACGATGCTGATGTTATTGCCGCAACAAGCAAGGTTGCTGAAACTCTCGGTGACAGCGGACGCATCCTTATGCGTGAATCGGGTACAGAGCCTGTTATCCGTGTTATGGTTGAGGCTCCCGAAAAGCAAGAGTGTCAGTCCCTTGCACAGAGCGTTGTTGATGTGATTGTTGCAAAAGGACACAAAGCCGAAGCCTGACGGCTTTTCAATTCACAATTCACAATGCACAATTCACAATTGCGGTCGCGGGAGAAAGCTTCCGTGACCTTTTTTCATTCACTCCGCAGAGGAAACGAGTTGAAACAGTAAGGCTTTATTGAATGAGAATGCAGAATTGCAGCGGGACACCCGCACCCGAATGAAATATCCGTAGGGCAGGGGCTTGCTCCTGCCGTTGGCGTGTATACTCCTTCCGTCTTTGCCTTCGGCAAATCCACCTTCCTCACAGAGAAAGGCAATGTAGCGCCGCCTCTCGGGCGGCTTTTCAATTCACAATTAAAATTTTATTGCCTTTTCTTACAGCTTTATTACAACTGTATTAAGACTGTTGAAGTTGCTGTCTTTCTTTGCTACAATCGGCATGAAAGGTGGTTTTATTATGAAGAAAAACAATTTCTGCATTTCATTTTTACTTGCAATGATTCTCTCTGTCGGCTTTTCCGTTACCGCTTTCGGTAATTCCTCGTGGGCGTGGATAACAGAAAGCAGACCCTACGATGTTCTTCCCTTTGTAATTGTTTTCACCCTTGTTGCTGAAACCTATGCCATAAAAGCTATTGCAGGAGTGAAGAACACAGCCGAAGCCTTTATCCCTGTGCTCATAGGCAATCTTCTTTCCTATGCTGTACCCTATATCGGCTATTCACAGACAACACCCTACGCAGGTGCCTTCAGTCTCGGATATATTCTTGAAAGAGGTCCTTTTTACACCGTAGGCACAGCCTTTCTTATCACAACTCTTGTTGTTGAAATTCCTGTTGTTTATCTGTTTCTCAAAAAGAAGGCCGAGGATAAAAGGAATCTGATTATCACCGCTATCGGTGCAAATGTTTTCACAACAGTTGTCGTGGCTGTTATCGAAAGAGTTATCTGCCGCGGAAGATGGTGATAATTTCCCTCTTGCATTTTACACTTTCTTATGCTATAATCCTCAAGGTTTGCACAAAAAATTACGTCGCAGACCCTTAACATTTGCCAAAGGCAAAATATCACTCGCCGTCAGGCGAATATCACATCTGCGAAGCAGATATATCACTGCAATTTTTCTTTTGAAAAATTGCTCCGGTCAGTTCGTAACCATCCTGACCTAAAACAAAACTAAGGAGACAAAAAAATGAATAACAACAAACGAAACCACAATCTCGCAGTGGGTGCAATCATTGCTGCTCTTTATGCCGCACTCACTTACGCCCAGGAAATGCTTTTGCCGGGAAGTGCCTCGGCGGCAATTCAGTTCCGTGTATCCGAAGCTCTTACAGTTCTTGCACTTTTTACTCCTGCGGCAATTCCGGGCCTTACAGTAGGCTGTGCAATCTCAAATCTGCTTTTTCTCGGAGCATTACCTCTTGACGTCGTCCTCGGCTCACTTGCAACCTTCCTTGCGGCTGTGTGTATGTATAAGCTTCGTGCTGTGGCGGTGAAGGGGATGCCTCTTTTAGCTCTTTTGATGCCTGCAATTTTCAACGGCATAATCATTGGTCTTGAAATCGAGCTTTTCTTTATTGAAGGTCCTTTTCACTTTATGAGCTTTCTCACTCAGGGATTTTTCGTTGCTGTTGGTGAGCTCGGAGTGTGTTTTACCATCGGATTGCTGACTTACAGAATGATAAAAGATAAAAAATTACAAAAATATATAAATTAACTATTTAAAAATTCAAATTGCTCTGCTATAATAGTGGGGCAATATTTTTATTAAAGAAAAGGAGAAAGTTAAAAATGGAAAACAAACTTTCAAAAAAGATGTGGTTCGGCATATGTCTGTTCAGCTTTATGGGCGGTATTGCATGGAACATTGAAAACATGTACTTCAATACCTTCCTTTACAACTCAGTTTATGCCGGCGCAACTGAAGCTGCTATGGCAGGTACAATGGCTCCCACAACCGCAATCAGCCGTATGGTTGCTCTTTCAGCAATCGCAGCCGTTGTTTCAACCTTTATAATGGGTACACTCAGCGATAAGATGAAAAACCGTAAGCTCTTCATCTCAGCAGGTTATCTCTTATGGGGTCTTGTAACAGCAGCCTTCGGCTTTATTACAAGAGATAATGTTTCCGCGCTTCTCGGCCTTTCCGATGAAGCAAAGATTCTCGGTGCAACAGTATGGGTTGTTATCCTCATGGATATCATAATGACCTTTATGGGCTCAGCAAGTAATGATGCCGCCTTCAATGCATGGGTAACCGATGTCACAACTCCAAAAATCCGTCCTACAGTTGAAACAGTTCTCACATTTGTAGGCTTTCTTTCAATGGCGGCTGTTATGGGCGTAGGCTCTCTTGCACAGTCAGGTACAGTTTCATATCAGAACTTCTTCCTCGTTCTTGGTCTTATCGTTACACTCTGCGGTGTGCTCGGCTTCTTTATTATTGACAATCCCAAGCAGATTTCAGCAGAAAATGAGGTTTCCTCAAGCTATTGGGCAGACCTTTTCTATGGCTTCAGACCTTCAGTTATCAAGGAAAACTCAAGACTTTACCTTACACTCGCAGCTCTTTGCAGCTTCAGCGTAGCCTTCCAGGTGTTCTTCCCTTATCTTCTTGTTTACCTTCAGTATGTAGTTATCCCCGATAACACAGCTGACGGTGCTGCACTTCTTTCAACAGGCACAATTATTGTTGCAGTAATTGCTGTTGCAGCTCTTGTTGCAGGTATCGTGCTTCTTCTTAAAATCGCAGGCAAAAACAAGGGTATGGGTATCACCGCCGGTGTTGTGCTTATGACAATCGGTCTTGTTATTCTTTCAACAACAACAAACATCAAGGCAGTGCTTATCGGTGTTGCTCCCACGGCTATCGGCTATGTTGTATTAGGTATCCTTTTCAACGCTTCCGTAAAGGATTTCATTCCTGCAGGTAAGGCCGGTCTTTTCCAGGGTATCAGAATGATCTTCTTCGTGCTTATTCCCATGGTATTAGGCCCTGCAATCGGTGACATTGCTTGCAGAAGCTCAGCTATCACTTACATCAACGAATACGGTGTTGAAACAATTGTGCCTGCAAAGAGCATGTTCCTTTATGCGGCAATTGTATCAGTGCTTACACTTGTACCGCTTTACTTCCTTAATAAAAAAGGCTTCAAGGTTGAAGAGGAGTAAAAGTAGTCAGTAGTTAGTAGTCAGGAAGGGGCTGTTGCATTAAGCGCAGACCAAAAAGCAAAAGAAAAGACAGATATATTTAAGTTGAATTTTCCGCTTAAATATATCTGTTTTAATATTATTTTAGAATTATGTTTTGTTGCACAAACATAATTTTTGCTTTTTTAGACGTTTTTTCGCCCTCTCGCAGTATAAACATACAGCTTCGGAGCGAAGAAAACGCCTTCTGCATCTTAATGCAACAGCCCCCTTTATTTATAATTAAAATTGCAGTTCGTATAAAAGTAATAAGTGGATGCAAAACAAGGGTCACGGGGAACTCCTCGTGACCTTAATTTTATGATTGCTTACTACTTGCTGCTCACTGCTTCTTTATCAGCTTCACAACTGCCGCAACTGCAAGTGAAGCAATTGCCACACGCTTGACATTGGTTAAAACCTCGTCAACGCTTGTGGGAGCGTTACGGTAAATGAATTCCTGCACAGGTCTTGATGAGGGCTTGTAAACCCCAAGCTCATCGGCAGTTACCGTGTAGGTCTTGTAATTTCTTAAATCGTCCTCGTAAAGCTCAAACATTCTTACGCCACGCTTTTCGCCGGGACCGTAGGTGTTGTAGCCTGCGCCCTGAGTGTAACCAAGGTCAACACCCTTGAGCTTTCTTACAAAGGAATTGTTGTGATCGTGACCGACGAAAAGTCCGAGAATGTCACCGTGCTGTTTAAGTGAGTCAAACTCACAGTTGTTGATTTCGGGAACTGCGGGAGTTTCACCCATAAAGCCCTCATCGCCCGGGAGCAGCCAGAAGGTGTTCTTACGGCTCTTGTATGCTTCAACGGCACCCTTTGTCCAGAAGGGAACCTTTTTCAGCACATCGTAAAATTCAGGCACGGGGATGTGCTGAAAAGCAAGAGCGGGAAGATAGCCGTTATCTTTTCTCTTTTCCTCGAGCCATTCAATCTGATCTCTTCTGACAGGGGAGTAAGCTCCGTCAGGCTCTTTTTTGTTTGAGTCAATGAAGTAAAGCGCGAAGATATCCTTTTTGCCCTTTGAGTCCTTTATGTTGATGAAATGAGTTGCAGGGTCATCCTTTTTGTGAGCTTCACCGAGAATGTAACCCTCATGGGAAGCGTAAAGCTCAAGCTGAGCGAGCTTGCCCGTTACACAGTCATCGTCGTGGTTTCCGAAGGTGAGAGTGAAGGGGATGCCTCTTTTTGAAATCGGTGCGGTGAATTCGGCAATTACCTTTTTCACCTTTTCGTATGTATCTGTTCTGTAGCAGGCGCTGTAGCCCTGAATCTGATCTCCTGTGAAAACAACGAGGTCAGGCTTTTCTTTTTCAACGGCAGCGTCAATGAGTCTTATTGTGTCGGGATTGACGGGGTAATCCTCCTGAACATCGGCAATCTGCATTATTCTGAATTTTCCGTCCTTGAAGCTGAGATTATTCATTGCTGTCTCCTTTAAAATAATGTCCGTATAAGTATACATTTTTATCCTGCTTCGGTCAAGAGCTTTGAGTGAACAGTTTGATTTTTTGTGCATATAATGTTCTGACAGATACTTTTTAAACGGAGGACAGCTTATGACTTACACATATATAAAATTTGAAAATCAGACTACCGGCGAAAAAGCAAGACAGCTTCTTTTGTCAAAGGGGATAAGCTCTCAGCTTAAGCGTAATCCCAACCCGAACAGAAAGGAAGGCTGTAATTTTGCTCTTTTTGTAAGGGGAGATGTTTACAAGGCCTTTGACATACTTACAAAAAACAATATAAGGAATCTGGGAGTAGAAACCTTCCGTGAGCTTCTGTGATTTATCTTGACAATGCCGCCACAAGCTTTCCGAAGCCTCCCTGTGTTCTCACGGCTATGCATAATGTGCAGAGGTTCTACGGTGCAAACGCAGGAAGAGGAGGTCACTCTCTTTCCGTAAAGGCAGGAGAGCGTGTTTACTCCTGTCGTGAAAAGTTGGCGAAAATGTTTTCCTGTGAAAGTGAAAATGTAATTTTTACAAACAACTGTACAACTGCACTTAATATGGCAATTTCGGGCATACTTGAAAAAGGAGATCACGTAATTATCTCATCTCTTGAGCATAATTCGGTTTTAAGGCCTGTTCACAGCCTTTCTCAAAAGGGGTTAATAACCTATTCCGTTGCAAGGGTTAATCCTCTTGACGACAATGAAACCCTGAGAAGCTTTGCCTCTCACATAAGGAAAAACACAAGGGCGATAATTATGACTCATGTGTCAAACGTTTTCGGTACGGTGCTTCCGATTGATAAAATCCTTGCTCTTTGCAAGTCAAAGGGTCTCATCTTCATTCTTGATGCGGCTCAGAGTGGCGGAAGCCATCTGATAAATATGGAGAAAACAGGTATAGATGTGCTTTGCCTTCCCGGACATAAGGGTCTTATGGGCCCGATGGGCACCGGTGTTATGCTTTTTAATAAAAGGCTTTCACCAAGGGAGCTTACAAGCGGCGGCACAGGAAGCTTTTCTCTTTCAAAAAATCAGCCCGAGGTTTATCCCGACAGACTTGAAAGCGGCACTCTTAATCTGCCGGGTATTGCAGGTCTGTCGGCAGGTCTTGATTTTATCAGGGATTTTGGCGGAGAAAAGGAGATTTTCAGAAAAGAAAGCGAGCTTATAAAGCTTTTGCATGAGGATCTTTGTGCGATTGAGGGAATTAGGGTTTACGATGAAATGCAGGGCGGAAAAAGCTCTAATGTTCTTTCTTTTAACCTCGGGAAGCTTCACAGTGAGCTCACAAGCGCAAAGCTTGACAAGCTCGGCATCTGCCTTCGTGCAGGATATCACTGCTCTTATCTTGCCCACAAAACCTATAACACCTCGGAAAAGGGAACAGTACGAGCAAGCGTAGGTGTTTTCAATACAAAAAAAGATGTAAAAAATCTGGCATTTTGCTTAAATAAAATTGCAAAAGATGAAAAAATGTGATAGAATACACTTATATGTAAAGATTTATTGCTTTTATATAGAGTGTGAAATAAAAGGAGAAAGGAAAAGAAAGTATGGCGGGGTTTTTTAAGGACTTTTTTGACGTTGTGATAAAGCTTGTTTTATCGGTGCAATGGTACGATATCATTGATATTGCACTTGTTGCTTTCTTGCTTTATTATTGCATTAAGCTTTTAAGGCACACAAGAGCCTTTAATCTGATAAAGGGTGTTATGCTTGTAGGCATAATTTATTTTCTCGTCTCAACTCTCAATATGTCTGCAAGTGCATTCATTTTCAACAGCCTTTTCGGTGACATCGTAATAGTTATGATTCTGCTTTTTCAGCCGGAAATACGTCACGCAATCGAGGCCTTCGGAAGAGGCGACTTTAAAAAGCTCAACTTCTTTACTTCACGAAACACCGATTACGAAAACGAGGAGCTTAAGAAGTCAGCTTCAAGCATTGCCAAGGCAGCGCTTAATATGAGTGAGAATAAGGTCGGTGCGCTTATCGTTGTTGAAGGTAAAACACCTCTGGGTGAAATTCTTTCATCAGGCTCACAGATTGAGTCTCTCGTGTCAGCACCTCTTCTTGAAAATATATTCTTCCCGAAGGCACCGCTTCACGATGGTGCGGTTATAATCAGAAATAATAAGATTCTCTCTGCAGGCTGCATTCTTCCTCTTACACAAAACGAGGTGAGCCTTGAGCTCGGCACAAGACACAGAGCGGCGCTGGGCATGAGTGAAACAAGTGATGCACTTGTAGTTGTTGTTTCCGAGGAGACGGGAACGGTTTCGATTGCCCATAACGGCATTCTCGAAAGAGATCTCAAGCTCGGAGAGCTTACTCAGGCTCTTACGGATTATCTTGTGACTGATGAGGGCGAGAAGAGAAAATTGCCCGGAATTTCACGGAGGAAAAAATAATGAGAGAACAGCAAAGAAAAAAGAGCCTTACAGAGAAACTCGTTTACGATAATAAAATTCTTATGGTTTTGTGTGTTCTTGTATCTGTTATCATCTGGGCTACGGTTAAAATCAACTACAGTGCGGATACAGTAAGAACGGTAAGCGATGTAAGAGCCAGTCTCAGCTCAGCGGCTGAGGAGCTTGATTACAAAGCCTTTATAAACGACGAGGATCTTCTTGTTGATGTTGAGGTTACAGGTAAGGCATATAACATAAATACTCATGCTCTTACAAAGGATGACATCATCGTTGAAGCCTCTGGCACATTTGTTGATTCTGCAGGCTATAGAGTCGTAACTCTTTCTGCAAGAATGGCTGATGCAACAGCGGCGAGTGATTTTGAAATAACAAGAATCACGCCTTCAACACTCACTGTTTATTATGACCGTGAGGTTACGCAGACCTTCAATGTTGTTGCCCGAGTAGGTAACGATCTTAGTAACATTGTAAAGGACGGCTTCATCCTCGGTAATGCTGTACCTTCACTTAATACTGTTGAGGTTACAGGACCTGCAACAATTCTTGCCGAGCTTAAGAATGTTTACTTTGATGCGGAAATTGACGAAAAGAAGCTTCCTCTTACCTCTTCTTTGGAGCTTAAGGCAGAGCTTGTTTATCCTGTTTTAAGGGCAAATGACAGCAAGTTCCTTGTCTGCGCAACGGTCAACAATGAAACGAATCCCGCAACCGTTACTCTTCCTGTTTATGCCACAAAGACAGTGCCGACAACAGTCAAGTTCATTAATCAGCCGGAGGGCATAAAAGCTCCCTCCTTCAGCATTTCTCCCTCAGAGGTTGAGATTATCTATAATCCCAAGGATTCTGCAAAGTACACAGAGCTTAACATCGGAACAATCGATTTTAAAAAGCTTGATAATACTGTAAATGAATTTACGATAGATGTTGATCAGGACAAGCTCGGAGCAAGACTTACGGATAAAGAGATTACCTCCTTTGATGTAAGCGTGGATATGTCCGGGTATAAAAAGACTGCTGTTTCTTATTCCGCTGCAAATGTCATGTTCCTTAACAGACAGGACGAAATGGTTTACTCTCTCGGTACGGGAGGCAGTCTTGACACGATTACCGTAATCGGGCCGAACAAGTCCGTTTCAAAGCTTACAAGTGACGATATCAGAATTGAGATAAATGTTTCCGCCCTTAATATGAGCAGAGCAAACAGTCAGCTTCTTGAAGCAAACATCACTGTCGGCAACGCTGAAATAACAGACTGCTGGGTTTACGGCGATTATAAGGCATATGTTACCGTAATGACTGAAGAAGAAGCCCAGAACCTTACAACAACACAAGCAGAATAAAAAAAGCTCCGTCGGGAGCTTTTTTTATTAGTAAGTAGGGAGTAGTAAGCAGTAAGCAGTTAGAGATAGGTTGTGCCGTGTCCGCATAAACGCGAAGGTGAGGATGATGCAACGGTCAAAATTCATAGGAGCACAACCCGTAATGAATTTTGAAAACCGCAAGAGAGCAGAGCTCCTGCTGTTGCGATTTTGCGTGTAAAAAAAGCCACGGAGAGCTTTCTCCGTGACCTTGATTTTTTAATCCAGAATATAAAGTCCTGACTTAAGCCAGACAAACTCTCTTCCCATTACGTTGATGTATTTGTACACCTTTTCGTTGAAAACTCTGTAATCTCTTACGGAGTTGTTGTTGATGTTGAGAGTACGGATTTTCTTTGAGGACTGATTGCAGATGTAAAGCACACCATTGTGAAGTGAAACTGCGCAGGGTCCTTCAAAGGCTGTTGCATCACCGCCACCGACACGAAGAAGAATTCTGCCTTCTCTGGGGGAGTACTTGATGATTGCGTTTTCACCGGGAACGGCACACCAGATGTATGCTCCGTCAACGGCAATGTCACAAACGGGAAGTCCGTGATAGGTAAGCTGTGATGAAACATTGAGCGAGCCGTCTGTGTTGAAGATATTATACTCACCGTTGGGGAAAATTGCCATAAGGCGGTCATCGTTGAGAACGCCGACATCGCAGGAAACATAGTCACCGAGCTGTTCTGCAATTTCTTCATATTCGTAGCCGAATTTCACTTTGAGAAATACACTCTTTTTGATGTGGGTGAATTTGTCATTTACTGCATCGTAGCCATAAAAGTTGGCCTTGAGTCTTCCGTCGGGTGTTGTGCCCTTTGTGGCAAAAACAAAACCCTTTTTAAAGGGTGTGATATTTAAAATTTCACCTGAAAATACGTTTTCCATAAAAAATATATATCCTTTCCGTAAAAGAAGAAGCATTATAATAATTATTGTATCTAATATAATACAATAATCTTTTCTTATCGTCAAGAAGTAAAGAAAGATTTTTTAATAAAAGTCAAAAGTTCATCTTAAATAAATAATCCTTGTTGACAAAACCGCGTATTTAAAGTACAATAGACTGAGTGAAATTTATTATTTTACAAAGGAGAAAGAAGAAAATGAGTGAAAAATTAGTTCTTGCCCTTGATCAGGGTACAACAAGCTCAAGATCAATCGTTTTTGACAAAAAGGGTAACATCATTGCCAAGGCTCAGAATGAATTTGATCAGATTTATCCTAAAGCAGGCTGGGTTGAGCACGACCCCCTCAATATTCTTTACAGTCAGTTCAATTCTATTACAACCGTTCTTCGTAACGGCAACTTCTCAGCAAAGGACATTGCAGGTATCGGCATCACCAACCAGAGAGAAACAACTATCCTCTGGGACAGAGCAACAGGTAAGCCTGTTTACAATGCAATCGTATGGCAGTGCAGAAGAACAGCTGATATCTGTGAAAAAATCAAGGAAGACAAAGAGCTTTGCGATTATATCACAGAGCACACAGGTCTTATTGTTGACGCATACTTCTCTGCTACAAAGATCAGATGGATCATTGACAACGTTCCCGGTGTAAAGGCTCTTGCAGATGCAGGTCAGCTTCTTTTCGGTACTGTTGAAACCTGGCTTATCTGGAATCTTACAGGCGGCAGAACTCATGTTACCGATTATTCCAACGCTTCAAGAACAATGCTCTTTGACGTTGATAAGCTTTGCTGGGACGAATATCTCTGCGAAAAGCTCGGCATTCCTATGAGCATCCTTCCCACACCCGTTCCCTCAAGTAAGGTTTACGGCTGGGTTGCAAGCGGCATTATCGGTCTTGAGGAGCTTGAAGGTGTGCCCATCTGCGGTGCAATCGGTGATCAGCCCTCCGCACTCTTCGGCCAGGCTTGCTTCGAGCAGGGTATGTCAAAGAACACCTACGGCACAGGCTGCTTCCTTCTTATGAACACAGGTGAAAAGAGAGTTAACTCAAAGAATAATCTTCTTACAGGCGTTGCCTGGAGCCTTAACGGCAAAACAACATATTCGATCGAAGGCAGTGCCTTCAATGCAGGCTCCGTTATCAAGTGGCTTCGTGATGAAATGCAGCTTATTGACAGTCCCAAGCGTTGCGATGAGCTTGCTGAAAGCGTTCCCGATGCAAACGGCTGCTATCTTGTTCCTGCTTTCACAGGTCTCGGTGCTCCTTATTGGGATATGTACGCAAGAGGCTGTATCGTAGGACTTACAAGAGGTGTTAACAGAAAGCACATCGCAAGAGCAGTTCTTGAGTCAATCACTTATCAGATGACTGATCTTCTTGAAGCAATGAAGGATGACTCAGGTATCGAAATCGGTGAGCTTCGTGTTGACGGCGGTGCTTCCGTAAGTAACATTATGATGCAGATTCAGGCTAATATGGCTCAGACAAAGGTTAACAGACCCAAGACAGTTGAAACAACAGCTCTTGGTGCAGCTTACCTTGCAGGTCTTGCTGTCGGCGTATGGGAAAGCCTTGAGGACATTGAAAGCAACCGTGAGGTTGACAGAGTCTTCGAGCCTCAGATGAGCATGGATGAAAGAAACAAGTACT
>JAZKYQ010000074.1:0-16563 GCA_045612205.1 Acutalibacteraceae bacterium | reverse complement strand
CTGTAGCCTTTTGTAAAAGAAAAAAATCGTTTAGCCAAGATGAACCTCCTGTGAAGTAGTGAGTAGTGAGTAGTAAGTAGTGAGTAGTAAGTAGTAAGTAGTAAGTAGTAAGTAGTAAGGGATTGGGACAGGTTGTGCCGTGTCCGCAACAAAAAACGAAAATCGCGTAGGGGAGACCCCGTGTGGTCTCCCGTCGGTGGTGTCCCTTTAATTCACAATTAAAATGTAGGGCAGGGGCTTGCTCCTGCCGAATGCGAAGCTCCGCCTTACATAGGTATAAATGCCTTTGCAAGGGCGAAGTAAATGATAAGTGAGATTGTGTCAACCAGAGTGGTGATGAGGGGGCCTGCCATAAGTGCAGGGTCAAGCTTCAGAAGCTTTGCCACAATGGGAAGGGAGCAGCCTATGGTTTTTGAAACCACAACAACTGCCGCAACGGAAAGGGAAACAACAGCAATAACGCTGTTTGTTGTGTCACTTCCCGTCATAAGACGGACAAGCATCATTCTGCCGACGTTTGCAACGGCAAGGGTGATGCCGACCATAAGCGAAACACGGATTTCCTTCCAGAGAATTTTGAAGTAGTCCTTGATTTTGACCTCGCCCAGGGCAAGACCACGGATGATAAGCGTTGAGCTCTGGTTGCCTGAGTTACCGCCGGTACCCATAAGCATGGGAATGCAGGCTGTAAGTCCTGCGATTGTTGCAAGCTGAGCCTCGAAGCCTTCGATAATCTGACCTGTGAAGGTGGAAGCAATCATAAGGATAAGAAGCCAGCCTATACGGTTTTTTGCAAGGGAGAAAACGCCTGTTTTAAGGTATTCATCCTCTGAGGGGGTAAGTGAAGCCATCTTTTCAAAGTCTTCGGTAGCCTCCTCGTCGATGATGTCGACGATATCGTCAATGGTGATGATGCCGACGAGTCTGTCCTCTCTGTCGGTAACGGGAACAGAAAGCAGGTCGTATTTCTTTGCAACGGAGGCAACCTCTTCTTGGTCGTCCATTGTACGGACAAAAATGAGCTGTTCATCATCGCTCATAATTTCCGTAAGGGGAGTGTCGTCCTCGTTGAGAAGAAGTCGTCTTAACGGAAGAGTACCCACAAGCCTGCGTCCGTCGTCGATAACATAGCAGGTGTAAATGGTTTCCTTGTCGATACCGTTTCTGCGGATGCTCTTTACTGCCTCGGCAACGGTGAGTCTGTCGTGAAGCTCCACCATTTCGTTGGTCATAACACTACCTGCGGAATTTTCGGGATATTTGAGGAAACGGTTGATGGTTTCTCTTGTTTCCTTGTCAGTATTTGCAAGAACACGTCTTACAATGTTTGCAGGAACTTCCTCAAGAAAGTCAACGGCGTCATCGACAAACAGGTCATCCATAAGGCGCTGGATTTCGCTGTCTGAAATAGCCTGGACGATTGCCTGCTGATTGTCAAGGTCGAGGTAGGCAAAAACGTCTGCGGAGATATCCTTGGGAAGGATGCGGAAAAGCCGTACAGCAATTTTGTCGTCGTCAAATTCCATAATGAATTCAGCGATGTCGGGATATGCCATATCGGTAAGCTCATCTCTGAGAAGCTTCAGATTGTTATTCTCAAGCAGATCTCTGAGATATTCAAAATCTTTTTCATTCATTTTTTCACCGACTTTCTATCCTGTCGGCATAGACTTTAAAAAGCAGGGTGAGCCGTCAGGATTGATATTACATTACGCCCTTTAGGTTTACTGTCGCCACTATCCAATTCGGACTCACTTCCTTTCATAAAATTCAAAAACTTCAAATAATGAAAATATTATCGCATTATCCATATTATTGTACAGTTTTACAAGCTTAAAGTCAATAACATTGAAGAAAAATAATAGGAGTAAACTGAATGAAAATTCAGTGGGGATTCCTGCAATTCCTTAGGTTAAGAAAGTGAATGGAACAAACTTCACTTTGTACGGGCTTTGTACGGACTTTGTACGCACTTTGTACACCCTATGATCCCAGTGTTTATAAGGGTTTATCGCTCTATTGTTACAATTGTAACAATATTTTTATAAAAAAGTAAGAGGGTATAAAATAAAAAAAGTTTATAGAAAACTTTGTTACTTTGTTACATTGTTACATGCATACGGACTGGCAAGGCGAGAGCCTACGATTCTCGTCCCTCGTGGGACGCCACATGGGGCGTCCCCTACGCGATTTTCGTTTTTTGTTACGGACGACCAATGGTCGCCCCTACATTCCGTCGACCTGCGGTCGACAGTCGCCCATGGGGCGACGCTACATTGCGGATACGGCACAACCTGTTCTACTACTCACTACTTACTACTCGCTACTTACTTCTCACTACTGCCCCACATCAGCGGTGCCCTCGTTCACACTATTTTAATTTTATTTACCGTAAACATGAATAATTTATACTTGATTTAAGGTATACTGTTATGATATAATAGTTCAGTTTTATATACAATAGTATAACTATGTCTACATAATATACAGAAAAACGAAAAAATGTTTGAGGTGATTAAACTGAAAGGTGTAAAAATTACAAAGAAGATTTTCGGTGTGCTTCTTTCCGTACTTGTTGTTCTTTTTAGTCTTGCTCCCATGAGTCAGGCCGCTGTGACCTATCCTCAGGGAATTACTGCCGAACAGGCAGAAATTGCAATGAAGCAGACCGACACCGTGCTTAAGGCAATCATAAAAACTGCAGAGGGCAAGGAGCTTTCCGAGGTAGTGCTTTCAATGCTCTTTTCTGATGCGACCCTTTCCTCTCTTGCAAAAACAATGTACTCAATGAGCGAGGAAAACTCCGATACCTTCTCAACAATCGGTCTTGATTTTTCTCCTGCAGCAGTTTCGGCTCACCTTGCGGATTATCCTGAGGTGCAAGCTGCAATGGCGTCTGCTGCTTCCTGGAGTGCCCTTGACCTTTCGGATGTAAGCTGGGGCGTTACAACAACAACTCAGTTCATTGAAGCTGCGGTTGACCTTTTTGCCCCGATGAATGACCTGCTTTACACAATGCTTTGTGCAGGCTCTTATTCCGTCAATCCTCTTGTCGGACTCAAGGGTGCAAAGGGCTATGAAAATTCCGTTACGAGAATTTATATGAAGTGCGGAATGGATGTTTATACCGATGCTCAGACCTTTACAACTCAGGCTGCAGCTGATAAAAGCTCAATGGTAAGCAACATCATCTCCGACCTTGCACGATATATCACAAGAATCTGTGCTGCTCCTGCTACAATGCTCAGCACAAAGCTTCCCGGCATTGCTTATTTTATTCATAACGGCGGACTTGATGCGGCAATTGCCGATCTTATCGAGCCTCTGAGAATCCAGATTCTCGGCATCACAACTCCCGTTAAGGTCGGAAGCGTTATGGATATTGCCCTTCAGGGGCAGGAGGGTGTAAGCCTTGACTTCAGCCTTGACCTTAACAGCATTTCCGCTTCGGGCACACTCAAAACTGCTCCCTTCGACCTTGCAACACTTGCATCTCTTGCAATTGACGATATCGATACTTACATTGTAAACACCTCAGACAGCTTTATTTATATTCTTCGCTGGCTTATTGAAACCGTTAAGCTCAACGCTGATAATCTTCCCTCTATGCTTTCGGGAAATTCCGCACCGGTTGATAACGCTCAGCTTCAGCAGACTCTTTCAAAGCTCTTTTCAAAGAGCACCGATGAGCTTATGACGGTTTACATTAATCTGCTTTCACAGACAAAGGGAAAAACAAATCCCTATGTGTGGTCCTTCAACGGTATCACACCGATGATAATCAACTATACTCCCAATCTCGGACAGGAAAAGTACCAGAGAGTCCTTGACGGTATTGATGAGCTTATCGGACAGTTCATCAAGGAAAGCGGAGAGGGCGAAAGCATCAGAGATGTTTTACAGCCTCAGCTTTATTCAAACAAGCTTGTAACAGAGCTCGTTACAGGAATTTACGGTGCCTTTGCAGGCGAGGAAATGGGCGCTCTTACATCCCTTCTCGGAGTTGATATGAGTCCCAAGGGCCTTGCAAAAACTCTTACTGAAGCAACCTACGCTTCTGCCAAGGAGGCCCTTAACAGCGTTGACAGCTTTGATAAGCTCAAGCAGATCAATATCAACTGGGGCTTCAAGGACGGAAGCAAAACAGGCTTCGGAAAAACAGTCTGTGCAATTTTCAGACCTCTTGATCCTCTTCTTCGTATGATTCTTTGCGCAGAAAGCGCAGAGCTTTTCGGCGGAATTCCCTTCTACGGAAGCGACGGCTACAACACTGCGGTTATTCCTCTTCTTGAGGCTGTGGGCTGTACCTTCAGCGAAATCCGTACCTATGATGAGTTTATTGCCCAGACAAAGGGTAAGGACATAATGATTCCCATTATGAAATCAATTCTCAGCCTTACAGAGCGAGTGCTTGATTATCCCGTTTATACAATTGCAAGCATCCTGCCAAACCTTATGTACTTTATCAATAACGGCGGTATGGAAATCTGCATAAACAACCTTCTTTACCCTGTGACAAGCACTCTTGAAAGTGTAGGCCTTTCCGATATGCTCGACCTTTCTCAGCTTACAGACATCGACCCCGAGGCTCTTGTCAGGGAGCTTGTCGGCGGCATGGAGCTTGACGGCATCACTCTTCCCGAGCTTGACCTGAAGCAGTTCGGCACAATCGGTACTCTCGTGCCTGCACAGACAAAGCGTACCCAGGCAGGTCAGCCTATGACAATCCAGTATCTTCAGTCTGACAAAACAGGTGTTATCATCACCCTTCTGAGATACGTTGTTGAGATTATGAAAACTCCCGGAAACGAAGGTATTGTTGATTCCTTTATGAGTGCTTCAGGTGAAGAGAACGATATGTTTGCAACCTATTCTTCAGGCATCAGCCAGGAGCTTGCAAATATGAGCGTTGATGAAACTGTTGAATGGCTCTACAAGCTCTTTTTCCGTGAAAGAGTAACCGTTGAAGAGCCTGATGAGGAGTACTCTCCCACAGTTATTTACACAGAAGAAAAGAGCATTGACTGGGCGGTTGTCGCTTATGCCGCTATCGGTGTTTCGGCAGTTATTGTGATAATTGCAATGCTGAACAGAGATAAGCTTTCAGAGCTTTTCGGTAAGGCAAAGAAGAAAAATGCTCACGACGAGGAGGCGTAATATATGCTGATTTTAAAGAACATAGTTAAAGATTATGTCACAGGCGACACAACGGTGAGAGCCCTTAATGACATCAACATCAAATTCAGAGAAAACGAATTCGTTGCAATTCTCGGTCCCTCAGGCTGCGGTAAGACAACACTTCTTAACCTTATCGGCGGTCTTGACAGATACACAAGCGGTGACCTTGTAATCAACGGTAAGAGTACAAAGACCTTCACCGACGAAAACTGGGACACCTACCGTAACCATTCAATCGGCTTTGTTTTCCAGAGCTATAACCTTATTCCTCATCAGTCCGTTCTTGCAAACGTTGAGCTTGCTCTCACTCTTTCAGGTGTAAGCAAGGAGGAAAGACGTGAAAGAGCTATCAGGGCTCTTGAGCAGGTTGGCCTTGGTGAGCAGATTCACAAAAGACCCAATCAGATGTCAGGCGGTCAGGTGCAGAGAGTTGCAATTGCCCGTGCACTTATCAATAACCCCGACATTCTCCTTGCCGACGAGCCCACAGGTGCGCTTGACAGTGAAACAAGCGTTCAGATTATGGAGCTTCTCAAGGAGATAAGCAAGGATAAGCTTATCATTATGGTTACACATAATCCTGACCTTGCTTACGAATACTCAAACAGAATCATCCGTTGCGTTGACGGTAAGATCGTTGACGACAGCAATCCCTACGAGCCCACAGAAATGGACTATGTAAAGGAAACAGTAAAGGCTGACGAGGAAAAGAAAAAGGGCAAGAAGCCTTCAATGAGCTTCAAGACAGCCTTCGGTCTTTCACTTCGTAACCTCGGCACCAAAAAGGGACGTACCCTTCTTACTGCCTTTGCAGGCTCAATCGGTATTATCGGCATCGCCCTTGTTCTTGCTCTTTCAACAGGTATTCAGAACTATGTTGATAAAATGCAGAACGATACCCTTCTTGCTTTCCCGATGTCAATTGAAAAGGAAAGCATGGATATGAATAACCTCACAACGACAATTATGGGTATGAGCCCTGTCGGTTATGAGCGTGACCACGAGCTTGACGCAATTTACGTCAACGGTGTTTTCACCGATATGGTTCAGAGCTTTGTTGCTCAGTCAAACTCAAACAACATCGGTGCCTTCCGTAAGTACATCGAGGACAACCGTGAAACCTTTGACGAGCTTTGTAACGACATTCAGTACAAGTACTCTTCAACGCTTAATGTCTATAAGGCAGACACAAGCAAAAAGGTTGTTCAGGTTAACCCGTCAAATATGCTCGACACTCTCGGTGCCGGCGGTATGATGGATATGATGGAAAGCTTCATCGGTGGCGGTCTGAGCCTTAATATGTGGATGGAAATCATCGGTGACAATGAGTTCGTTTCAAAGCAGTACGACCTTGTTTACGGCCGTCTTCCCGAGGATAAGAGCGAAATCGTTGTGCTTGTTGACGGCAACAACGAGGTTAACGAATTAATGCTTTACGCTCTTGGTATCGTTGACCAGGCTGACTTCCAGACAAACCTTATGACAAACCTTTCAGGCGGTCAGACAAAGGCTGAGGACAAAAAGGAAATTTATTCCTTTGAGGAAATCTGCAATATGAAGTTCAAGCTTGTTCTTTCAAGCGATTATATGGTAAAGAACAAGAAGACAGGTCTCTGGCAGGATGCAAGATCAAATCAGAATTATCTCAAGAAGATTGTTGACAACGGCCTTGAGCTTACTGTTGTAGGTATTGTCCGTCCCGATGAAAAGAATGTTCTTTCAACAGGTATGGGCGGCATCGGTTACACAAGCGAGCTTATGCAGTATGTGCTTGAAGCAACTGAAAGCTCAGCAGTTGTTCAGGAGCAGCTTAATAACCCGGGCAGAGACGTGCTTACAGGCAACGAATTTGCTAACCTTAGCGTAAATGACTTTGACCTTAAGGATATCGACCTTAACAAGATTGATATGAACTATCTTGATATCGGTCCCTTTATGAGCATGGCAGGTGCTGTTGACCTTTCAGAAATCGACATCATGGATCTTTCAAGCCTTTTCAGCTTCGGTGATATGTCAGAAATGCAGAAGAAGCTCATGGAGGGCTATCTCAACGATGAGCAGGTTCTCGCTCTCAAGCGCGCATACATTGACACTATGAACGCCAAGAGCTCCTACGCTCAGACAATGAAGACTCTCGGCTATCAGGCAGTTGATGCTCCCACCTCAATTTACTTCTATCCCAAGAGCTTTGAAGCAAAGGAAGAAGTAATGAATATGATCGATTTCTACAACGAGCAGGTAACCGCTGACGGTCATCCCGAGTATGAAATTGCTCCCACGGACGCAATCGGTGCTCTTCTTTCATCAATCACAAAGATTATCAACATCGTAACCTATGTGCTTGTTGTTTTCGTTGCAATTTCACTTGTTGTTTCATCAATTATGATCGGTATCATCACCTATATTTCCGTTCTTGAAAGAACAAAGGAAATCGGTATTCTCCGCTCAATCGGTGCTTCAAAGGGCGACGTTTCAAGAGTATTCAATGCCGAGACCATAACCATAGGTCTGGCGGCAGGTATACTCGGTATACTCACAACCCTTGTTCTTGAGATACCCATCAACTTCCTTCTCGAGTATCTCACTCACAGCGGTGCCAAGGCAGTTCTTCCCGTGGGTGCGGCAATTATCCTTATCTGCATCAGCGTGTTCCTCACCTTTATTGCAGGTCTTGTACCTTCATCAATTGCTGCAAAGAAGGATCCCGTTGAGGCACTCAGAACAGAATAATATAAAAACAATATCATATAAGAAAGTCAGGATGACAACAGTTCGTCCTGACTTGTTTTTTTGTTTTTTTTCAGGCTTGCTGTGTTGACTTTTTAAGATGAAAATACTATAATTTACAGTAATATTGTTAGTTTGCTAACAAATTGCTTTTCAGGAGGTGTTTTGTTGCAGAATAAGAGAAAAATCGGCTTTGAGATAAGCCACTGTGCAAGAATCCTGCGCAGATATATGGACATCAACACAGCAAAAATCCACGCCGATGAAATGACGGGGACTCACGGTTGGGCAATCGGATATTTTTATCATAACCGTCATAAGGATATTTTTCAGAAGGACTTTGAAAAGGAGTTTGACATCCGTCGCTCAACGGCAAGCAACATCCTTTCTCTTATGGAAAAAAACGGGCTTATCATCCGTCAGAGTGTTCCCGATGATGCAAGACTTAAGAAAATCCTCCTCACTGAAAAAGCTGTGGAAATTCACGAGAAAATCGAAGAGTCCTTCAGTAAAATGGAAAAGGACATTTCACAGGGCATAAGTGAAGAGGAAATGGAAGCTTTTCTTGTGACAGTGGATAAAATCAGAAATAATATAGAAAGGTTGACAGCAGAAAATGATTAAACGACTCAGTCAATGTATAAGGGAGTATAAGCTCCCGTCAATTTTAACGCCTGTGCTTGTTTCTCTTGAGGTTGTTATGGAGGTGCTTATTCCCTTTCTTATGGGTAAGCTTATCGACCTGGGAATCAACAAGGGTGACACGGGCTTCGTTGTGAAAACGGGAATTTTGCTTGTGGTGCTTTGTGTGGTAAGCCTCTTTTTCGGCTCAGCCGCCGGTATCACCGCTGCAAAGGCATCAGCAGGCTTTGCAAAGAATCTTCGCCACGATATGTTCCATAATGTGCAGAGCTTTTCCTTTGCAAATATTGATAAGTTCTCCGCTTCGGGACTTGTCACAAGACTTACAACGGACGTGACAAACCTGCAGAACTCCTATCAGATGGTTATCCGAATTGCCGTGCGTTCACCTGCAATGCTTATTTTTTCACTGATTATGGCACTTGGCATCAACAGCAGAATTTCAGTTATTTTCCTTTGTGTTGTTCCCGTGCTCGGTGTGGGTCTTGCACTTGTTGTAAAGAACGCCCACCCTGTTTTTAAAAGAGTTTTCAAAACCTATGATAAGCTCAATAATGTTGTTGCGGAAAACCTTCACGGCATCCGTGTTGTAAAATCCTTTGTCCGTGAAAAGCAGGAGGAAAAGAAGTTCAGAACGGTTTCCGAAAAAATCTTTTCCGACACAAGAAAGGCTGAAAATATCATAGCCTTCAACGCTCCGATGATGCAGACGGCAACCTATGCCTGTACCCTTCTTATTGCCTGGTTCGGTGCAAAGCTTATTGTTTCCTCGGGCGAAACAGAGATGACAACAGGTGAGCTTGTTTCCGTGCTTTCCTATGTTATGCAGATTCTTATGAATCTTATGATGCTTTCAATGATTTTCGTTATGCTCACAATGTCAAAGGCGGCAGGGGAAAGAGTGTGCGAGGTGCTTGAAGAAAAGAGTGATCTTGTCAATCCCGAAAGCCCCGTTTATGAGGTTGCTGACGGAAGCATTGAATTTGAGGATGTTTCCTTTGCTTACACAAAGGACAGCGAAAGCTACTGCCTTAAAAATATTGACCTTAAGATAAAAAGCGGTGAAACCGTGGGCATCATCGGCTCAACGGGCTCATCAAAAACAACCCTCGTTCAGCTTATCGCCCGACTTTACGACACAAGCAAAGGCACGGTAAGAGTCGGCGGAAGGGATGTAAGGGAGTATGACCTTGACACCCTTCGTAATGAGGTTGCAATGGTGCTTCAGAAGAATGTTCTCTTCTCGGGCACAATCAAGGACAATCTCCGCTGGGGTAAGGAAGACGCAACCGATGAGGAAATCATCGAGGTCTGCCGTATGGCTCAGGCTCATCCCTTCATTTTACAAAGACCCGAAGGCTATGACACCTACATTGAGCAGGGCGGTATGAACGTATCAGGCGGACAGAAGCAGAGAATCTGTATTGCACGCTCACTTCTCAAAAAGCCGAAAATCCTTGTTCTTGATGACTCCACAAGTGCCGTGGATACCGCTACGGATGCTCTTATCAGAAAGGCCTTCCGCGAATACATTCCCGAAACAACAAAGATCATCATCGCACAGAGAATTTCCTCAATTGAGGGCGCTGACAAGATAATTGTCCTTGATGACGGCGGTGTTTCAGGCTTCGGCAATCACGAGGAGCTTCTTGCAAATAACGAAATCTATCGTGAGGTTTACTTCTCACAGCAGAAGGGAGGAAGTGAAAATGAGTAATCCCGCTCCGAAAAATATGCCTCCTCGTCCTCCTATGTCCCGTCATGGCGGAACACCGGTGAGAATGAAGGGCGAAAAGCTTGACCTCAAGGTGATAAAAAGAATCTTTTCCCTTGTTGACAAAAGATATGTTTTTCTGATGTTCCTTGTTTTTGTGTGCATTTTCATCACATCAATTACAAGCATCGCCTCGGCAAATTTCACAGGCACTCTCATTGATCAGTATATCACTCCGATGCTTAAGGAGAAGTCAACGGATTTTGCCCCTCTTCTTTCAATGCTTATTAAAATGGCCTGCGTTTTCCTTTGCGGAATAGTTGCGGCCTACTGTCAGCAGAGACTTATGGTTGTTATCTCTCAGGGTATTCTCAGGGAAACAAGAGACAGACTCTTCACCCATATGCAGACCCTTCCCATAAGCTTCTTTGACCGTAACAGTCACGGTGATATTATGAGCCGTTACACCAATGACACAGACACCTTAAGACAGATGATTTCCCAGTCTGTTCCTCAGTTTGTTTCCTCTGCGGTTACAATCCTTGCCACCTTTGTCGCAATGCTGGCAAAGAGCGTGCCTCTTACGGTTGTTGTGGTAGTATGCATCTTCTTTATGATGATGATAACCGGCAAAATTGCAGGTAACAGCGGTAAGTTCTTCTTTAAGCAGCAGCAGTCCATCGGTGATGTCAACGGCTTTGTTGAGGAAATGGTAACAGGTCAGAAGGTCATCAAGGTTTTCTGCCATGAGGGTAAAACAAAGGAGGACTTTGACAAAAAGAACGAGGAGCTTTACGAAAACACCTACAGCGCAAACAAGTTTGTAAACATCCTCGGTCCCGTAAACAACAACCTCGGTCATCTGCAGTATGTAATCATTGCAATTGTAGGCTGTGTGCTTGCTGTTATGTCAATGGAAGGAAGCTTTTCAGAAAAGAGCATTTTCTTTCTTGAGCTCGGAAGCGTTGTAACCTTCCTTCAGCTTACAAAATCCTTCACAATGCCCATCAATCAGATTTCTCAGCAGCTTAATTCCGTTGTAATGGCAATGGCAGGCGCAAAGAGAATTTTTGAGGTGCTTGACGCTGAAAGCGAAAAGGATGAGGGCTACGTTACCCTTGTAAATGCAAAATACGACGAAAAGGGCGAGCTTACGGAAACTTCAGAGCATACAGGCTTGTGGGCCTGGAAGCATCCTCACGAGGACGGCACAACAACCTATTCAAAGCTTGAGGGCGAGGTTCGTTTCTACGACGTTGACTTCGGCTACACCGAGGAGAAGATTGTTCTTCACAACATCAGCCTTTATGCTGAGCCGGGTCAGAAGGTGGCATTTGTAGGTGCGACAGGTGCAGGCAAGACCACAATCACCAATCTTATCAACCGCTTCTACGACCTTGCAGACGGTAAAATCCGTTACGACGGAATCAACATCAATAAAATCAAAAAGGCAGACCTTCGCCGTTCCCTGGGCATTGTTCTTCAGGACACAAACCTTTTCACAGGCACTGTAAAGGACAACATCCGTTACGGCAACCTTGAGGCTACCGATGAGCAGATTATTGAAGCGGCAAAGAAGGCAAATGCTCACTCCTTCATAAGCCGACTTCCTCAGGGTTACGACACTATGCTTACAAACAACGGTGCGAATCTTTCTCAGGGTCAGCGTCAGCTTATTTCAATTGCAAGAGCCGCTGTTGCCGATCCTCCCGTAATGATTCTTGACGAGGCAACCTCATCAATCGACACACGAACAGAAGCGCTTGTGCAGAAGGGCATGGATGCTCTTATGCACGGCAGAACAGTTTTTGTTATTGCACACCGACTTTCAACGGTTATGAATTCCGATGTAATTATGGTGCTTGAAAACGGTGTCATAATTGAAAGAGGTACTCACGAGGATCTAATTGCCAAGAAGGGCAAGTATTATCAGCTTTATACAGGCGCATTTGAATTAGAATAAGAAGAGGCATCCGTTATGGATGCCTTTTTTAGTAGTCAGGTTATCAATCCTGCCGTTGTGCTTTTAAATAATCCATACACTATCGAGTTAAGTTCTACCGCCCGAAGCCTTTGGGGATTGTTTCTTTTTTATCTTCCGTGTATTTGGGCTTAAAGTTCTACCCGCTCGCCGCGGTGGCGTTACTTTGTCAAGAGCGACAAAGTAACCAAAGCGCCCTTTGGCTACTTCTCCTTTACCACTATTCACTTATCCGCCAAAATCTGAAAATAACATCCTACACCTCACGGACTTCGCCGTGAGATAGTCCACCACGGATAAGCTGTGCTGTCGGTAAGGCTTGCGCCGTGCGAAATAACAAGTGCCTGCTTACTGTGAGCAACAAATCCGTAGAACCTTGGCGGAAGTCTCTTTCTGAAAGCACCTCGCAGCGGTCTGCGAATGTCGGAATACCTGTCACCTGAAACGGCTCACGATGGGAGACCATTAATGCGCTTTATAAAGGGCACGGGCATAGCGGACTGACTTGTACAGGTTTGTTTTAAATAGAGTTGTTCGGAATCTTTACCCTGGCATTGAGCTGTAGTAATGTGAGTTTTCCGTGTGCAGTACTTATCATTTACATAAAATGTAAATTTAGGTTGAGTTGTTATTTCTGTATACAAGTTAAGGCGGAAAAGCTCACTGCCACTGCGGCTCTCCTCGTACAACCTAAAGAGCGCTTTGCATCCTTTGTCGCTCAGGACAAAGGATGTGCCTCGCCGGCACGAGGCGGTAGAACTAAAATCCTATATCCTCGGAATATAAAAAAGTAACAAGCCTCAGCGGCTTTGGAGCGGTAGAACCTAAATTCTGAATCTTCAGAACATTTAAAACGCAACGTGAGCACACGGCTCAACTTGTTCACGGCAGGAGCGAGCCCCTACCCTACAGTTTTAATTGTGAATCAAGAGATACCCCACGGGGCACCATTACATCTTCACTACTCACTGCTTCATCGCTTCAGTGGTGTCCTCGCTCCTGTTGCCGAAAACAATCCTGCCTTCCTTTTCCATGGGATAAACGGCAAGAAGCTCCGAGTCGAGGTTTTCCTTTTTCATATCAATGGCGGTGATTGTGCTGTTGTCGTAGGTAGTGTAGTAGTAAATGCCCTTTTTTGTGTTACAGCAGCTTGAGTAAACGGTGTACTCATAAGCACCGCCCTTGAGCTGAACGGCTCCCCGTGGCTGATAAACGGAATAAAGCAGATGAAAAAACTGACTTACACGCTTGTTTTCGCTGTTGAGATAAACGCTGTTCATTTTGTTGAAGGATGCCCGTACAAATCTCGATGCAGAAGAAAGGTCACCGGGCAGACCTATCGCACCCATGCCTCTGCTGTACTCCTTAAGGGGTAAGCTTTTGCAGAAGGTGTTCACAGGTGGCTGATTTGTAAGGCACATATAATTGTTCAGGTTAAACATCTGCATGGGAAAGGGAGGGTTGTTTGTAAGCACACCTATGGGATTGTCGTAAAGCTTCATTCCCTCGTCAGTGCATTCGAGCACGAGGCTTTCCTTGTCGTCACTTATCATCCAGTGAAGTTCGGCACAGGGAAGCTCCTTTGAAAAATCAATGCGGGCAATGTTTGTTTTTTCAAGTAAAGTCTTTGCCTGACTGACATTTTCACATTGGAAAAGCACCCAGGGTATAAGCTCAAAGGGCGCTATATCTGAAAGGTTATCGGAAAGCTCGTTATATACCGCATTTCCGACAAAGCTGAGTCCTGCCATGCTCAGCCCCTTTTCATTTGTTGCATCATAGAATAACGGCAGATCCTCCCGGATTATACCTGTGCCTATCATTGCAAAGCGATTTTCGGGAAGGGGCACATATCGCAGATTGAAAGGGAAATTCCTCGGCATCACAATCACATTTTCATCAAGTGAATAATCAAGATCAAGGTTTCTTCCAAAGTAGTGGTTTCTTGTTTTATAGCTTATGGCTGTGCACATTTTCTCACCTCAGGTTGTATTTAATATATATAGTATAGGCATAAGAACGGAAAAACTATGTCGATAAGAGGTTTATTACTATAAAAATTATATAAAATATCCTCGCATATTACACAAAATATATTATCATTCATTGACAATTTTGTATTAAAAGTATATTATATACGTTATAACATAGCAGGAATGTGACACAAAGAGCTATGAATTTGTAAAAAAGGAGATTTTTTATGGACAAGTTGATTTATGCCATTCCCTTTGTGGGAGTAATCGGTCTTATCTATGCTGTTTTTCTTACCATAAGAATAAGCAGATACGATAAGGGTAACGAAAGGATGAGAGAAATTTCCGCCGCAATTCACGACGGCGCAAAGGCCTTCCTTTTTGCCGAATATAAAATTCTGATTTTCTTTATTCTTATACTTTTCTTTGCGGTCGGTCTTGCTCTTGACTGGATTACCGCTGTAAGCTTTGTTCTCGGAGCCTTGTTCTCGATTATTGCAGGCTATTACGGTATGAGCGTTGCGACAAAGACAAATGTCAGAACAACGGCTGCTGCTATGAATAAGGGTATCCAGGGCGCTCTTCGCATTTCCTTCTCAGGCGGCTCTGTTATGGGTATGAGCGTTGTAGGTCTGGGACTTTTAGGTATTGCCGGTATTTATGCCATCACAAAGGACACAAATGCACTCTTCGGCTTCAGCCTCGGTGCTTCATCGATTGCTCTTTTTGCCCGTGTCGGCGGAGGTATTTACACAAAGGCCGCTGACGTCGGTGCTGACCTTGTAGGTAAGGTTGAAGCAGGTATTCCCGAGGACGATCCCCGTAACCCTGCAGTTATCGCTGATAACGTTGGTGATAATGTCGGTGACGTTGCAGGTATGGGTGCTGACCTTTTTGAAAGCTATGCAGGTGCGATTGTTTCGGCAATAACTCTCGGAGTGGCTTGCTTCAAGGACAGTGCTACACCTCTTAACGGTGCTCTTTATCCTCTTCTCATTGCCGCAGTAGGCGTTTTCGCTTCAATGATCGGTACTTTGTTTGTGCGTACCTTCAAGACAGACCCCCACAAGTCACTTAAAACTGCAACCTATGTTGCCGCAGTTGTCGTGCTTCTTTCATCAATCATTTTAAGCTATGTTCTCTTTGACTCCTTCGGCTTCTCTCTTGCTGTTATCTCAGGTGTTATTGTCGGCACTGCAATCGGTATGCTGACAGAAATTTATACCTCTGACCATTACAAGGCAGTTAAGAAAATTGCCGAGCAGAGTGAAACAGGCTCAGCAACAAACATCATTTCAGGTATGGCAGTAGGTCTTAAGTCAACTGCTTTCCCCATCATTCTTATCTGCGTAGGCATTTTCGTTTCTTATGTATGCTGTAAATCAGGCGGCGACGGAATGGGTATCTACGGTGTTGCGCTTGCCGCAGTAGGTATGCTTTCAACAACAGGCATCACCGTTGCGGTTGATGCTTACGGGCCCATCGCTGACAATGCAGGCGGTATTGCCGAAATGAGCGGTCTTGACCATTCGGTAAGAGAAATCACCGACAAGCTCGACTCTGTAGGTAACACAACAGCTGCTATGGGTAAGGGCTTTGCAATCGGTTCAGCGGCTCTTACTGCTCTTGCTCTCTTCTTCTCTTATGCGGAATCCGTTAATCTTAAGGAGGTCGGCATCAACCTTCTTAACTATCAGGTAGTTATCGGTCTTCTTATAGGCGGTGTTCTTCCCTTCGTGTTCTCAGCCTTCACAATGGAATCTGTAAGTAAAGCTGCTTACGAGATGATTGAAGAGGTGCGCCGTCAGTTCAGAGAGATTCCCGGCATCCTTGAAGGTGAGGCAAAGCCCGATTACAAGTCCTGCGTTGCAATTTCAACTCAGGCGGCTCTCAAGGAAATGATTATCCCCGGTCTTCTTGCCGTGCTTACACCTGTTCTTGTCGGTGTATTCCTCGGTGTTGCAGCTCTCGGCGGTCTTCTTGCAGGCTCACTTATCACAGGTGTTCTGCTTGCAATCTTTATGTCAAACTCAGGCGGTGCCTGGGACAATGCAAAGAAGTTCATCGAAACAGGTACTCACGGCGGTAAGGGCTCAGAGTCCCACAAGGCAGCCGTTGTAGGTGACACCGTCGGTGACCCCTTCAAGGACACATCAGGCCCTTCAATCAACATTCTTGTCAAGCTTATGAGTGTTGTTTCCCTTGTGTTTGCACCCTTGTTTATGATGATCAATGCAGGTCAGGGAATATTTATGTAAAGAAAGACACCTTCGGGTGTCTTTTTTAGTAGTGAGTAGCAAGTAGTAAGTAGTAAGTAGGGGAGACCCCGTGTGGTCTCCCTGTACCTT
>JAZKYQ010000073.1:0-1839 GCA_045612205.1 Acutalibacteraceae bacterium | reverse complement strand
ATACAAGTTAAGGCGGAAAAGCTCACTGCCACTGCGGCCCTCCTCGCACAACCAAAAGCGTGCTTTTGGTTACTTTTGTCACAAGCGACAAAAGTAACAAGCCTCAGCGGCTTTGGAGCGGTAGAACTTGACCGTTAGTGTATGGATTATTTAAAAGTACAACGGCAGGAGCAAGCCCCTGCCCTACAGATGAAATTATCTACCTGCCCCCGACGGCACGATACGGTAGAGCCTCACAGTTTAAATCCCGTCAATTATAATTAACTTCACCTTAAGATTTAAATCACAACACATCTGAAAATTAAAAGAGGTTCTTCAGCTTAATGCCAAAGAACCTCTCGTTTTTTATAGTCTCTTAAAATTCAAGAACCCCTGAATCCAGAAGCTTTCTTACAAGTCCCATAATTGCGTTGAAAAGCTTCAGAAGTGTCTCTGTGCTGACTGCCATTGTGTTTTCCTCCTTTGATTTGTGAAACGGTTAAAACCTTGTGTTTTTTTATAGCATACACCAAAATGTGAAAAAAGAAAACACTTTTTGAAAAAATTACTTCAGTTTTTCGTATTCGTTATAAAAATTCTCAATGTAAATTACTTTTTCTTGCGTAAGGTCATCGGGGTCAGGCTCATTTTCCGCCTGGTCGCTTACATGGATTTTTACACCGCTTTCATCGAGAATATTTTTATATTCAACCAATTGCTCGAAGCTGTCAAAATTATTGTTAGTGAAGAAAAAGCAATCATTTTCATTTATGTAAATTTCAACAGCGATGAAATAGCCTGCAAAGCCTGGGCCTTTTTGATATTTCGCTTCGGGATAGATTTTCACAAAGCGGATATTTTCAGGCTCAAATTCAGCGCTGACTTTACCTGCGAAATTATAGTTCTTCACCCTGTAATCGGAAGTGATTACAGTTCTTTGCAGTGTGCCTGCACAGAGAATGACAGAGCAAACGATAAAAACACAAACGCAGATTAAAGAAAACTTGATTTTCCATATTCTTTGCTCTTTTTTGTCGGTTTTGTCAATGGGATTCCAGACCTGATTCTCTCTTTTTTTCAGCTTTCTTAGTCTGTGAGTGAAATTTATAAGAAAAGCAATAAATATGCCCATAGGCAAAAAGAAGGGTAAAGAAAAATCGGAAATATAAGCAATTATATTTTCTGTTCTTATAAGAAATTTTTCAGCTAAGGGCCATAAGGTTTCGTAAACTGTTAAAAGAGGAATTAAAAGCAACAGACAAGTTCCGATAAATCCTTGTTTTTCGTTACTCATTTTATTTCATAAACCTTTCCTTGAGCACTTTGACTGCATCCTCTTTTGTAAATCCTCCCGGTGAGAAGGTGAAGTTTGCAGGTGCTGTGTCAAAGCGCTGACAGTAGGTGTTGATTTCTTCCTCGGTCATTGTGATGTCACCGATGTCGGTAAGCTCTGTGATGATCTTTTTGAAGCTTTCCTTGTCAGTCGCCATAATTGAAAGAGCCTTATTGAGCTTTTCGGGAGTGAATTCTGACGCACGGTCAACAAATTCATCCATAAAGGCAGTACAAGCCTTGCCGTGAGGTGTGCCGTAGTTTTCTGTGAGAATATAGCCCATAGGGTGAGGGAAGGCAGTTCCGCAGTAAGCGAGGGTGATGCCTGCGTAAAGTGAGCCGTAGTAAAGGGCCTTTCTTAAGTTTTCGTCGGGAAGAAGCTTTTCTTCTCTGTTCTCATAAAGGAAGGTAAGTCCCTTCCAGATAAGCTCAATTGCCTTTTCACCGAAGAGAGTGGGAATGTCGGTGCATTTTACTCCCATATAGCCCTCAAGCACGTGAGCCATTGCATCAAGAGCCGTTGAAACG
>JAZKYQ010000072.1:0-20467 GCA_045612205.1 Acutalibacteraceae bacterium | reverse complement strand
GTCAGATGCTCTTTCTGATCTCGACAGCTCAAGTCCCGCACTCAGCACACTTCTTAAGAAGTTCCTCAACCAGAACATGGATGATGTTCTTACAGATGAAGGCGTTGCTCCTAACGGATTCATCGCATTCTTCAAGAAGATTGCTGACTGGTTCAATAAGATTATTGAATGGTTCAAAAACCTTTTTAACTAATCTTAATTAAAAAAGAAAAACTGTCACCGCAAGGTGGCAGTTTTTTGCGTAAATTGATAAAAAATAAGCAGATAATCAGTCAGTGTTAACGATTATCTGCTGTTATATAAAATTTTAATCAGCGTATCTTTCTCTCATTCCGTTTGCAACATCGGGAAGGTCAGTGATAACACTGTCCACTCCTGCCTTAAGGAGTCTGTCGAGATTGAAAGGATCATTTACGGTCCAGGGATTAACCTTGATTCCCATCTCATGAGCGTTTTTAACAAAAGCATTATTTACAAAAACATAATGAGGATGAACTGCGTCGCAACCGATCATTTTTGTGAATCTGAGCTGACGCCAGATCATTCTGGGAAGTGTGGGGCTCTTGGGGGAGTAAAGGAAGCCTGTCTTGCACTTGCTGTCGATCGTTTTCGCCTCAATAAGAAGTCGGGGGTCAAATGATGAAATAAGAAGCTTATCGAAAAGATCGTGCTCCTTAACAGCTTTGATGGTCTCTCTTACGATAGCGGTTTCGGATTCCTTAGGACTCTTTATTTCAATGTTAAGGACTGAAATGTCTGTTGTTTCAACAAAGGAAAGGAACTCGTCAATAGTAGGTATCTGAGTGCCTTCATATTTCTTGCTGTAATAGGAGCCGAAATCGTAGCTTTTAAGCTCGTCAAGGGTCATATCGGAAACCTTTCCTTTACCTGTTGAGGTTTCGTCAATAGTATAATTGTGGCAGATAACAATCTTTCCGTCCTTTGTGATGTGTACGTCTGTTTCAAATCCGTCACAACCGAGTTCATAAGCTTTTTTAAAAGCGGGAAGAGTGTTCTGAGGAGCATATTTATTTGCGCCACGATGAGCAATTACAAGACTTTTAGACATATTTCATTCCTCTGTTTCTTCATTTTTTTACATTATATCACCTGTGTTTACAAAAATCAAGTTGATAATAGAAGTATAAAAAATATTTAACTATTGTTCTTGACCTTTTAAGGTATATTGTGGTAAAATAATTAAAAATATATTCATAAGAGGAGATTACTATGGATAGAAATACCTGGATTAAAAAAATAATCTTCAGATTATCAGCATAGCTTTATGTAATGAGTACTGTTGTCGGCTGGTTCAACATCGGACCGGAGCATTTCCTTCTTAAGCTTGATACAATCTGTGAGCAGCAGGAAATCACAGGCTGGGGCACCTCTGCCGCTTGGTGGGCACAGGTTGCAGGCAAAAGTGAAAAGGCTGAAGATTATGCAAAGCTTCTTTATTCAAAAGAAGGTCTCGGACTTAACATTTACCGTTACAATGTAGGTGCAGGTGAAAAGGATAATCCCGATTCACGTATCTGGGATAATGAGAATTCATGGAGAGCTGCGGAAAGCTTCCTTGTTTACAATGAAGAAACAAAAGAATATGAATACGATTGGAATAAGGATAAGGCAGCCCAGGATATGCTTGATCTTTGTCTTTCTTACAATTGCATTGATACAGTTGTTCTTTTTGCAAACTCACCTCATTATTCAATGTGTGTTTCAGGACAGGCTTCAGGCGGTCTTGCGCCTGCTCAGAGCAACCTTAAAAAAGATTGCTACGATGATTTTGCCGAATATATGCTTGATATTGCAGAATACTTTATTGATAAGGGTGTACCCGTAAAGTACATCAGTCCCATCAATGAACCTCAGTGGGACTGGGGCGGAGAATGGGTAGGTCAGGAAGCTTGTCATTATGAGATTGATGAAGTAATTGAACTCGGCAAGGTTTTTGCTGCAGAAATCAAGGAACGTGGCATTGATGTTAAGCTTTCACTTGCAGAAAGCGGTCAGGTCGGTGACCACGCAATGGATTGCATCGATAAGATTTATGAAAATCAGGACATAGTTGACGTTCTCGGCACATATTCATATCATAGCTACTGGACAAATGATATGCTTCTTAAAAAGGCTTACGGTGAGTACATTCGCAAGAATTATAAGGATGTTGAGCTTGAAATGAGTGAATGGTGTGAGCTTCCCTGTGAGCATAAAATCGATGATATCGAAGGTGCTCTTATTATGGCAAAAACTATCAGTGAAGATGTTACACTCACAGGTGTAAACAGCTGGACATCCTGGGTAGCCGTAAACCAGGGCGGTGAATGGGCTGACAGTATGATAGCTGCATCAGACGATTGTAACAGCTATGAAATTGCAAAGAGATACTATGCAATGGCTCACTTTACAAAGTTCGTTCCTGTTGGTAGTAAAGCTGTTAACTTCGATGTAAGTATTGCTGATATCAAGGCTGAAGAGGCTTGGTGGAAGCAGGAAATTGATGGTAAGGAATATCCCGTTTATCTTATTGAAAACAAAATGAATGTCTCAGCATTCAAAACTCCCGAAGGTGATTATGTTGCAGTTATTGTAAACCAGGGTAAGGATAAGTCAGTAAATCTTTGCATGCCCCTTTATGATGTGAAGGCTTACACAACTGATGCTGACAGAAACCTTGAGCTTACTCACGAAAGCTGTGGAATAACAACTGTTGATATTCCTGCAAGCAGCATTACAACAATTGTTTTTGAAAAATAAAGCTTGATATTTTAAGAAAGGTGCGTCCCGGATATTCTTTGTTTATTCAAGGAAATATCCGTGACGCATGGTAATTATTATGAGACTTTTAAGCAGTGAAGAAATGAAACTTGTTGAACAGCACGCTGCAAGATTCGGTCTTTCTTATCAGCGTATGATGGAAAATGCAGGTACAGCTTGTGCCCGTAATATCCGCAACGAAATTGAAAAAGGAAACTTACAGAAAAAAAGAGTTGCTGTTGTCTGCGGTAAGGGAAATAACGGCGGCGACGGCTTTGTTGTTGCAAGAAAGCTTTTTGAAAGCGGCTACAATGTCTGTGTTGTTCTTGCTCTGGGCTATCCGACAAGCCAGGAAGCGACATATATGTATAAGCTTGTGCTTGATCAGTCAATTCCGACAGTATGGTATGATGTTGACAAGCTTAAGACTCTTCAGACAATCAAGAATGCAGATGTAATTGTTGATGCGGTTTTCGGCTTCAGCTTTTACGGTGAATTTGACCAAGAGATGAAGGAGCTTGTCCGTGAAATGAGTCAGTCATCGGCAATGAAGTTTGCTCTTGATGTGCCAAGCGGAGTATATTGCGACAGCGGACACTGTGATCCGGACAGCTTTAAGGCAGATTTTACAATTGCCATTTCAGCTCTTAAGCCGGCTCATATTATTCATCCTGCATCTGAACATTGCGGTGACATTATCATTGCCAATATCGGGATACCCGATGAAAGCTACAGCGTTGTAGGTGATTGCCTTTATACCTACAATAAAGCCGAGGTGAAACAGCTTTTCCCTGAAAGAGAGGTTACTGCTCATAAGAATGACTTTGGTCACGTTCTTTGCATTTGCGGAAGCAGAACCATGCCGGGAGCTCCTGTTCTTGCAGCTTCGGCGGCACTCAGAAGCGGAGCCGGTCTTGTTACTCTTGCTTTTCCTGATAGCATTTATCCCGTTGTTTCTTCAAAGCTTACAGAAGCTCTTCTTATGCCACTTGCCGAAAATGATAACGGAACATTTTCTGTTCTTGCTCTTAAAAAGCTTCTTTCTGAGCTTGATAAATTTGATTCAATCGTCATCGGGTGCGGTATTGGCGTAAACGAGGATACAAGAGCACTTCTTACTGCAGTTATAGAAAATGCTGATATACCTGTTGTTATTGATGCGGACGCTCTTAACGTGCTTTCAAAGGATATGAGCATTCTGAAAAAAGCTAAGAGTAAGATTGTTCTTACTCCTCATATTGGTGAGATGCACAGGCTTACAAACCTTGATAAAAACATCATCGTTTCCGAAAAAATATCAATTGCAAGACAGTTCAGTGAGCATTATGGTGTTTATCTTGTTTTAAAGGGTGCAAATACCGTTGTAAGCAGTCCCGATGATAAAAAGATATATATCAACAACACCGGCAATACAGGCCTTTCTAAGGGTGGTAGCGGTGATGTCCTTGCAGGACTGATCGGTGGATTTATTGCACAGGGATTTGAGTTTATTGATGCGCTTACATGTGCCGTATTTGTTCACGGATATACAGGTGATGCTGTAAGTGACAGAACATCAAAAACAGGAATGCTTCCTTCCGATGTTGTCAATGAACTTGCTTATTCAATGGGAAATTTTGAAAACTGAAAATATAATTAAAAAAGCTGACTTTCTTCAATGCGAAAGAAGGTCAGCTTTTTTGTAACACTCTTTTAGTTATGGCATAAAATATTATTACGGTGTGTTTATATTAAAATGACAAAGGCAACACTATTGACAACAGAACATTTTGCGGAGGGTATTCCATGTCAATAAAACGCGGAGAGATATATTATGCCGATCTGAGTCCTGTAATAGGCTCGGAGCAGGGTGGGGTAAGGCCGGTGCTTATAGTGCAGAATGACGTAGGAAATAAATTCAGTCCTACCGTTATAGCTGCGGCAATAACAAGTCAGCGGTTTAAAACTAATTTGCCAACTCACATAAAGGTCAATGCGGATAATTGCGGTCTTGCAAAGGATTCAATTGTTCTTCTTGAGCAGGTAAGGACTATTGATAAAAAAAGACTCAGAGAAAAAATGGGAATACTCGGAAAGCAGGATATGAACAAAATTGACAGGGCTTTGTCCGTAAGTTTTGGTCTTATGGAGCAATAAGTTTTACATAAGACATAAAAAGGGATGTAAAAAAACTTTCGTTTTTTTACATCCTCTTTCAGGGGTGTGAAAAAATGCGCGGAATAAACAAACTGAGCCCCAATAAAGCATATATGCTTTATTGGGGGTTACCCGAAGGCGTACAGAGGTACGTCGAGAGGCGAAGTTTGTCTATAGCATAAAACGCAAAAACACAGTTTTTGCAATTATTTCTGTTCTTTTATATTTTAAAGGGTTTCTTCGGACTTTAAAATCCAAAGAAACCCTTTGTTTATCTTGGTTTATGCGGTCTGCACTTTTTTTACAGCCCCTTAACTTTTTTACTTTTGCTTATCTCTTTTTCTTTTCTTTCATGAAGAAAGCACCGATTACCATAAGAATTGCATAGGTAATAAGGTAGAAGAGAACGGGAAGTGAGAATGTGCCGTTAGCCTGAGCTGCCTGGTAAGGATAGATACCGTGAGCAAAGATAGCAGCGATAACCATAAAGATTGAACCTGCGATTGCAAGAACGGGAGCAATCTTGCCCTTAAGAACACCGAGGTCCTTACTCTTGATGAACATGCTGATGAAGATGGGAATGTACATTGCGTATGTTGTGATGATGGGAAGCTCTGATGAGTCAAATGAGAAGAGACCGAACCAGGGATTATCAAGGTTAGCGCCGTAGAAGTAGAGCAGCCAGAGACCGCTGATGAAAAGTCCCATCATTGATGAGTTGCCGGGCATATTTGTTGCGGGATCAACCTGCTTGAAGATTTCGGGCTTGGGTCCCATGTTACGTGAAGCAATAGCATGGAAGGCTCTTGAACAGCCAAGAGTAAGACCGTTGAGAGTACCGAGACAGGAAATAACAACAAAGAGGAAGAGGAAGGTTCCTGCGAACTTGTTGAATACAGCTGAGAATGCAATTCTTGCACCTGCTTCGCCGCCTGCCATGATAACTTCGTTTTCAATGCCGCCTGCAAGACCGATGTAGTATACGATATAAACTGCAACGATGATAAGTGTACCCATAACGAGAGCCTTGGGAAGGTTCTTCTTTGCGTCCTTAAGCTCAGCGTTGAGTGATGTTGCGCAGATCCAGCCCTCGTAAGCAAACGCTGTAGCAACAACAGCCTTGAAGAGACCGCTTGAGGTTGAGATATCTTCGTTAACAACATTTACAAAGTTCTGAACGAGAAGCTGATCGCCTGTAAGACCCTTGATTGTACCTACGATTGCCATAAGGAAGAGAGGGATAAGCTTGATGAAGGTTGCTGAAATCTGGAACTTACCTGCAATCTTGGGAGCGATTGAGTTCATAAAGAATACTGAAATAAGAAGAACGCCTGCGATTGTCATACACTGGGGACCGACAATGCTCAGCTGAGCTTCTTCGGGAAGGAAAGCGTTAACAAAAACGCAGAGATATCTTGCACTTACCCATGCAAGAACTGATGTGAGGGTGGGGTAGTAGAACACTGCAAGGAACCAGCCCATGAAGTAAGCATACTTTTTACCGCACATTGCTTCTGCGTAGTCAACGATACCGCTGACCTTTTCGTGTCTTGTTGCAAGAATTGAAAATGCATAAGCGCAGGATACCATAATGATACCGCCTACAATCCATGCGAGAATACCAACGGGAAGGTTGCCGCCGGTTTCGGTGAGAATTTTCTCAGCCTTGAAGAAAACACCGCTACCGATAACTGTACCGACTACGGTGCAGATTGCTGTAAGCAATCCGTACTTTTTGTTAAGTTGAGTTGCCATAAAGTTTCTCCTTTATCAAATAATTTAGTACACTAAATTTATCACATTTTTCTTTTGTAGTCAATAAAAATTTTCTTTTTTTATGCTTTTTCTTGTTAAAAGTGTAATGAATGAGAAAAAAACACGAAATTTTAATAAAAAATATGCATAAAAACTGTTGATTTTTCTTTTCCGGTAATGTATAATACAGCTAACGAACATTTGTACGGCACAGGAGGTAATTGATATGGCTGACAAACAAAGTGCTTTAAAAGCTGCTCTTGCTCAGATTGAAAAGCAATACGGTAAAGGTGCAATTATGCGTCTGGGACAAAATACCGAGATGAATGTTGAAGCAATTTCAACAGGCTCTGTAGGTCTTGACCTTGCAACAGGTATCGGTGGACTTCCCAAGGGAAGAATTGTTGAAATTTACGGACCTGAATCCTCAGGTAAAACTACTCTCGCTCTTCATTGTATTGCCGAAGCACAGAAGGCAGGCGGAGAAGCTGCATTCATTGACGCTGAGCACGCACTTGATCCCGTTTACGCAAAGGGTGTTGGTGTTGATGTTGATTCACTTCTTGTTTCACAGCCTGATAACGGTGAAGATGCTCTTTCCATCACAGAAGCACTTGCTCGTTCAGGCGCTCTTGATGTTATCGTTGTTGACTCAGTTGCCGCTCTTGTTCCCAGAGCAGAAATTGAAGGTGAAATGGGTGACAGCCACGTAGGTCTTCACGCAAGACTTATGTCACAGGCATTAAGAAAGCTTACGAGTGTTATTGCAAAGTCAAACACTCTTGTTATCTTTATCAATCAGCTTCGTGAAAAGGTTGGCGTTATGTACGGCAATCCCGAGGTTACAACCGGTGGTCGTGCACTCAAGTTCTATTCTTCAATCAGAATCGATGTAAGAAAGATTGAACAGCTCAAGGCTCCCGGTAATGAATTTATCGGTGCAAGAACAAGAGCAAAGATTGTTAAAAACAAGGTTTCTCCTCCGTTCAAAGAGGCAGAATTTGATATTATGTACGGCAAGGGTATTTCACGCCTTGGTGAAATTGTTGACCTTGGTGTTAAGTTCGATGTTATCAACAAGAGCGGTGCCTGGTTCTCTTACGGTGAAACAAGACTCGGTCAGGGCAGAGACAATGTAAAGCTTCTGCTTGAAAGAGAAAAGGCTCTTACTGCCGAAATCGAAGGCAAAATCCGCAAAATTATGGCAGGCGAGACTGTTGAGGAAGAGCCCGTCGAAAAGGAAGCAAAAATCGTCACTCCCAAAAGACCTCCCAGCAGCGTAAGAGCAAGAATTGACATCGCAGTTGACGATGATGACGAATAATAATGAAGCTTACTTATAAAAAAGGAAAAGGCGAAAAGATACACATAAGCATCGACGGTGAGTACAGGCTTACCGTCGATGAGATGTATTTTGCCTCCTTGTATTTAAAAGACGGTCAGGAGATAACTGATGAGGAATATAATGAGCTTGAAAGCACGGTGAATACACGCCGTGCTTATAACTGTGCTGTCTCACTTTTGTCAAGGCGTGACCACAGTGAAAAGGAGCTTATGCGAAAGCTTAAGGAAAAAGGCTTTTCCGAAGGTGCCGAGGAAGCAATCGCTAAACTGAAAAACAGCGGATACGTTGACGATGAACGCTTCTGCCGTTTGTATGCATCGGAGCTTATCAGACTCAAAGGCTACGGCAGAAGAAGAGTTGAGCAGGAGCTTTATCTTAAAGGTGTAAGCAGAGAGATTATTTCTCTTGTTTTAGAAGAAATTACATTTGACACAGAAGCATTAAGTGATATAATAAGAAGGAAGTATCTTTCAAAGATGAAAGACGAAAAAGGCAAACAGAGAGCAATAAACGCTCTTATGCGGCTCGGTTACTCCTACAGAGAAATCCGTGATGCTCTCAATGACCTTGACGAAGAAATTATCTGCGAGGTGTACGATGAGTAAAATTGCAATGATAGGTCTCGGTTGTCCTAAAAATCAGGTTGACGGAGAAATGCTTTTATCCCGTCTTGTTGACGGCGAATTCGATATTGTCGGTGAGCTTACAGATGCTGACCTTGTTATAATCAATACCTGTGGCTTTATCGATGATGCAAAGCAGGAGGCTATTGATAACATCCTTTATGCTGTTTCTCTTAAAGAAGAGGGTCTTATTAAAGCTGTTGTTGTAACAGGCTGTCTTGCTGAACGCTATCAGCAGGAAATTCTTAACGAAATGCCCGAGGTTGATGCTGTTGTAGGCATCGGTGCAAACGGTGAAATTGCCGAAATCTGCAAAAAGGTTCTTGAAGGTAACACCGTTGCCGAATTTCCTTCAAAGTACTGTATGCCTCTCGAAGGTGACAGAATTCTTTCAACTCCTTCTCACTATGCTTATCTTAAAATTGCCGAGGGTTGCTCCAACTGTTGCACCTATTGTGCAATTCCCTCAATCCGAGGCAAATTCAGAAGCCGTGAAATGGAAAATATCATCGAAGAAGCAAAAAGTCTTGCTAAAAACGGCATCAAGGAAATTGTTGTTGTTGCTCAGGATACAACCCGTTATGGTATTGATCTTTACGGTGAGCTTAAGCTTCCCGAGCTTCTCAGAGAGCTTTGTAAAATCGACGGCATCGAGTGGATAAGAATCCTTTATTGCTATCCCGAATGCCTCACCGATGAACTCATTGCTGTAATGGCAAGTGAGGATAAAATCTGTAATTACATCGACCTTCCCTTGCAGCACGCTGACGGTGATGTGCTCAAGAGAATGAACAGAACAGGCAACGAGGAAAGTCTTACTGCACTTATCGGAAAGCTTCGTGCAAAAATTCCTGATGTTGTCATCCGTACAACCTTTATTACAGGCTTCCCGGGTGAAACAGAGGAAAATTTTGAAACACTTTCCCGTTTTATCAATAATGTAAAGTTTGACCGTCTCGGATGCTTTGTTTATTCTCCCGAGGAGGGCACATTTGCTGCAAAAATGGATAATCAGCTTGACGAAGAAGTCAAGACTCACAGAAGTGAAATCATTATGCAGCAGCAGTACGAGATTTTCTCCGACAAGCAGGAAAGCAGAGTCGGTACGGTTATGACTGCTATTGTTGACGGCTTTGACGAGGATAATATGCTTTATATGGGAAGAACTTATATGGACGCTCCCGAAATTGACTCAAGTGTAATCATCTCAACAGAGGATGAGCTTGAACAGGGTCAGTTTGTGAAGATAAAGATTCTCGGTGTTGATGACTGTGACCTTGTGGGTGAGGTCATCGAATAAATTCGATGTTCGGAATTGCCTTATGAAAGGTGAGCAGGTTATGAAAAAGAAGACAATAATCGGAATATTTGTCGGAATAATGATTTTGTGCACATCATTTTTCATTCTGACTTCAGATGCTGTGGGTAAGTATTTTGTGGAACAGTGGTTCATTTCAATGGGACCCGATACATCGGATTGGGTGCTTGAAAATGATAAATATACGGTTATCCCGGTTTTGACTGAAGAAACCGTCACATTTTATGTTGAAGACAAGGACGGGAACACACTCTTTACCTGCGAAGAAATCTGGCGTGATTGGGATTTTAAAAGAATCGACATCGATGAAAACAACGTAATAACCGCTGACAGCTCTGATGTCGGAACCTATATTTATAAAGAAGACGGTGAAGGCTCTTTTTATCTTGCTGAACCGATTTTTGATGATGAGTTTTAATAGACAAACCTGTTGACAAAATCACAACCTCTGTGTATAATGTATTAAACAAATATTCAAATGCGTTTAAAGGGAGAAGTAATCACACGCCCTTCATCCAAGAGAGGAACTGTAAGGTGAAAGTGTTCCGTTGAAGAAGTGATGAAATGCACCCGTCAGCACCCGAGGGGAAGCCTAGTATCCGAGGGCGTACACCGGCGTTAACGGTTAAGCTATTTTTGTAGCTGAGTTATAAGTCAGAGTGGAACCGCGTTTTAACGCCTCTGTACCGAAGTTTTTCGGCACAGAGGCTTTTTGTTTATATTTACTTTCAAAGGTGGTAATATATGTTCAAAAGACTCAAAGAAGATCTGCAGTGCGTCAAGGATCGTGACCCTGCGGCAAGAAGCAACCTTGAAATAATGCTTCTTTATCCCGGTTATAAAGCAGTAAGAGCCTACAGAAGAGCTCATTGGTGCTATAATCATAATATGTTCTTTCTTGCCCGTGCCATTTCTCAGCACGCTGTAAAAAAGACAAACATCGAAATTCATCCCGGTGCACAGATCGGCAAACGCTTTTTCATCGACCACGGCACAGGTGTAGTAATCGGTGAAACTGCGATTATCGGTGATGACTGCACAATTTATCAGGGCGTAACCCTCGGCGGTACAGGTAAGGATCACGGCAAGCGCCATCCGACTCTCGGAAACAATGTTCTGGTCGGTGCCGGTGCAAAGGTGCTCGGTCCATTTACAATCGGTGACAATTCAAATGTTGCGGCAGGTTCGGTTGTCCTTTCGGCAATTCCCGAAAACTGTACGGCAGTCGGCTCACCTGCAAGAGTCGTAAAGCAAAACGGTAAAAGGGTTGACAAGCTTGACCATGTGCACACACCTGACCCGTTATCTCAGGAACTCTGCTTGTTAAAAGCTAAAATAGAAAAACTTGAAAAGCATATAAAAGATTTGGAGGAAAAACAATGAAAGTATTTAACACACTCACAAGAGAAAAGCAGGAGCTTATCCCCATAAAGGAAGGCGAGTACAAGATTTACGCTTGCGGTCCTACCGTTTACAACTTTATCCACATCGGTAACGCAAGACCTCTCTGCGTTTTTGACGTGCTTCGCCGTTATCTCGAATACAGAGGTAACAAGGTTAACTTCGTTCAGAATTTTACCGACATCGACGATAAGATTATCCGTCGTGCAAATGAAGAAGGCGTAACCTTCAAGGATATTTCCGAAAAGTACATCGAAGAATTCTGGGTTGATGCAAAGGGCATGAACATCCGTGAAGCTACAACTCATCCCAAGGCAACAGAAACAATGGATGAAATCATCAGTATTGTAAACGGTCTTGTAGAAAAGAACTTTGCTTATGAGGTTAACGGTGACGTTTACTTCAGTACAAAGAAGTTCGACGAATACGGCAAGCTTTCACATCAGCCTCTTGAGGACCTTGAAGCAGGCGCAAGAATCAATGTTGGTGAAGTTAAGAGAGAGCCCATGGACTTTGCTCTTTGGAAGAGTGCTAAGCCCGGCGAGCCCTATTGGGAATCACCCTGGGGTCACGGCAGACCCGGCTGGCACATTGAATGCTCAGCAATGGTTCGTAAGTTCCTCGGTGAAACAATTGACATTCACTGCGGCGGTCAGGACCTTATCTTCCCTCACCACGAAAATGAAATTGCACAGAGTGAATGCTGCAATGGCGCACCCTTCGCTAATTACTGGATGCACAACGGCTTTATTACCGTTGACAAGGTTAAGATGTCAAAGTCACTCGGTAACTTCTTCACAGTTCGTGATGTTGCCCAACAGTACGGCTACGAGCCCATCCGTTACCTTATGATTTCCTGTCAGTACAGAAGCCCCATCAACTACAGCTTTGACGCTATCGCACAGTGCAAGGCTTCTCTTGAAAGACTTTACACCTGCCGTGATAATCTCGACTTTGCGCTCAAGAATGCAAAGGATGAAGCAGGTGAAAAGGATGGAGAAATCATCGCTCTTATCGATGGTAAGAAGGATAAGTTCATCGAAGCTATGGAAGATGATCTCAACACAGGTGAGGCTCTCGGTGCAGTATTTGAGCTTGTAAAGGATCTTAACCTCAACGTTAACGACGGTGTTCAGTCAAAGGCTCTTGTTGAGTACGCTATCAAGGTGTTTGACGAGCTTATGGATGTTCTCGGACTTCTTTATAACCGTAAGGCAGCTTCAAGCCTTGACGATGAAATCGAAGCTCTTATTCAGCAGAGAAACGATGCAAGAAAGAACAAGAACTGGGCGGAGGCTGACCGTATCAGAGACGAGCTCAAGGCACAGGGTATTGTTCTTGAGGACACACCTCAGGGCGTAAAGTGGCACAGAGCATAAAATAATAATAAAAATCCGCAGAAACTTGTAAAAATTCGGTTTCTGCGGTTTCTTTTTTGAAAAAGTGTGCTATAATGAAGGGACAAGGTTGGTGAATTTTTATGAATAACAAAAAATCAGACCCTATTGCAGTAATCGATTCAGGTATGGGTGGTATAACCGTCCTTCGTAAGCTTTATAAGCTTATGCCGAATGAAAACTTCATATATTTCGGCGACTCTGCCAATGCACCTTACGGTGTGAAAACAACCGATGAAATCCGGCAGCTTACAATTGACGGCGTGGAGATGCTTATGGATATGGGAGCTAAAGCGATTGTTATTGCCTGCAACACCGCCACAAGTGCGGCTGCGGCTGACCTTCGTGCAAAGTATCCCGGATATCCCATCATCGGTCTTGAGCCTGCGGTTAAGCCTGCGGCTCTTTCAATGGAACAGCCTGTTGTGCTTGTTCTTGCCACTCCGCTGACATTGAGAGAGGAAAAGTATCTCAGGCTTGTTGAACGTTTTGAAGGTGAAGCGACCTTCATTCCTCTTCCTGCTCCCGAGCTTGTGCGATTTATCGAAAGTGGCAATCTTGACAGCGATGAGGAAATTGAGTATCTCGAAAAAATCCTTGCACCCTATGCGGGTAACAAGGTTGATGCAGTTGTCCTCGGTTGCACACATTTCCCCTTTGCAAGACGCCTGATTCAGAAGATTCTCGGCGACGAGGTGCTTGTTTTTGAAGGCGGAAAGGGTGCGGCAAGACATTGTAAGAGACTTCTTGAGGAAATTGACCTTCTTGCCGACGAAGATCAGGAAGGCGAAATCAAATTTTTAAACAGCGACGAAACTAAAATACCTCTTTGCAAAGAGATGTTTTTCTACAAAGGATGATAAAATGAGAATTCAGGACGAGTTAAAAGAATATCTGCTGTCACAGGGTGCAAGTGATGTTGGATTCTGCAGTATTGACGACGGTGACTTCGGTGAGTGCCGTTATGCAGTGAGCATTGTTGTTGCTCTTTCAAAGGCAATTGTTGACGAAATCGGAGCCGAGCCTACCCACACCTATTTCAACCACTACAGAAGCGTGAATGCCTTCATTGACGCTCTTTTACTCAAGGCAGGACTTTTTCTTCAGCAGAAGGGCTACGATTATATTACTGTTGCCGCTTCACAGTCCATCAACAAGGATGGCTGGAATTACAAGGGCAGATACTCCCACAAGAAGATTGCCGCTCTTTCGGGACTCGGCACAGTAGGTAAAAGCTCAATGTTCCTTCACAGCAAGTACGGTGCAAGTGCCCGACTCGGAACAATTTTCACTAATTGTCCCTTTGAAGTCACAAACGCTCTTCCCGTGTCACCCTGTGAAAGCTGTTACGCCTGTGTAAAGGCTTGTCCGAGTGGCGCTATCAGTGGTAAGATGTGGACACCCGACCGCGAGCGTGAAGAGATTTTTGATGCAGAAAAGTGCAGTAATTATATGAAACAGCACTTCAAGCACATTGGCAGAGGCGCAGTCTGCGGAATCTGCATGAAGGTTTGTGCTTACGGGGAGAAATAAGCAAGTAGGGGAGATCCTGTGTGATCTCCCTTTAATAATTCGCAACTGCGTAGGGGCGACCATTGGTCGTCCGCTTTTGAATTCACAATTCACAAAGCACAATTCACAATTGATGTCATTCTGAACGAAGTGAAGAATCTTACAAGATTCCTCGTTCCTCGGAATGACTTTTTTTCCTCCCTTGAAAGGGGAGGTGGATTTGCCGTAGGCAAAGACGGAGGGGTTATTTCACAAAATCCCTTGCAATTATTTCCTTTTAGTGGTAAATTAAGGTTATAGGAAATATTCAGGAGGAATTAATATGAAGAGAAGCTTTAAAAAGTTATTTTTACTCCTTGCTGTTGTTGTGACAGCTGTGGTATGCTTTGCTTTTTCGGCGAGTGCAAAAACTGTTGCGGCAACAGGTCAGTGCGGTGACAATGTTTACTGGGAGTATGACAGTGTAACCGGTGAGCTTGTTATCAGCGGTACGGGTCCGATGACGGATTATGGATGGGGGGACTCACCGTTTTATAATAGTGGCATCAAATCGGTTGTTATAAACGAAGGTGTAACAACAATCGGTGATGATGCTTTCTGTTACTGCGGCAGTCTTACAGAAGTTGCCATTCCTGACAGTGTAACAACAATCGGTGATGATGCTTTCTATTACTGCAAAAGCCTTATAGAAGTCACTATCCCTGACAGTGTAACAACAATCGGTGATGAGGCTTTCTATGACTGCTCCAGCCTTATAGGAATAACAGTTGATGAAAACAATCAGAATTTTTCAAATGATGAATGCGGAGTTTTATTCAATAAAAATAAAACAACACTAATACAGTATCCAATAGGAAATAAGAGAACAGTTTACACCATCCCTAACAGAGTAACAACAATCGTTGCTTGTGCTTTCTATGACTGCTCCAGCCTTACGAAAGTCTCTATCCCTGACAGTGTAATAACAATCGGTGATTCTGCTTTTGAAACCTGTGACAGACTTATGGAAGTTACCATAGGAGACAGTGTAACAACAATAGGTGATTACGCTTTCTCTCGCTGTTACAGTCTTGTGGATATAACGGTTGACGCAAAGAATCAGTATTTTTCTAATGATGAATACGGAGTTTTATTTAATAAAGATAAAACAACGATTATACAGTATCCTATTGGAAACAAAAGAACGACATATACCATTCCTAACAGTGTAACAACAATAGGTGATCATGCTTTCTATGCCTGCTCTGGCCTTACGAAAGTCTCTATCCCTGACAGTGTAACAACAATAGGTGATCATGCTTTCTATCACTGCAAAAGCCTTATAGAAGTCACTATCCCTGATAGTGTAACAACAATCGATGATGGTGCTTTCGGTGTATGCGACAGTCTTACAGAAATTGCCATTCCTGAGAGTTTAACAACAATTGGTAGAAAAGCTTTTGCATGCGACAGCCTTACGGATATAAAAGTTGATGAAAATAATCAGTGTTTTTCAAATGATGAATTCGGAGTTTTATTCAATAAGGACAAAACAACGATTATACAGTATCCGATTGGAAACAAAAGAACGTCATATACCATCCCCGATAGTGTAACAACAATAGGTGGTGATGCTTTCTATGACTGCTCCAGCCTTACGGAAGTCACCATCCTTGACAGTGTAACAACTATCGGTGATTGGGCTTTCGTTTACTGCAACAGCCTCACGGAAATCACCATCCCTGATGGTGTAATAACAATAGGTGATTATGCTTTCTGGCACTGTAACAGTCTTACAAAGGTTACCATAGGAGACAGCGTAACAACCATTGATGATAAGGCCTTCTATGACTGCGACAGTCTTACGGAAGTATATTACGGTGGAACCGAGGAGCAGTGGAATGGTATAAGCATTGGGTCGGATAACAGCAATTTAATAGATGCAACCATTCACTACAAATATTGTTCTCACACCGATACCGACTCAGACAAATTCTGCGATGACTGTGGTTCTTACACCGAAAAACTTTACAAATCAGGTAAGTGCGGTGACAATGTAACTTACGAATGGTACGAAGACGGTATGGTTATCATCTGCGGTGAAGGTCCGATGTGGGATTATACATATAATAACAAATCACCTTTTTACTGTAGTGATATAAAATTGGTTATTATTAATAGTAACGTAACAACAATTGGCAGTTATGCTTTTGCTTATTGTGATAGTCTTAAAACTATTGCTATTCCGGATAATATTATTACTATAGGTGCTTTGTCTTTTTATGATTGTGATATGCTTTCAAATGTAGCTATTTCAGAAAGTGTCACAACAATTGGTAATGCAGCTTTTCAATATTGCTATAATCTTGAAAATATTGTGGTTGATGAAAGAAATGAGTATTATTCATCTGATGAGTTTGGTGTTTTATTTGATAAAGCAAAAACCAAATTGATACAGTATCCAGTTGGAAGTAAAAGAGAAAACTATATTGTTCCTGATGGTGTAACGATAATTGGTAATAGATCATTCGCTTATTGTGATAGTCTTAAAAATGTTGCAATTTTTGATAGTGTAACAACAATAGGAGATGGAGCTTTTTATGAGTGTAACAATCTTATGGATATATATTACAGCGGAACATGGGAAGAATGGAAGAAGATAAATACTAATAGTAAATTTATGGATGTAGCCATTCATTTGGGTTGTTGCTTTCACTTAAATAAAAAAACTTTTTCTGAACAAAACTCTACTTGCACCGAAGTCGGCTACACCGAAGGCACATTCTGTAACGACTGTAAAAAATGGATTGAAGGTCACGAAGAAATTGCGAAAGAACCTCACTCATTTACAAGCTATGTTTATAACGAAAATGCAACTTGCACAACAGACGGCACAAAGACAGCCAAGTGTGATAATTGTGATGAAAAGTTAACGGTTACTGCAGAAAATACAAAAACCAACCACATAAACAAAACCACCCACCCCCAACAAATCCCCACCTGCACCTCTATCGGCTACACAGCAGGCACATACTGCCCTGACTGTAAAAAGTGGCTTTCAGGTCACGAAGAAATCCCTAAACTCCCTCACAGCTACACAAAATACACATCAAATAAAAACGCAACAGTAGCATCCGACGGCACAAAAACAGCTCTCTGTGATTACGGTTGTGGCAACAAGAAAACTGTAACTGATAAGGGCTCAAAGCTCACCCTGGGCAAAGCTTCAAACCTCAAGGCAACACAAACAACATCTTCAATCACTCTCACCTGGAGCAAGGGCAAAAATGCAACAGGCTACCGTCTGTATTACAAGCTTCCCGGTGATATGAGTTGGAGACAAACTGTGTCCTACACAACAAAAACAAGCTATACCTTCAAAAATCTCCCTGCAGGTACAGCTTACTCCTTTGCAGTCAAGAGTGTCGGCAAGGTCGGCTCATCAACTGTTTACGGCTCTTACATCAGCATCGGTACCGCAACAAAGGCGGTTGCTCCCGTGAAGATTGACTCAACACAGACTTCTTCGCAGATCAAGCTTTCCTGGACCTACTGTGCAGGCGCAACAGGCTACAGAATCTATTATAAGTCAGGCGGAAAATGGAAAACCCTTGTAAGCTCAACCAAAGCAATAAGCCATACCTTCAAAAACCTCAAACCGGGTGCAAAATTCACCTTTGCTGTCCGTCCCTATATAAAAACCGACAGCGGTGATGTATGGAGCGCTTATACAACCTTGTCAACTGCAACAAAGACAATCTCACCTGTTGTTACCGTCAAGTCAAATACGAAAGGTCAGATTAACCTTTCATGGAAGAGCGTCAACGGTGCAGACCTCTATCAGGTTTATTACAAGGTCGGCAACGGAAATTATAAGCTTTATAAGAGCTATAATTCCGCAAAGAGCCTCACCTTTACCAAGCTTAAATCAGGTGCAGAGTACACCTTTGCAGTCCGTGGTGTAATAAGGGGCAGTGAGGGGGATATTTACGGATACCATAATCCTGCTAAGATTACCGTAAAATAAGCATATTTCCTTGTAATTTTGTATAAAATTATTTTGTCGTTATGTAATAAAACAGCACCTTGCCGAAATTAAGGTAAAAGTCTTGAATTTTCCTTGATTTTGTGCGATAATAGCATCATTAAAATTATTAGATAAGGAGTTTTACCGTAATGAAAAAGATCATTTGCAAAGTTACTTATGATACCGATGCAGCAGAGCTTGTTGCAAAGAAGACAAGTGGTGAATTCGGTGATCCTGCAGGCTACGAAGAAAGCCTTTACAAAACTGCTGACGGCAAGTTCTTCCTTTATGTAAACGGTGGCGCAGATTCAATCTACCCCAAGGAAGACATTAAGAGAATGGCTGCTAAAAAGGCAGAAGAGTGGCAGGCAAACGCATAAATTCAAAAGCAAACTCCGGCTACAGTAATTGTAGCCGGAACTTTTTTTATTTATTTGGTAAAAACTCTTGACTTTATCGTATTACTATGTTAAAGTATTAAAGTAATATTATTTTAGGGGAAGATATAATGAATATCGAATCAAAAATCTTAAAGCCCGACGAAAGAGCCGCTTGCATCCTTCGTTCACTTTACCGTAATTTAGGTTATTGTCAGTATAAGATGAGCAAGTTTGAGGAGTACGCCCTCTATGTAAGAAATAAGGACTTCCTCGTTTCCGACGGCATCATTTCTTTCACAGATACAAACGGCAGACTCCTTGCTCTTAAGCCTGACGTTACTCTTTCAATCATCAATAACTCAAAGGATGTTCCGGGTAGCGTGCAGAAGCTTTATTACGACGAGAATGTTTACCGTATTTCCAAAAGCTCCCGAGCTTACAAGGAAATCCGTCAGACAGGTCTTGAATGCATCGGTGATGTGGGACTTCTTGAAATCTGCGAGGTAATGCTCCTTGCTGTAAGAAGCCTTGAAAGCATCAGCGAAAATTATATCTTTGAGCTTTCACATGAGGGCGTTGTTGAAGCAGTCTTTGAAGATTGCAACATCGAAAACGGACTTCGCAGTAAAATCCTTTCCGCTGTCAGCCGCAAGAGTAAGGGTGAGCTTGAAGTAATCTGCAATGAAAACGGTATTGACAGTAAGGTTAAGGAGAAAATCTTTGTGTTTGCCGAAAACCTTACCTCGGTTTCCGAGGCTCTTGATAAGCTTTCTGCAATCTGTGAGTCAGAAAAGGCAAAAAAGAGCTTTGAGGAGTTTTCCTTCCTTGTTAACTTCATCAAGGAAGCAGGCTTTGAGAAGAATATAAAAATTGACTTTTCACTTACCAACGATATGAGCTATTACAGCGGTATTGTTTTCAAGGGTTACATAAAAGGCATCCCTGCAAGTATCCTTTCAGGCGGTCAGTATGACAAGCTTATGCGAAAGATGGGAAGAAGCTCAGGTGCGGTAGGCTTTGCCGTTTATCTTGATGCTCTTGAAAGATTTAACCTTGAAGAAAATGAGTACGATGTTGACATTGTGCTTCTTCATTCGGGTAATATTGCCGATACTCTTAAAACTGCAGAATCTCTTTCTTCTGCAGGAAACACCGTAAGAGTCTGCAGTGAAATTCCCAAGGATCTGCGTTACCGCCATGTCCTCAACGTTTCACAGAAAGGAGAGTAAACCTATGGAAATGCTTGACATCGCTCTTCCCAAGGGAAGGCTTGGAGAAAAAGTATATGCAATGTTTGAAAAAGCAGGCTTTGAATGTCCTTCAATCCGTGAAGAAAACAGAAAGCTTATTTTCGAAAATGAAGAGCTTGGTATCAGATTTTTCTGGGTGAAGCCCTCCGATGTAGCAATTTATGTTGAAAGAGGTGCCGCTGATATCGGTGTTGCAGGCAAGGATATTCTGCTTGAATATGAGCCTGATGTTTATGAGCTTCTTGATCTTGATATCGGTAAATGCCGTATGGCTGTTGCCGCTAAAAAAGGCTTTCGTGACAATGTGAACACAACCTTGCGTGTTGCAACGAAGTTCGGTAATATAGCGGAGCGCTTTTACAGAGAAAAATGCCGTGATATTGATATAATTCATCTTAACGGCTCAATTGAAATTGCTCCCATTCTCGGGCTTTCCGATGTAATCGTTGACATTGTTGAAACAGGTAAAACCCTTTACGAAAATAATCTTGAGCCTATTGAGACAATCGTTCCAATCAGCGCAAGACTTATTGCAAATAAGTCAAGCTATCAGTTTAAAAATGAGATAATTGAAAAAATCAGAC
>JAZKYQ010000071.1:0-51198 GCA_045612205.1 Acutalibacteraceae bacterium | reverse complement strand
ACACGAAACAACATATCCCTACAGTAACACACAACGGCAGGAGCAAGCCCCTGCCCTACAACTGCACCGCTTCAGCGGTACCCTTGGCCCTCGAGGGAGACCACACGGGGGTCTCCCCTACGCAATTCCTTACTACTTACTACTCACTACTTACTACTAAAAAAAGACACCTTTCGGTGTCTTTTTTTACTGCTGTGCTTTATAGTAGTTCATAAGACATCCCTCGAGGATGATTGTCTTTTCCTCTTCGGTCAGACCCTTTACATAAAGTGTGATGTCCTTTACACCGTCAGCGGTGATAACCTTTGCAGGGATTTCCTCTTTGCCGTTCCTGATAGCCTCACGGATGCCGGGAACGTAAACATAATCGCCGTCAGCATAGTTGAATTCGGTGTCCTTGCTGATTGTGAAGGGAAGGATACCCCAGTTGATGCAGTTAGAGCGGTAACGCTTTGTTGCAAATTCGTAGCAGATGTTACCGAAGCCACCGAGAACCTTCTGACAGGATGCCGCCTGCTCTCTTGCACTTCCGTCACCGGGACGGCAGGCAAAAATGCATGAGCCGAACTGTGTATGCTTTGCTGTTTCAGCACTGTTGTCAGTTACCCTTGAAAGGATGTCGAGAACCTCTGCGCTTTCGCTTTCACGACGCTTGCTTTCTTCAGCGGCAACAGCCTTTGCTCTGCCAACATATTCGGGGATACGGCGTGAAAGAGCAAACTCTGCAAGTCTCAGAGGATTTGAACGGTAGGATGAGGTTTCACCTGAGGGGATAAGCTCGTCAGTTGTTGTAACATCATCGTGGATAACTGCGGCTAATTTAAGAAGAAGGTTGTCCTCAAGGGCGTACATCTTAGGCCAGTCTGTGATATTGGGACCGAGCTTGAGCTCGTAGTCGCTGTCAGCCTTCTTGAAGCCCTGATAAACTCTCTTTTCGTAAACGCCCTTTTCAAAGCTGTATTCCTTGTCATAATCGGGAATTTCTATGTCAGTTGCGGCAGTGAGGACACCCTTGTTAAGAGCTGTTGCAGCAATTGAACGGCTGTCCATAAGAGCAACGGAAGCAAGCTGACCGTCACCGGGCTTACTGCCTTCACGGTTGGGGAAGTTACGGGTTGTGTGTCTGATTGAAAGGCCGTTGTTTGCAGGAACGTCACCTGCACCGAAGCAGGGACCGCAGAAGCAAGGCTTGAACACCGCACCTGCTTCAAGAAGCTTGCCCTGAACACCGTTACGGATAAGTGCAAGGTTAACAGGCACACTTGAGGGATAAACGGAAAGATTGAAGTAACCGTCACCGATGTCCTTGCCGTCAAGAATTGCGGCAGCCTCACAGATATTTTCAAACATACCGCCTGCACAGCCTGCGATGATACCCTGGTCAACGAGGATTTTGCCATCCTTGATTTTGTCCTTGAGACGGAAATCAACCTTGTCACCGAACTGAGCCTTTGCAGCCTTTTCAACCTCATAAAGAATCTCGGGGTTCTGCTGAAGCTCGTGAACGGTGTAAGCATTTGAGGGGTGGAAGGGAAGGGCAATCATGCTTTCGATTTTGCTTAAGTCAATGCGGATTGCCATATCGTAGTAAGCCACATCGTCGGGCTTCATTTCCTTGTATTCGTCGGGTCTGCCGTGGGTGATGAAGTACTCCTTCACCTTTTCGTCGGTTTCCCAGATTGATGAAAGACAAGCTGTTTCAGTTGTCATAACGTCAATGCCGATACGGAAATCCATTGAAAGGTTTGCAACGCCGGGACCGACAAATTCAAGCACCTTGTTTGTTACAAGACCTTCCTTGAACACTGCACCGCAAAGGGCAATAGCCACGTCGTGAGGACCTACACCTGCCCTGGGAGCATTTTCAAGGTAAACAAGGACAACCTGAGGAGGATTTACGTCCCATGTGTTTTTAAGAAGCTGCTTAACAAGCTCGGGACCGCCTTCACCGACTGCCATTGTGCCCAGAGCACCGTAACGTGTGTGGCTGTCGGAGCCGAGGATCATCTTTCCGCAACCTGACATCATTTCACGGGCATACTGATGAATGACCGCCTGATTTGCAGGCACATAGATACCACCGTACTTCTTTGCCGCTGAAAGGCCGAAAACGTGGTCATCCTCGTTGATTGTGCCGCCTACTGCGCAAAGGCTGTTGTGGCAGTTTGTCATTGCATAGGGAATGGGGAATTCCTTAAGCCCGCTTGCTCTTGCGGTCTGGATGATGCCGACATAGGTGATATCGTGGGAAATGAGTGAATCGAAGCGGATTCTCATTTTCTCGTCACCGGGCTTTGTGTTGTGTGCATTGAGAACAGAATAAGCAAGAGTGCCGTTTCTGTCCTCACGGGGTGAAAGACCCACTGCTTCAAGCTGAGCCTTCTGCTCTTCTTTTGTTCCGCCTATGAGTTCTCTGCCTTTTACAAGGTGAACTCCGTTTTTTATAATTTCAAGCATTTTTATCATCCTTTCGTTTAATTCGGAATTCGGAATTCGGAATTCGGAATTAACTTCCGTTTTTACGAACTCTTAGTCCGAAAGGTGTTTTAGAAAAACATATATCTATATACTCATATTTTTTGTTTTTGTGTTTATAAAACCGTGTTCTTTGGCGTATTTTTCTTTGCACAAAGACTCGGTAGCGAATCGCGAATTACGAATTCACAATTCATCTGCGATAAATTCTGTTAATCTCTCTGAAGTAGCGTTTGTCTATACCGCCCAGTCCTTCCTCGCCGATGCGGAATGCCCAGTTTTCCTCTGAGGTGCCGGGGATGTTCATTCTCGCATCCTTACCGTAGCCGCACATATCCTGAACGGCAACGATAGCGATTTTTGCGCTTGAGCGCCACACAGCCTCGATAACTGCACGGCAGGAGGGGCTGTAATGACCGCCCTCGCCCCAGTTGCTTCCGCCGAAGCAACAGTAACGAAGAGCAAAAGCTCTTTCATCGGGAGTTGCATCCCAGAGCCATCCGAGGATGGTGTTGTTATCGTGAGTGCCAACATAGGCAACGCTGTTAAGCGGATAATTATGAGGAAGATGTGTGCTGTCACCGTTCGGATCAAAGCCGAACTGAATGACTCGCATACCGGGGAAGTTGGTGTCCTCAAGGAGCTTTACAACATCCTCTCCGAAGGTGCCGAGATCCTCGGCAACAATGGGAAGGCTTTCAAATTCCTCCTTAAAGGCGTCAAAGAGCTTCATCCCGGGGCCCTTTATCCACTCGCCTGTTTTTGCAGTTTTGCTTTCGGCAGGAACTGCCCAGTAGGATGCAAAGGCACGGAAGTGGTCAATTCTCACCATATCAAAAAGCTTGAGTGAGTGACCGAGTCTCTTTTTCCACCATGTAAAGCCGTTTTTCTCCATCTTGTCCCAGTCGTAAAGAGGATTGCCCCAGAGCTGACCGTCAGCAGAGAAGTAATCGGGAGGAACGCCTGCGACAAAGGAGGGTGCAAGGCTTATTTCGTTTATCTGAAATTCACTGCTGTTAGCCCAGAGGTCAGCGCTGTCACGGCTGACATAGATGGGCATATCGCCCATAAGCTCAACACCGATGCTGTTGGCGTATTCCTTAAGGGCTCTGAACTGAGTGAAGAAAACATACTGAGTAAAAATGTAAAAATCAATTTCGTCCTTATGCCTGTCCTTAAGCTTAAGAGCCTCATCATATCTGATATACTCACTGTCCCATTCCCACCAGGGTCTGAGAGAGAAGTGCTGCTTAAGAGTCATAAAGTACGCATAGGGCAACACCCATTCATTCTGTGAAGCGAAGAGGTCAACAAGAGCCTTTGTGTCACTGTCGAGCCTTGAAAAAGCAAGGCGGAGAGTCCTGAGCCTTTTTTCATAAGCGAATTTATGGTTTGCCGTGTACTTTGAGCCGTCATATTCATTTTCCTTAAGCTCTTTTTCTGTGATAAGACCGTGCTTACAAAGAGGGACAGGGTCAATAAGTGCAATATTTCCTGCAAAGGCACTTGATGAGCAATAGGGAGAGCCGCTGTCGTCAACGGGATTAAGAGGAAGCATCTGCCAAAGGGAGAAGCCCATTTCACGAAGTGAGGAAGCAAATTTTCTTGCCTCTTCACCCATTGTGCCTGTTGCATATTTACCCGGCAGACTCGAAATGTGCATAAGCACTCCGCCGTATCGTCTTTTTATCATTGGTTTCACATCCGTTTTTTGCCTGAATTTTAAACTTGGTTATATATTATACATTTTAAAAAAGGAGATTGCAAGAGCTTTTATAAATTAGTAGTCTGTGAGGTAGGGGCGAGGGCACCTTCGGTGCAGTAGTAAGGAGTAAGGAACAAGTAGCAAGTAGTAAGTAGTAAGTAGTAAGTAGTAAGTGCGAGGGATGTAGGATTTGCTCTCTCAGTCAAATCTGCGATTTTGGCAGCTCTCCCAAAGGGAGAGGGTTCTACACACGCCACATGGGGCGTCCCCTACTGTCCTTACTACTTACTACTCACTACTTACTACTAAAAAAATCCCCCTCATCGAGAGGGAGATTTTTTGTTAAGCTGTTTTCTCTGCGGCTTCTCTCTTTTCACGGATGAAGGCGTAGATAGGTTCGAGCTTTTCTTTTGTAAGAGGATAGCCGAATCTCATAAGAAGCCATACGCCTGTGTAAACAACTGCAGGGATGATTGTGCAGATGAACATAATCTTTTTACTTGTGTCATTTGCAGTGATGAAGCCGTTGCCTGCTGTTTCACTGTCATACTTTGCCCACTGAAGAAGGAAAAGACCTGCACCGTCAGCGATTGTCTGGCCGAGCTTACGTGAGAAGGTGTAAACGGCATAAACAGCGCTTTCGTTTCTGATGCCTGTTGCGTATTCCTGATAGTCGATAACGTCCATAACAACTGCCCAGCAGGTAAGGCTTACAAAGGTGTAGCCAAAGCCGATGAGAAGAAGTCCTGCCATAAACATCCATGCAGGGAAGATGCCTGTTTCGGGGTTGAGCTTGTCAATGATTGACTGATTGTTAGCACAAACAGCAAGAACAACTGAAGCGATTGCGGAAATGATTGAGAACTTGCCGCAAAGCTCCTTCTTACCGTACTTTGCTGAAAGCTTCGGAGTGAAGAGAACGAGGCAAACCATGGGAAGATAGTTGCAAATTGTGCCGAGGATGCTCAGGCTTGTGTTTGTAAAGTAGTTCTTGTAAAGGTAAGCGTTGAAGGAGTTGAACTGAAGCTGACCGCTGATGAGAACACCTGCAAGAGCAACAGTTACGAAGGGACGGGATTTGAGAAGTCCGAGATAGGTTGCCTTGAAATCCATCTTAGGCTCTGCTTCTGAGGGAACTCTTTCCTTGGTGGTCTTGTAGCCCCAGAGATAGAAGATAATTGAAAGCACACCCATAAGCACACCGAAGATGCACATCTTTGTGCCGTCGGCAACCTCAACAGCCTTACCTGTTGTCTGGTCGATAACTGCAACCATTTCATTGGTTGCAGGATCCATCTGCATCTTTGTGGAGTAAATTACCATAGGTGCAATAAGCGAAACAACTGCACCGCCGATGCCTGAGCCGATTGAACGGAAGGTTGAAAGAAGGTTTCTGCCGTTGGGGTCATCGGTAATAACCGAAGCAAGTGAACCGAAGGGAATGTTCATGCCTGTGTACATCATTCCGTAGAAGATGTAGGTTATGTAAGCGATGATAAGAAGGATTGTGGTGTTGTCCGTCAGTCTGTCATAGGGCATGAAGCACAAAAGCGTTGAAAGACCGAGAGGGATGGAAACCCACTTGAGATAGGGTCTGAACTTTCCGTCGGGCTTGGGAGGCTTCTTTGCAACCATTGCACCCCAGATAGGGTCATTGATGCAGTCCCAAAGACGTGTAAGAATGAACATAAGACCTGCCTTTGCAGGAGCAATCTTAAGCACGTCGGTCATAAAGATTTTAAGGTAGCTTGAGATGTAGGTAAGGTTAAACATATTACCTGCTTCGGCAATAGTATAACCGGCAGCTTCCTTTACACCGATTTTGTTCGGATGGTCATTGACCGGCTTTCCCTTTTTAACTTTTTCTTTAGCCATTTTTCTTCTCCTTTTTTGTTATTAGCCGAAAATACCTGTTTTAACTGTGATTTCACCGGGAGTGAAGCCTTCTTTTTCGATTGCTTCGATGAAGAGCTTTTCGTCGATGTCGTCCTTCATTGTCACAGTCACGGCATTCTTCTCACGGTCAGCCTTAACCTTGCTCACACCGCTGATAGCCTTGATAGCATCCTCTACTGCCTTTTCACAGTGTCCGCAATGCATACCTGTTACGGCAATGATTTTTTTCATTCATATCATTCCTTTCACTTTTAAAATAGGTATAAATATACAATATATAGAATACACCGAAAGAAGAAAAAAATCAACCGAAAAAAGGAAATTAATAAAGCTTTTTTCACAAATGCCGGCTCTCCCCTTACCCATAAAAAAAGAGGCTGTAAAAACCTTTCGTTTTTACAGCCCTTTTCTGTTTTGAATTAATTATGCATCAGCTTCTTCGTCGTTCTTTTCCTGGGGGAAAATAGCTGCAAAGAACTCCTTGATGATGTTGAGAACCTGTTCGATTGTTGCGAATACTGTCTTTAAAGCGTCCATGATTATACCTCCGTTAAAATACTTAAAGTTTCGGATAAATCCGTTACATAGATGATAACAGATTTGATACATTTTGTCAAGATATTTAACAATTATAATAATATCCGTGTATTTCCATAACATACCGCAATTCTGTTAACAATCAGGAAACAAAACCTTTAAAAAAGGATTAAATTCTGTACTTGTGTGAGAACTCCTCGTACTTGTGGTTATAGTCGTTTTCACCCTTGCGCACCTTCTTGAGGTACTTATGAATTGACATATCGTGTGCCTTATCCATTTCAAGAACAAGACCTGCAATGTTTGAGCAGTGGTCTGAAATTCTTTCAAGGTTACGAAGAAGGTCGCTGAGCACAAAGCCGAGCTCAACGGTGCATTCGCCCTTACGAAGGCGCTTGACGTGACGTGCCTTAAGCACATCCTGAAGGTCGTCAACAACCTGCTCAAGAGGCTCAACAAGCTTTGCCTTTTCAAGGTCGTTTTCGGTAAATGCCGCATAGGAAAGCTCCACGATTTCTCTTACGGCGCCGATCATCTGACCGAGCTCCTGCTTGCATTCGCCTGAGAAGTTGAGCTTCTTTTCATCAATTTCCTGAGCTGATTCAAGAACGTTTACAGCGTGGTCGGCAAGTCTTTCAATGTCACCGATAACGTGAAGGAGCTTTGATGTTTCCATGCTGTCCTCCTCGGTAAGCTCTGCGGCGGAAACCTTTACAAGATATGTGCCGAGCTTATCCTCGTATTTGTCGGTCTTCTTTTCAGCCTTGACAACCATTTCGCTGATGCCTTCGTCAAATTTATCAAGAAGTGAAAGTGAATTTTTAACGCTCTCAACAGCGATTTCTGCCATTGAAAGAGTTACGCTGCGACATCTTTCAACTGCAAGTGCAGGAGTGGCAATAAGTCTTTCGTCGAGCATTTCGTACTTTTCTGCCTCGTCTGTATCCTTGATAGAAACTGTTGCCAGCTTTTCAAGCACACCGAGCATAGGTGACCACATAAGCACGCAGAACACCTTATAGGTTGTGTTTACAATAGCGATGCCGACCTCTGTTGCGGTGCTGTCAACAAAGTCAAACTTAAAGATTGCATTTGCACCGTAGAACAAGGCAAGAGCCGCGATTGTACCAAAGATGTTGAAATAAAGATGCACGAGAGTAGCACGCTTTGCATTCTTATTAGCACCGATTGATGAAAGAACAGCAGTGATACATGTACCGATTGCCATACCCATAACAACGGGGATTGCTGTACTGAAGGTGATAGCTCCCGTTGTGGAAATAGCCTGAAGGATACCGACGGAAGCAGATGAAGACTGAATAATTGCAGTGAGAACTGCACCTGCAATAACACCGAGAACAGGGTTTGAGAAGAGAGTGAGGATGTTTGTAAACTCGGGAACTTCCTTAAGTCCGGCAACGGCACCTGACATAGCATCCATACCTGTCATAAGAGTTGCGAAGCCTAAAAGAATCATCGCCGTATCCTTGCTCTTACTCTTTTTGTTAAACATAAGAAGATAAATACCGACAAGAGCAAGAACGGGAACAAAGGAATCGGGCTTGAACAGATCCATAATTCCGCCGCCCTTGATTGCGGTAAGCGAAAGGATCCAGCCGGTGATGGTTGTACCCACGTTGGCGCCCATGATGGGACCTACCGCCTGATGAAGGGTCATGATACCGGAGTTAACGAAGCCGACAACCATAACCGTTGTGGCTGAGGATGACTGAATGATTGATGTTACAACAAGTCCGAGAAGGAAGCCCTTGGCAGGATTGTCTGTCATTTTTGCAAGAACAGACTTAAGCTGTCCGCCTGCCTTTTTTTCCAGAGAGGTACCCATAATATTCATACCGAACAGGAAAAGGGCAAGGCCGCCTATCAAAGAAAGCACGTCAAATAAATTCATAACTTAATTCTCCAATTCTTTGAAAAATTTATTTGTATCTGTATAATATCAAAAAACTTTCCGAAAAGGCAATAGGTAAATACAAAATTCATTTAAAAAGTTCACTCTCTGCAACATTGTTAACAAAAATTATGCGAATTAAACAAAAAGAGACATATAATGAAAAGGCAGAAAAAGGGCAAAAAAACAACCAAAAAAATAAAATAAAAAAAAATGCAAAAAAATGCAAAAAAAGTATTGACAAAGCTTTTTTATTGTGATATTATATCCGAGCGTTAAACGAAACGCACTTACACACGCTGGTGTAGCTCAGTTGGTAGAGCAGCTGATTTGTAATCAGCAGGTCGGGGGTTCGAGTCCGTCCACCAGCTCCAATTTTTTTATATGGGTAGGTTCCCGAGTGGCCAAAGGGAGCAGACTGTAAATCTGCCGTCAACGACTTCGATGGTTCGAATCCATCCCTGCCCACCAAACAAAAAAGACTTGCTATGGCGAGTCTTTTTTGTTTTATCCATTGCGAAAGCAATGGTATATCATCAACGATAGCGTTGCTATCGTTGCATCTCATCAGCCGTCAGACTGTATATTATCACACGCAGTGTGTATTAAAAAGCTTTCGCAATGATGATATACAATTCCTTGAAGAATTGATGATATGCACGGCTTCGGCGTGATGAAAAAGGAAATCCGTTATTTTCATTCGTACCAGAAAACGTGCAATGAAAAATAGTGAAATATTAGTGGAATTTTTTGATGTATTGTGGTATAATAACTACAGTAAAACATCAAAGGAATGATATGATGATTAAGGTTACACTTACAAATGATATATTAAAGAAAATCTCTGCTATAGACGAAAACAGATTTGTTGTCCGTTCTGCCCAATTACCTGCAATCACAAAAAACAGATTGAGAAAAAATTCAAAAAAGAAAAGCTCCTATGCTTCAAATAAAATTGAAGGCAATCCTCTTACGGAAGCACAGGCAAATGAAGCTATGGAAAGAGATGCTCACAAGCATTTTCTGAAGCCTGAGCAAGAGGTAAGAAACTATTTCCTTGCATTGGGTTTACTTGAAGAAAAGTTAAAGAATAATGTGCCTTTTTCAAAAGAACTCATACTTGAAGTTCAGGCAATGGTGGAAAAGGGTGCTTCAAAGGAGAAAATCGGTCTCAGAGGTGAAATGCCTCCCGGTGTACTGTTTGCCGTTTATGACAGCGAAACAGGCGCACCTGAATTTATACCCCCTGAATACAGCGATATTCCTGTACTTCTTGACGAGCTTGTAGAGTACGTAAACACAACGGATGACCATCCGCTTATTGTCGCTGCGGTGGTACATTATCAGCTTGTTACAATTCATCCATTTGAAGACGGTAACGGCAGAACTGCAAGACTTATGTCCGGCTATATTTTAGATTTGAACGGTTACGGATTTAACGGTATCGGTTCATTGGAAGAGTACTTTGCTTATGATCCTGATGAATATTACGCTTCACTTCAGATGAACTTACCGGCTCTTTATTATTCAGGCAGAGAGAATCCTCCTCACCCTGAAATCTGGATAAATTATTTTCTCAGAATGATGGAGTTGTATTCCAAAAAGGTTTGCGAGATTTCACTGTCCGGTATAGAGGGAGAATTGGATTCTGCTTTATCTCATCTTAAAGCAAAAGAAAAGGAGTTTTTAGCTTTCTTGCTTACAAAGCATATGTTTGAGTTTGCTCCAATTGACGCAAGCAAGTTATTGAATGTTACAAATAAAACTGTTATTAACCGCTGCACCAAGCTTACCAATAACGGCTTTTTAACTCCGAATATTGTCAAAGAACGAATCCGTTCATATTCACTAAGCAATTTTGCAAAAGAAAACAGCAAGGATATTATTTCAAAAATCAACGGATAATAAAAAATAGTGAAAAAATAGTGAAATATTAGTGGAATTTACATTTAAAAAACTCCCCGGAACAACAGAAAATTTATTTACTGAAAAAGGAGCTGTTGCACGAAAGTGTGACAGCTCCCTTATATATTTATCCCCAATTATATGTAACAATCTCACCGTCAATTTCCCACTGTGACGGAGTCCTTGTGTCAAAAACATCAACAGGCTTACACTTATGAGGCATATTGAACACCCTGTACGCCTGTGCTATGTCCTTTCTTATTTCCTTTGTGATGCTTTCGTTGCAGGAAATGAAAAGAGGTGTGTTGCTGTAAGAAAGCAGATGAAGCCATTGTCTGTTCTTTTCCCAGGGTATTTTACCCATGATGATTCCCACACAGTCAGCGTCGCACATATAGAACCTCTCATTCTGTGCAAGTCGGAAGGCAAGAGTGTTTACACCCATTTTTGTTGTGCGCTCCCATTCTCTGCCGCTTGTGTCGTCGCCTGTGCGGTAAATGTGTACAAGACCTGCCGAAAGGTGGGAAACCGTGTTACAGCCGATGATAAGCATATCCCCTGCCGCATCCCTGATAAGTCGGTAAAAATCAAGGGTGATTTCCGCATTGGTTTTCGTCTTGTCGTAAAAATGCCAGCCGCTTACCCTTGTAATTGTGTCGGAAAGCTCTCCGCCGAAATTGCCGAAAAGGTCAAAGGTTGAAAAATCGTGCTTGATAAGCTCGTAGCCCCAGCCTCTGATTCTTTCAATATCGGCTCTTATATAAGCTTGAACCTCGGGACGGGTGGGGTCAAGATACTTCCTCTTTTTATCAAAAAGTATTCTCCATTCCTTTCTGATGGCTCTGTCCTTGTTGCGAAGAAGTCGCACCCAGATACCGGGCCTTGCACCAAGCTTTTTGATTTCATCGGCAAGCTTTTTCATATCCTTGAATTTCCTGTTAGGTCTCCAGGGTCCGCAGCATCTTTTCGGTTGCCAGCAGTCATCGATAACCTGAAAAGGCTTGTTACCAACACCCTGTGCAAGCTCGGCCTGAAGCCTTGCATCGGAAACAATCTGCCTGTAATTGCTCTTGCCGTAAGCGTAATACCAGTTATTGCCGCCAAAGATTCTTTCCTTGGGCAGAATCGGATTCGGGCAAAGCTTGCCGCAATAATCACAAAGGCACTCATAAATGTCTCCGCTGTCATACTCGCTGAGCACAAAGCTCGCAAGGCAAAGCCTTCTGCCGTCAAGATGCACTCCGCTGCCACCGTTTCTGCAGTCAACCAGGGCGGTTATACCGTCAGTGTCATACCTGAAGCTTACAAAGGAATTAGACTGTGTTTTCACACCGAAGCAGAAGCTTTTCTTCTTGTCCGTGGCGATGAAATACCAGGGCATATACCTGTCATTTTCACAAAGCCTTTTAAATTCAAGATTGCCGTAGCTTCTTTCCCAGGCGTCACCGAGAACAAGAAGCTTTTCATCAGTCGGAGCATCCCAGTGAAGCTCAACAAACTGCGGTCTGTCCTTTTGTGCCGTGATGTATAAATCAAGCTCATTTTCTCTCTTCACAGCTTCGATTTCTGTATCCGTTACTTCCTTGTCACAGATGATTTTTGCCTTGAAATCACTGATGTTGAAAACCATGACCCTTCTCCTTTTATGAATTAACCTTACTCATAGCGGCATCAATGTCGCCTTCAACCATAAGTTCCAGAGCTGTTGCCGCCTTCTCCGCAGCGGCTTTGATTTTTTCCGCTTCATCCTTTGAAAAACGTGAAAGCACCCAATCCGCAAGGTCATATTCGGGATTCGGCTTTGCACCGATGCCAACCTTGATTCTCGGGATTGCATCGCTCTTCATATGATAGATGATGTTCTTCATTCCGTTCTGACCGCCGTCAGAGCCCTTTCTGCGTATGCGCACCTTACCCGGCTCAAGGCTGATGTCGTCATAGATAACAATGATGTTTTCAGGCTTGATTTTGTAAAATTCCGCCGCATCACGCACAGCCTCACCGCTTAAATTCATAAAGGTCTGAGGCTTGATAAAAAGGCAACGGTGACCCTTTATTCTGCCCTCTCCGATGAGAGATCTGAACTTGAGTCTGTCGATTTTAAAGCCGAATTTTTCGCTTATAAGATCAAGGCAGATAAAGCCTGCATTGTGACGTGTTATTTCATACTGCTTTCCCGGGTTGCCGAGTCCTGCAATAAGGTACTCATAGGTACCGCTGTTTTCAAATTTCTTTTTGAAGACCAATGTAAAAACTCCTTAATTAAAATTTCGCTTATTATTATATTAAATTTTACGCTGAAGTTCAAGATTTGAAGCTGCTTTTCTCCCCATTTTTTCAAACATATATATAGTATGATAAAAAAATTTATCCGATAGGCCCTTTCAGAAGTTTATTATTCTTGTAAAGAAATTAAAAACCAAATCACTGTGCTATAATTCAGGGTAGTTTAAATTGAGATATTATGTCCATTTCAGAATAAAAATACGGAGGATTATCCATGGAAAAGAGAAAAAGCCGTGAAGACGGTTTCAATAAAAAAGGCCACGACACACAGGGCGAACAGCAGGAAAGAAACAACGACCTCATCATCGGCAGAAATGCTGTAAGCGAAGCTCTCAGAAGCAACCGTGCAATTGACACTCTCCTTGTTCTCAAGGGTGAAAGAAACGGCTCTGTCGGCAGAATCCTTGCCGAATGCCGTGAAAAGGAAATTGTTATCAAGGAGGTTGACAAAAAGAAGCTCGACTTCCTGTGCGGTCAGGGAAATCACCAGGGAATTGCCGCCTGGGCAGCAGTTCACGAATATTCCACCGTTGAAGATATGCTCAACCTTGCAAAGGAAAGAGGCGAGGATCCCTTCATCATCATCTGTGACGAGCTTGAGGATCCCCACAACCTCGGCGCTATCATCCGTACAGCGGAAACAACAGGCGCTCACGGTGTTATCATCCCGAAAAGACGCAACGCATCCCTCACCTGGGCAGTGGGCAAGGCCTCTGCAGGTGCCGTTGAGTATGTCCCCGTTGCAAGAGTCGCAAACCTCGCTTCCACTCTCGATGAGCTTAAAAAAGAAGGCTTCTGGGTGTACACAGCCGATATGGACGGCAGTAACTGGTGCGAAACCGACTTCTCAGGTGCGGTTGCCCTTGTTGTCGGCTCAGAGGGAAAAGGCGTAAGCCGACTCATAAGAGAAAAGAGCGACTTCGTTGTCTCTCTTCCCATGAGAGGAAAAATCACCTCTCTGAACGCTTCCGTTGCAGCAAGCGTGCTTATGTACGAGGTTGCAAGACAGAGACTTAAAATCAAGGCGAAGTGATAGAAGAGGGCCGAGGGCATCGCTGAAGCGATGCAGTAGTGAGTAGTAAGTAGTGAGTAGTAAGTAGTAAGGACAGGTTGTGCCGTGTCCGCAATGTAGACGGAATAAAAATTCGTAAAGACAACCATTGGTCGTCCGTAACAAAAGAGCATTTCCCTGATTAATAACGGAAAGGATTTGACGCTCATGTCAGAAAATAAAAAAGACAGGAATTTACCTGACAAGGATTATTTCCATAATTTCAAAGGTGACAAAGCAAAAAGGAAGCACTCCGAGCTCAGCGAAGCGGAAAAAATGGAGTTCGCCGAAGCCTTCAGCGACGATGAAGACACCGATGTGAAAGCATATGTGCCTGCAAAAAAGGCTCCTGCGGCTGCACCTCAGCCTCGCCCGAGTGCTCCCGCTGCAGACAACCGTGAGGATTTGTATGCTGTCCCCTCCTTTGACACCGATAAATTTTTTGCCACTCTCGGCTTCAACAAACAAGAGCAGAAGGCAATCAACAATAAAACAGCTGACGCTGCCGAAGGCAGAACAGTGGACTTTACAAAAACCCAGGCTGTGAAAATCAAAGAGGCAAGCACACCCTCCGCACAGCCAAAAAAAGAGCCTGCCAATGAAAGCCTCAGCAGCACAAGACACTTCAACCTTCGTTCTGTTACCAAAAAAATTCAGCTTGACAAAAACAAAAAAAGCAGCTTCATGCAGAACTTCCGTGTCCTTTCAAAGGACAAAGAGGACAGAGCTATCATTGAAGCCGCCCCCGTCGGTGACGGCGGAAAGGGTCTTGCCGACTCTGTCAAGACAAGAAAAGGCGAGGATATTTTTGAAGCAGTTGAAAAGGCTTATCTTAACAAGGACGAAATCACACAGATAAAAATCGAAAATTCCGCCTACAGAAAAGAAAGAGATTACAAGGGTGCTCAGCGTGCAGCCGAGATCAGAAAAGAAACAGAAAAGGAAATCGGCAAGCAGAAGCTTTTTCTTATAATTTACGGCATTCTTTTTGCCTTCACTCTCATTCTTACCATATTTTTCTCAGACAAAAGCTTTTACGCCACCTCGGGCCTTGCTGTTTCTGCCATTGTTTTTATGATGAACCTTTCCGCATTCATAAAAAGCTTCAAGGCATTAAGAACCCTCTCGGCAGTGCCCGAAACAGCGCTTGCGGTAATGAGCCTGTTTGTTCTTATCCACAATGTCGTGATGCTCTGTCTCAATCAGGCAGGAAGCTTATATACCATATGCGTTGTCTTTGCAGGCTTTATGCGCTCCTTCTCCGACTATTTCAGACTCAGAAACCGCACAAGACTCATTTCAATGGCAAGCAAAACCAAGCGCCTTTCAATTTTACAGAGAATTCCCGTAAAAAACGAAACCGCTTCCTTCACCTCAGCACTTCATGGTGACAACGAGCCTGACGTTTTCTACTGCGCAAAGGCTTTTCTTGACACAAGCGTCGAAGAGCCGGAATTCGATGACAGCAAGGAAAACAGGTATTACATTTTCTCAATGAGCTTTGTGCTTCTTGCAGCTCTTATCGTGGGTCTTTTGTGCTTTGCACTGCAGCTTACGGGCATCAGCTTCATTTCCGCTCTCACGGCAACGGTCTGTGCCCTTTTACCGATAATGTACGATCCTTTGAGCAGATACGTTTTTTACAACAACGGCAAAGATATGTTCAAGCAGGGCGCCTGTGTTTCAGGCAGAGAAGCCCTTCAGCACATCGGCTCATCCGACGGCTTTGTCCTTGATGCAAAGGATGTTTTCTCAGGTGAAATTTCACGCTTCAGAAAATCAAAAATCACAAGAATCGAGCAGAACACAAGTGCAGTTTACACCGCTGCGATAATGTATACCGCAAACTCCGTTCTCGCATCCTGCTTTGACAGCTTTATCGAGCAGATGAATGTGCAGCTTCCCGAGGTTGAAAACTTCCAGTACGAGGAACGCCTCGGCTATTCAGCCTGGATTAACGACAGAAAGGTTCTTGTCGGAAACAGACAGATGCTTCTCAATCATTCCGTCACCGTTCCCTCAAAGGAGCACGAAAAGGCTTACGGCAAGGGCAGATTCGTTATGTATGTTGTTGTTGACGGAGAAATCTCAGCCACCTTCCTTGTAAATTACAAGGTTCTCTCCTCTTTGAAAAAATACTCAAGAGACTTCAACAAAACAGGCCTCATTCTTATGTTCTCCTCAAGAGAAGCCTTCCTTAACGAGGAAATTGTTGCAGGCAAGCTTTCCCTTGACATTTCCTCTGTCAAGGTGCTTTCGGCAAAGGCTACTTCAGTAATGGAAAAGTTCAACAACGGCATTGAAACCCAGGAGCCTACAGGCCTTCTCTGCTCAAGAAAAAAGAAGAGCCTTATGCATCTTATCATGGGCTGCTACAACCTCAACACAGCAAACAGACTTGTTCTTTCAATGATGCTTGTCGGTCAGGTCCTCGGCTTCATTCTGCTTGTTGCTTCTCCCATTCTTAAAATGAACGTATTTATAAACCCGGTAACAATTATCATTCTGCGACTTTTATGGTGCGGAATAATTACACTTCTGGTTGACAGAAAAAAATAAAGAAGGTGTTCAGTTTGCAAAACATAGTAAAGGTTGATAATCTGAAAAAGGCCTACGGCAAAAAGGTTGTTCTTGACGATATTTCCTTTCTTATCAGAAAAGGCGAAACCGTCGGACTTCTCGGCCCTAACGGCTCAGGTAAAACTACTCTTATCAAAATTCTCACAGGCCTTATCAAGGACCATCAGGGTCTTGTGGAAATCGACGGTGAAAAGCCCGGAGTCCACTCAAAAAGCCTGATTGCCTTCCTCCCCGATAAATCCTGTCTTCCCGACTGGATGAAGCCCACGGATGCAATAAAGTACTTTGCAGACTTCTTTTCTGACTTTGACAGCAGCAAGGCAGCAGAAATGATGACCCGCTTCGGCATTGACATCAATCAGAAGATTAAAACCATGTCAAAGGGTCAGCTTGAAAAGGTAAACCTTATTCTTGTATTCTGCCGCAATGCGGAGCTTTACATCCTTGACGAGCCTCTCGGCGGTCTTGACCCTGCTTCAAGAAGTGCAATACTTGACTTCATTGCGGAAAACAGACCCGAAAATTCCACCGTGCTTATTTCAACTCACCTTGTAAACGATATCGAAAGAATATTCAGCCGTGTCATTATGATAAACAACGGTAAAATTGCCGTTAACGCAGGAATTGACAAAGTCAGAGCGACAGGTAAAAGTCTTGAAGAAATTTTCAAGGAGGTATTCGCTTATGTTTGGTAAGGTAATCAAAAACGAAATCCGCCACAGTGCAAGATACAACCTTGTTATTTACTGCGTTGCTCTTGCGGCAAGCTTCATAATGGGCATTTCCCTTATCACCGATTCAACGGGAATAGGCATTCTCAGCTGCTTTGCACTTTATGTTATAGGTATTGTTACAGTTGTTGTTACACTTGTATCGGTAATCAAAAACTTTTACGACACCCTTTTCTCCCGTCAGGGCTACCTGACCCTCACCCTTCCCGTCAAGGGAAGCACCCTGCTTCTTTCAAAGGTGCTTGTGTCCTTTTTGTGGATAATCGTAGGCTTTGCCACTATGGCCTCTACCCTTGTTCTCATTTTCATTTATGTAAGACACCGTTCGGCAGAGGAAATGGAAATCATCAGAGGCCTTATCAGCAGCATGGGCTTTCTTGAGCTTCTGCCCTCAGGTGCGGTTATCGCAGAGGTTATCCTCATCCTTGCTCTTATCGGCATTTCAAAAATGCTCACCTATGTAGGCTACATCTATTTTTCCGTAACCGTAGCAAATACCAAGCAGCTCCAGTCCCATCCCAAATTTTTCGGAGTGCTCACCTGCTTTGTGATAATGCTCTTTACAACAAGAATTTCAAACATCCTTACGGAAAAAGCACCTCTTACCTTCTTTGTTACCTCCGAAAAGGCATTTTTCGCCATTGAAAAAATGGGTGCGGTAAACGGAGCATTGCTTTCCTACGGTGTGGGCGGAACAATCTTTTCCGCTGTTATCGCCTTCGGACTTTTGCTTCTTACGGGATACATCATTGAAAACAAAGTAAACCTTAAATAAACCATCAGGAGATTATTATGAATTTTAAAATTGACGGATTTAACGAATGGCAGAACGATCCACTTGTAACAGGCATCAACCGCCTTGCTTCAAGAGCAACCTTTATGCCCTTTGAAAACCTTGACCAGGCAAAAAAGGGTGAAGGCAAGCTTTCTTCAAGGTATTTTGACCTTTGCGGCAAATGGAAATTCAGACTTTTTGACACCTACAAGGATAAAATCCTCTCCTTTGCCGACAGGGATTTTGACAGCAGTCAGTGGGATGAAATCCCCGTTCCCTCATCATGGCAGATGCAGGGCTATGACTACCCTATTTACGCAAATGTGCAGTATCCCTGGGAAAGAATTCAGGAGCCGGAGCCTCCCGAGGCCCCCACGGATTATAACCCCGTAGGCTGTTACATCAGAAAGTTCACCCTTCCCGAGGGCTTTAAGAAAGAAAGAGTTGTTCTTGTTTTCGAGGGCGTTGAATCAGCGTTCTATCTTTATGTCAACGGTGTCCGTTGCGGCTACGGCGAGGGCACCTTCAGAAGAAGTGAATTTGACATTACCGAATACCTGTGTGAAGGCGAAAACAACATCTCCGTTGAGGTTTACCGCTGGTGCACCGGAAGCTGGCTTGAGGACCAGGACTTCTTCCGCCTTTCAGGTATTTTCAGAGATGTTTACCTTTACACAACAAACAGTCAGTACATCAGAGACTTCACCTTAAAGGCCCTTCCCGATGTAAAGAACTACAAAACAGGCGACATTGAGCTTGATGTTCTTCTCGGCAACGAGGATGCTTATACCGAGGTTGAAATGACTGTTTACGATAACGACAACATCGTTGTTGCCACAGACACGGAAACAGTTGAAAAGGGCGGCAAGGTCACTCTCAGCGCAACCGTTCCCTTCATTGAGCTCTGGAGCGCTGAAAAGCCTTACCTTTACAACGTTGTCATTCTTCTTCGTGACGCTGACGGCAGGGAAATTGAATACACAAGCTGCAAAACAGGCTTCAGACACATTGAAATAAAGGACAGCGTCCTTTACTTTAACGGCAAGAGACTTCTTCTCAAGGGCACAAACCGCCACGAATTCTCCTGCGACACAGGCCGTGTTATTTCAAAAGAGCAGATGATTGAGGATATCATCATTATGAAAAAGCACAACATCAACGCTGTGCGTACCTCACATTATCCCAATCAGCCCCTGTGGTATCAGCTTTGTGACGAGTACGGCCTTTATGTCATTGACGAAAACAACCTCGAAAGCCACGGCACACGCTTTATGGGCGAGGAAACACCTCTTATGCCCGACGGCATGGAAATGTGGACTGCCTCATGTATGGACAGAATCGAGTCTCTTTATCAGCGTGACAAGAACCATCCCTCAGTTATCATCTGGTCTTTGGGCAACGAGTGCAGTGCCGGTGAAAACTTCCTTAAAATGCACGATTACCTCAATGAAATTGACCCCTCACGTCCCGTGCATTATGAATCAATCTGGGGCGAAAAGGACCGCTTCGATTTCAACAAAAATGTTACCGATGTTTATTCACAGATGTATCCCAAGCCATGGGATCTTGAAAGAGATATAATCGCTCATCCCGAAAAGCCCTGCATGCTTTGCGAATTCTCCCACGCAATGGGTAACTCCGTAGGTGCCAACAGAAAATACATGGAGCTTATGGACAAGTATCCCTCCTTCTTCGGTGTATTTGTATGGGACTTCGTTGACCAGGGTGTGAGAAAAACCCTTGAGGACGGCACAAGCTACATCGCTTACGGCGGTGAAAGCGGTGAATTCACTCACGACGGCACCTTCTGCGCAAACGGACTTGTTTTTGCCGACAGAGAGCTCACTCCCGCAATCAAGGAAATCAAGCGCCTTTATCAGAACGTCCGCTTCAAGGCTTTGGATGTTGAAAAGGGTGAATTTGAAATTCAGAACGATTTCCTTTTCACTAACCTCAGCGACTTCAACCTTCACTGGCAGGTAATCAGCGAAAACAAGGTTCTTGACAGCGGTGACCTCGTCACAGACATCGCTCCCGGCAAGACAAAGAAAATCGCTCTCGATGTTTCCAACATCCCCGAAGGCGAATGGTACTTCAACCTCATTTATGAGCTTAAGGAAACAGGCATCTGGGCAAAAACAGGCCACGTTGTAGCCAAGGCTCAGTTTGTTGTAAACGAGCACAAAAACAAGAAAACCAACCTTATAGGAAAGGAAATGACCGTTAAGAAGAACTACGGCTCAGTTATCGTTTCAGGCGGTGATCTCACCGTCAGCTTCTCAAGAAGAAACGGTGCTCTTTACTCCATCAGCAAGGGTGGCAAGGAGCTTCTCAAGGGCGACTTCGCGCTCAACTTCTGGAGAGCACTTACCGATAACGACAGAGGTAACCGTCAGGAGGTACGCTGCGGAACCTGGAGAAAAGCAGGTGCATATTCCTGGATGGGCATTCAGTCCGTTGAAAATGACGGCAAGCAGGTGAAGGTAAATGTTGACTTCACCGTTCCCACCTTCCCCGAAACCTCAGGTAAGCTTGTTTACACCATAACAAGTGTAGGCGTTCACGTTGACTATTACATCAATGTGCCCGAATGTCTCCCCGAAATCCCCGAGCTTTCAATGATTTTACCTATTGACAGAGGCGCTTACACAGACCTCGAATATCTCGGCAGAGGTCCTCACGAAAACTACATTGACAGAAACGAAGGCGCTGACATCGGTCTTTACAAGACAAAGCTTGACGACCTTTACGTCAACTATCAGAAGCCTCAGGAGCACGGTGAAAGAACAGGCGTCAGACACGCTCTTCTCAAGGGTGAAGGCAGACTTTCCTTTGAAGCAGACACAGAAATCGAGCTTAACGTTTCACCCTACACCGCATACATGCTCGAGCAGGCAGCTCACAAGCACAACCTTCCCGAGGGTGACACACTTTATGTCAGACTTATTGCCCGTCAGATGGGCATCGGCGGTTACGACAGCTGGGGCGCTCACACTCTTGAGGAGCATAAGATTTTCAGCAACAACGAATACCGCTACGGCTTCAGCATTATTCCTCAGTAATTACATATATAACCTGATAATGAAAGGAAGAAAAAAACTATGAAGAAGAGCTACGGTGAACCTCTTGCCGCTTTCTGCGCACTTGCAGTCCTTGTAAGCTTAAGATTTACTGTAAAACGTATGGTAAAAAAATATTCGGGAGTAAAACTGTAAACCGATGAAAGCTGCTACAAATAAAAAACAAAACAGAAAATCAAAATCCTTGCCACCTAAAAAGGTTGGCAAGGGCAACGGTTGTCCCCTTTTCAAAAAATGCGGCGGCTGTCAGCTTCAGAACATGACCTATCCCGAGCAGCTGAGCTTCAAGCAGGTCAAGGCAATCAAAAACCTCGGCACCTTCGGTCACGTTGAAGAAATCATCGGAATGGAAAATCCGATGCACTACAGAAACAAGGTTCAGGCTGCCTTCGGCTACCGCAACGGAAGGATTATTTCCGGTGTTTATCAGTCCTCAAGCCATAACATCATTCCCGTTGACGAATGTCTGCTTGAGGATAAAATTGCCGACAGCATAATTGTCACAATAAGAAAGATGCTTCCCAAATACAAGCTCACCTCCTATAACGAGGACACGGGCAGAGGCTTTCTTCGTCACGTGCTTGTAAAAAGAAGCTTTTCAACAGGACAGACAATGGTTGTGCTTGTTTCCGGCACTCCCCTGTTTCCAAAAAAGGAGGAGTTTGTCCGTGAGCTTCTTTCACGCCACGAGGAAATCACAACGGTTATCCACAACATCAACGGGGCAAAAACAAGCCTTGTTCTCGGTGAAAGAGAAGCCGTGCTTTACGGCAGCGGCTACATTGAGGACATCCTCTGCGGCAAAACCTTCCGTATTTCAGCAAAATCCTTTTATCAGATAAATCCCGCACAGACCGAGGTGCTTTACAACACTGCAATTGACTTTGCAGGTCTTACGGGAAAAGAAAGAGTTCTTGACGCATACTGCGGCACGGGTACAATCGGAATTGTTGCCTCGGACAAGGCAAAGGAGGTAATCGGTGTTGAACTCAACGAGCAGGCTGTCCGTGATGCCAAGGTCAATGCAAAGCTCAACAGCACTGACAACATAAGATTTTTCGCCGCCGATGCAGGCAAATTCATGGTTGAAGCCGCAAAGGCAAAGGAAAGCTTCGACCTTGTTTTCATGGATCCTCCGAGAGCCGGAAGCGACCTTAACTTCCTCAAGAGCCTTGTTACCCTTGCTCCGGAAAAGGTGTTTTATGTTTCCTGCAATGTGGAAACCCAGGCAAGAGACCTGCGCTTCCTTTGCAAAAACGGCTACAGAGTCAGAAAGCTTCAGCCTGTTGACATGTTCCCACATACTGCGCATGTGGAAAGTGTTGTTCTTTTAACAAGGAAAGAAATCAATAAAGCATAAGCTTAAATTAAGGAGAAAAATATGAAAAACGGAATCATCGGAAAAGTAAGCGACACAATCAGGAGCATCCCTGCTCATTGGAATGAGCCTCCCGAGGGTAAGCACATCCCTTATAAGGAGTTCTGTGCCTATTCCTTCGGCGGAATCGGTGTTAATACAATCAACTCCCTTTTCGGTTATGTAGGCCTTACGGCAAGCTGTCTGCTTGTAGGCTCAGCTTACGGGATTGACCCGGTTCATCTGGGTTGGATGTCAACCATTGTTACCATCATCAACCTTCTTAAAACACCCTTTGTAAGCATGCTTATCGATAACACGGACACCAGATACGGAAAGTTCCGTCCTTATCTCATTCTTACGGGCATCCCGACGGCTATTCTCATAAGCCTTATGGCCTTCATCCCCAACTCAATGAATTACACAGGCAAGTGTATCACCCTTTGCGGTATCTATATCCTTGCAACAATTTTTCAGTCAATCTACGCCCTTTCCTTCACCTCTCTTGCCCAGGTTCTTACCCCTGACAGCGAGGAAAGAACAGGACTGCTTTCGATCAGTCAGTTCATTTACAGCCTCGGGCCTTCAATTGTAAATATCGTTCTTCCCATTTTTGCAGGCTTCTTCCCCGGTGGTATGACAGGCTTCACCGCTTACAGAATCATCTTCCCCGTATTCTCCGTAATCGGTATTGCTCTTAGTGTATGGACCTTTGTCGGCACAAAGGAAAAAATCGTTGTTCCGAAAAACTACGTTGCAAAGGTAAAGTTCTTTGACGGCATCAGATCCCTTTACAACAACAAATATTTCTGGCTGTTTTACCTTTATAACATTTTAAGCGCCATGAAGTACGGCATCGGTGCAATGCTCACCTGGTACTGCGCTTATGTTCTTAAAAGCGACACGGTTCTCGGCATTATGAATGCAGTTATCGGCACCGCTTCCGTTCCCGGAATGCTTCTTGCTCCCATTCTTGCAAAGAAAATCGGCAAGCGTAACTGCCTTATCATCTTCAACGCAGCAAGAGCAATCTTTGCCGTTTCAATGCTCTTTACATCAGACGTCCCCGTGCTCTTCCTTGCCTGCCTTTACCTTGCAACTCTTTCAATCGGCGGCGACGGTGTAATCAGCGCCTCAATCACTGCAGATATCTTTGACTATCAGCAGTGGAAAAACGGTCAGCGACTTGAAGGCTTCATCACCCAGTTCGGCGGCATGATGGTTTCTGCAGCAGGTCTTGTAACAGGCCTCATTCTCCCCTATTTCTACCGTCATTACGGCTTACAGAACGATTACTCCGTTCTCTTCGACGAAGCCGTCCGCACTCCGATTTTCAACGTTATGATCATTACCACCGTCATCTCCTGCGTGCTTGCAATCATTCCCGTATTCTTCTACGACCTTTCGGAAAAGAAGCTCGGTGAAATCGCAAAGGACCTTCAGCAAAGAAAGAACGAAACGGTGTAATATTTCCTGCCTTTAAAAATCAAAACCATTGTATCGGCCGTCTCGGCTTTTACAATGGTTTTTTTCTTAATATTTTTGAATCATTTAGATGCGTATTTTTCCGCCCTTTTTATAAGCATGGCAATCGGAACAATCAGCACACTGCCGCACAGATTACCTGTAAAATGCAGAAGATCAAAGGAAAAGCCTGCCGCAATCCAGGAAAGCATTCCCTTGAAATCAAGGCCGAAGAAAAGAGCCTGAACCGGTGCGTAAAGCACTCCGTAAAAAAGTCCGTGACAGGCACACACGACAGCATAAACAACGGGTGCAACCTTTTTCGGCATCTCCCTCGGAAGGAGCATTGTAACTCCCCAGAGCACCGTCCATATGTAAAGGTACGGTATCCACCAGGTTGAAAAGCCTGAAAGAAGCCCCGATAAAAGCACGAAAATGTAAATCGGATAAAGTGCTTTTTTTCGGTAAACAATTGTAAATGCCACCGTCAGCACACCGACAAGATGTATGTTCGGCAAAAGCTCCATAAGAACCTTCGAGCAATACATCAAGGCTCCGAGCATGCTGAAAATTACGCCTTCCTTTACTGTCAGCTTCATCCTTCTGCGGCAACAAAGCGGTAGGTTTCTCCGACGGTGATATCTGTCATATCAACGCCTGTGGGAGACATCTGTGTGCCGATGTAAAAGGCCCAGTACATACCGTCCTTGTCATAATCAAGAGTGGTTCCGTTCACGGTTTTGACGTAAAGGCCGTATGCACCTGCTTCACCGTCAATAAGTCCGAGCTCAAGCAAGGCTTCGCCTACGGTTTTCCTGTCCGTGCTGATGCTGTACCAGGTTTCCTTTCCTTCGACATCGCTGACGCAGAAAATAAACTCTGTTTCACCCTGACCGAGAGAAATAATTTCCTCAGTCATAAGGTTTCCCGAGGAAAGATTGCCGGCTGAAATGTTACCGTCTGTTGTGTTGTTGTTTGTGCAACCGGTTGTAAAAAGCGCTATAGTCGCAATAAGCACGATACAAAGGCACAAAGAACAAAGCTTTTTGAAATTCATTGTTTTTTGCATTGTTAAAACTCCTTTATTTTTTTATATTTTCTTTTCCGGGTTTAACCCTGCCGGCGCTCGCGGCACAGAAAAGAACAAGTCAGCCGGGTATTTCGACTCAGTGCATCCTTGTCACCTTCTCAGGCCTCACGGCCCAATGGCTTTTTCTCTGCTTGCGACTAAGGTGGCAACGGTTACCCACTGCCACCTTACAGATAAGACAAAGATTTTAAATACACCTTACGGCGACGGGCTCGTACAGGATTTTCACCTGTTTCCCCGAACTGACTTAAATTACAAAATCAACCTAAGGTAAAGAGCTCTTCGAGGGACTCTTCCTTGTCGGCATCATCATTTTCGGCATCCCTTTTCTGCTCAGGCATCTCTTCATCCTCCTGAGTCTCTGCCTGATAATCCTCTTCGTCGTATTCCTCCTCATATTCCTCTTGCTCGTCCTCGTAATAACCGTCGTCATCCTTGGAAACGAAATAGATAAGAAGGATAAGAAGTGCAACAATAAGAAGCATAAGTCCCATAATGGGAAGGAAGTAGGTCATTATTGCAGAAACAATAATTCCCACAACAGGAATTGCAGTTGTGACAACACCTCTGAGATCCTTGTTGAAAATAAGAATCTGCTGTGCACCGTCGTTGGCAATTGCGCTTTCAACGTTAAGCACGGTCTCAAAGCGTGCAAAGGCATAAGCTCCGCTGTCCTGCCTGTAAGCTACGATGTCACCTGCTGCGGGATACTCATCCCTTGTGATGACAAGGCTGCCCTTTCTGACGTCAAGGTCAGAATAGTTTCTTTTCGCAGTATAAACATAGTGGTTGCCGAAAACAGCCTTATCGCTGTCAGCACCCGAGAAAACCTTGACACAGCCGATTCCGATTGAGGAAAGAAGAACGCACAGAAGTAAAACCATAAGGATAATCTGCTTCAAGGGATTTTTTTCACCCTTGGCTTCCTCCTCTTTTTCCTCTGTCTTCTCATTTTCTTCAACCCGTGTAGCTATATAATCCTCATAGCTAACCTTTTTGAACTGAGGCTTTTCTTCCTTCGGTGCTTCAACCTTTTTGCTGACAACATCCTGAAAAACTGCACCGACCGCAGCTTCTGCCTGACGCTCAATCTCATTGACCTCAGGCTCCTTCTTTTCTTCCTCAGCCGCTTTTTCAACGCTTTTGTTTTTTCTTAATATTCCGCGCTTTGCCTTTTCAGGCTCACCGAAATTGTAATCGTCCTCGTCATCCATCACCTTTTTGTAATTTTCAAAAAGGTCGGTACGCTCTGAATTTCTTATAAGTCTCGGCTTCTGAGGCTCTGCCTTTTTCTTCGCCTTTACCTCAGAATTATCCTCACTCTCAAGCTTCTTTTTAGGGCGGGGCTTGGACTGAACCGTTGCAATTGCAAGAGGCTTCTTTGAGGTGTCCGTGACCTCGCTTCCGAAGGTTTTTGCAAAATCGCCTATCTTATTTGCAATTTCATCAGAAGCAATCTGCTGAGGTGTTTTTTTCATCGGTAATGCCTCTTCATCGGGCATAAATGCAGTTGCCGTCTGAACAGGCTTATCTTCAAGCCTTGATGAGCTTTTTTTAATCTCGTTCTGAGCTTCAATGGATTTGTCGTACAAATTGCCAAGCTCGTTCAGGCTCTTGGGTCTGTAGTTTGCCAATTATTTCACATCCTTAAAATCTGTTTTACTGAATGTTTACTGTATACCTTTTTCAAGAATAACGTCAATCATCTCACCGATGCTTTTAAGATTGCGCATAATTGTAACGTTCTGTGTTCTGATTTCAACGGAATTTTCCTTTGCTCTTCTGACAATGAGGTTTGCTTCCTCCTTAGCCTGAGCAATCATTTCATCTGATCTCTGCTGAGCATCTGATTTCACCTTTTCAAGTGAAGCGGTAAGCTTATCGAAAACCTCCTTGACAACCTCATTCTGGTTGTTTTCGTCAATAGTGAAGTAAACGCCCTGCTCCTTCATGGCTGTGCGAAGTGCAAGAAGCTCTCTTTCCATTTCTTCACCCCAGGCAATGGCATTTTCATATTCAAGGTGAATCATTTCAATATATTTGTTTACCTCTTCAACATTATATCCGTTGGTTTCAAGGCTGAAAGTTACATTTGCCAATTCTATCACTCCTGAAATTTATTTCTAGACATATATATTCTTTTAAATTATACTCTAACAAAAGTCAAAATTCAACCTAGTTAACACATTTTTTACAGCCTTTTTGTAACTTTATCAAGATTATTTTTTCACTTATTCAACCGTTACGGATTTTGCGAGATTTCTCGGCTTATCAATATCACAGCCACGCTTTTTTGCCACATAATAAGAGAAAAGCTGAAGCGCCACGCCCTCATAGATACAAGAGAAAAGCCCCTCACCCGATACAAGCTCAAGCACTCTGTCAAGCTCACCGAGCTGCTCAGAAGAAAGTGTCCCCTGACTTACAAGACCTATTATTCTTCCGCCCCGTGATTTCACCTCTTTGATGTTGCTGAAGGTTTTGCCTGCGAGCTCGTCATTTCCCATAAGAGCAACAACAACGCTGTCCTTTTCAATAAGTGAAATTGTTCCGTGCTTGAGCTCACCCGAGGCATAGGCCTCGCAGGGAATATAGCTCACCTCACGAAGCTTGAGAGCTCCCTCCATCGCGGCGGCGTAATCGGTATTTCTTCCGAGAAAATGTATATGCTCACAGGTAAAAAATTCCCCGGCAAGCTTTTCAGCCTTTTCAGGCATTTCTTCAAGCATACAGGCGATTTTCTCTTTTGAGGACACAAGCTCACAAACAAGCCTTTTGTACCTTTCTGCCGTTATACTTCCTTTTATAAAACTGATTTTCACTGCAAGAAGAAAAGCCGTGATAAGCTGTGCCGTATAAGCCTTGGTTGTGGCCACGGCAATCTCAGGTCCCGCCTTTGTATAAATCACATAATCACTTTCACAGGCAACGGAGCTTGAAACAACATTGACAATTCCGATTGTTACAGCGCCCATAGCCTTTGCCTTACGAAGAGCTTCAAGAGTGTCTGCAGTTTCGCCGCTCTGACTGATAAAAACCGCAAGGCAATGCTTATCAACGGGTGAAGCACCGTAGCGCCATTCACTTGCAATTTCCGCCGAAGAGTAAATCCCCGTAAGCTTTTCCGTCACGTGCTTTGCCGCAAGCCCCACATGGTAAGCCGAGCCGCAGCCGACAAAAACAATCCTTCTTATTTCCGAAAGCTTCTGCCACAGCCCTTCAAGACCCTCGAAGGTTATTTCGCCCTGCTTCACAGCCTTCTTTATCGTCCTTTCGGCAGTTTCGCTCTGCTCGTGGATTTCCTTTAACATAAAATGCCCGAAGCCTTTTTTCTCCGCATCGGCAACTGTCCAGCTGATTTTCTCAGGTGCTTTTTCAATTTTTTCCATGCTCCTATCGAAAAATTCAAGCTTTCCGCCACTGACAAGAGCACTTTCTCCGCCCTCGAGTCTGTAAATTTCATCGGTGTATTTCAGAAGAGAGGTTACATCGGAGGAAATAAAGCTTCCCTTTTCGTTTTGTGCGAGCACAATGGGACTGCCCCACCTTGAGCAGAAGATTTTTCCCGGATAATCCTTACAGATGATTGCCACCGCATAAGAGCCTTCAAGCAAGGGCAAGGTGGCCTTCACCGCCCCGATAAAATCGCCCTGATAATTTTTTTCAAGCAGATGAGCTATAACCTCCGTGTCCGTTTCCGACACAAAGCTGTAGCCTTCTGATATAAGCTCAGCTTTAAGCCTTGCGTAATTTTCAATAATCCCGTTATGAACAACTGCAAAAATACCCTTCTGACTCAGGTGAGGGTGAGCATTTCTTTCATCGGGCCTTCCGTGAGTTGCCCAGCGTGTATGACCTACGCCGCAAAGAGAGCTGCTTTTTTTCTTTGAAGCAACCACACTCGTCAGCACCGAAAGCTTACCCTGACATTTGGTAACATCTATTCCCTTTTCCTCAAAAAGAGCAATTCCCGCTGAATCGTAACCTCTGTACTCAAGCTTTGAAAGACAATCAAGCAGATATGGCACCGCCCTTTCCTTCCCTGTAAAGCCGACAATTCCGCACATAATAAAACCTCCAAAAAAACTCTTTAACTTTGCTTAATTTTATGTTATACTGATAGTTGATTATTATTCCTTACATTTAAAAGGAGGTCTGTTATTTTGAATATGACTTTAAAGGCAGTGCTCACAGCTGGCGCTTTTCTTCCCGTGACGGTTTTCGCAGTGAAGGAAGCCATTGCTTCAAAGGGCAACGCAAAGGGCGAAAAGGATTATGTGCTCATTCTCGGTCACGCACTGAAAAACAATGCTCCCACCGAGGTGCTCACCTTACGCTGCGAAAAAGCCGCAGAATATCTCAAGGAGCATAAAAGCACCGTTGCAATCGCCTGCGGAGGAATTAGGGGCGAAGGACAGACAAAAAGCGAGGCTGAGGTTATCAGGGAGCTTCTCATGGAAAAAGGCATTGAAGAAGACAGAATTATCCTTGAGGATAAATCAACCACCACAGCAGAAAACTTCTACAACGCAAAAAAGCTTATGAACGAATCAGGAAAGACACAGGTAGCTCTTCTTTCAAGCAGCTATCACCTTTTAAGAGCAAGAGCTCTTGCAAAAGAATGCGGCATTGAGGCTGAAACCGTTGCCGCCGTTACGCCGAAGAACGTAAGAGCACGTTGCTATATCAAGGAATTTATCGCTTTCCCGTTTATGTATATGAATATAAAGGAGGCTAAAAAGCATGGCTAATATTGCTCTTCAGGCTTACAAGGTAAGTGAGCTGGTTTTCAACAACAAGGTCAACGGAAAGGTTCAGCTCAAGCTTTCAAACAAGGTTTCCCACAACGTCCGCTACAAGGGTAATTCCACCTGTGAGGCAACCCTTACCGTTGAAGCCTTTGACAAGGAAAACAAGGATGTGCTCAACCTCAAAATTACTCTTGTCGGTGCCTTCAGAATTCTCAGTCAGGTTGAAAAGGAGTTCATCCACGTTGAAACCTTCCGTGAGCTTCACACCTTTGCAAAGGCTCTTGCCGCAACGATAACTGCAGGCTGCGGTGTACCGCCTATCATGCTTCAGAATATCGACATTGAAAAGCAGGAAATCTACCGTTTTGAAATGAACGGCAAAAAAAGTGATACGGAGGACGAAAATGAGTGATCTTTTAAATAAGCTCAACGATGAGGAGCTTGACTTCACCGTAACAATCAAGGACACCGATAACATCACGGCTGACTACGAATTTCTTGACATCGTTTTTAAGGACGAGCTTGAATATGTTGTTCTCTCACCCGTTGACGGTGACGGATATGTTGACATCTTCCGTGTTATCAAAACCACAAAGGGTGAAGCCTATCAGCGTGTGACAGATGACGGGCTTCTTGATGAAATCTTTGAAATTTTCAGAAGAAAAAACGAGGATGAATTCGATTTTGAATAAAAAAATCCTATAATTTGAATTTTTCCCGAAATATGCTATAATTAAAACAATTAATATAAAGGAGTACAAAATATGAAAAAAGTTATTTCCCTTAACAATGACTGGATCTTCTGCAAGGAAGGCGTGAAGGAAAACGTTAACCTTCCTCACACCTGGAACAACCTTGACGGTCAGGGCGCAGAAAGCACCTACTACAAGGGCGCCTGCACCTACACAAAAATCCTTCCGAAGTATGACGGCAAGGTTTTCCTTGAGCTCAAGGGTGCAAACAGCTTCTGCAAGGTGCTTGTAAACGGCAGAAGTGCAGGCGAGCACAAGGGCGGTTATTCAACCTGCCGCTTCGAGCTTACAAAGCTCCTCACTTCACCGAAGAATTTCCTTGAAATCACCGTTGACAACAGCGAAAGAAAGGATATCTACCCCGCATTTGCCGACTTCACCTTCTACGGCGGTCTTTACAGAGACGTCAACCTCATTTACGACGTTCCCGAAACTCATTTCTCACTCACCGATGCAGGCAGCAAGGGCGTTTATGTAACTGCAAAGAAGAACGGCGATGTTCACGTAAAGGCTCTCATCAGCGGCTACAGAACAGGCATCAGCGTGCTTTATGAGGTGCTCGACAAGGAAGGTAAGGTTGTTGCAAAGGCAGGCGACAGAACAAAGCTTCACGTTGACTCACCCATTCTCTGGAACGGTATGGAAAATCCCTACCTTTACACTCTTCGTGCTTCAATTCTTGATATGGGCAAGGTTATAGATACCTGTGAGCTTCGCTTCGGCTTCAGAGAGATTGTCTTTGACAAGGACAAGGGCTGCTTCCTCAACGGCAAGCACATCAAGCTCAAGGGCGTTTCACGTCATCAGGACAGAGAGGCTGTGGGTAACGCTCTTACAATGGAGCATCACGAGGAAGACCTCGCAATCATCAAGGAAATGGGCGTTAACTCCCTTCGTCTTGCTCACTATCAGCAGTCAGGTGACTTCTATGACCTTTGCGACGAAATGGGCTTTCTCGTATGGGCAGAAATTCCCGTTATCTCACGCTTTAACAAAAAGGCTCAGGAAAATGCTCTCACTCAGCTTGAAGAGCTCATCAAGCAGAATATGCACCACGCTTCAATCTTCTGCTGGGGTGTTCAGAATGAAATCACCATCACAACAGAAACTCCCGAGCTTGTGGAGGCTATCAGAGAGCTTGACGCTTATGCAAGACTTCTTGACCCCTCAAGAGCAACCACCTGTGCACAGGTTTCAATGAGCAAAATCGAATCCGAGCTTAACACAATTACAGACATCATCGGCTACAACCACTACTTCGGCTGGTATATGAAGACCTGTGACGGCCTTGATGAATGGCTTGAAAAGTTCCGTGAATATAATCCCGAAGGCACACTCTGCCTTTCAGAGTACGGTGCAGAAGGCATCCTCGGCTACTTCAGTGATGAGCCTTCCCAGGGCGACTACTCCGAAGGCTATCAGGCAAAGTTCCACGAGCATTACATCAGGACAATCAACGCTCACGATTACATCTGGGGCTCATATGTATGGAATATGTTCGACTTCGGCTCAGCAATGAGAAACGAAGGCGGTGTCAGAGGCAGAAACAACAAGGGTCTTGTTACCTTTGACAGAAAGAACAAGAAGGATTCCTTCTACCTTTACAAGGCATTCTGGTCAGATGAAAAGTTCGTTCACCTTGTCGGTGACAGATATCCCCTTCGTAAGATCGGTCAGCAGAAGTTCAAGGTTTACTCAAGCTGTGAAAAGGTAACCCTCAAGCTCGGCAAAAAGCAGCAGACAGTTACTGCAGAAGGCATCTTTGAATTTGAAGGCTTTGAAATCAAGGAAGGCGAAAACAAGCTCACCATCATCGCAGGCGACATCAAGGAAACAATCGTACTTACCGGTGTTGAGGAATACCCCAGAGAGTACAGACTTCCCGACGGCTGCTCCTCAATGGTAAGAAACTGGTTCGTTGACAAAAACGACTCAGCTCACGAAAACTGCTACAGCCTTGACGACACCATCGGTGATCTTCTCAAGAGCGAGGACATCCTCGGCATGGTAAGCGGTGTTGCAGGAAGCCTTGTCAAGAGTCCTCTTATGGCTCTGGTAAAGCCCTTCACCCTCAGACAGATTCTTTCACTGAAGGTTATCAACATTGACGAAGGCATGATTGAAATGGCAGAGCAGTTCCTTACAACTGTGAAGAAGCCTCAGTAAAGCTTCACAGATAACACTAACGGCACAGGTTGAACCTGTGCCGATTTTTATTAAGTTTACTGTTCAACAGAAGAAAGCACCGTTACAAGCTCCTTGATTGCATCAACGTTGCTTCTGCCCTGAAGCTTCAGGGAAATATAAGGTGCACTGCTCTTTGCTCCGCTTATCATCGCCTTACCGCGAAGGTTAACGGCTACGGCAGAAACATATTCGGGCTTAAGCTCATTGAAGAAGGCAAGCACCATTCCGTTCTGCTGCTTGATTTCAAAGATACCGAGCTTTGCCGCATAGGCACGAAGCAGAGCAACATCAATAAGGCCCTGAACGCTCGGCGGTATGTCACCGAAGCGGTCAATAAATTCATCGGTGACGTCCATTGCATCCTCACCGTTCTGAATTTCGGCAATTCGCTTGTACATTCCGATTCGGTTTTTCACGGAATCAATATAGGTTTCAGGTATGTGAGCGTCAATGTTGATATCAACAACACACTCATTCTTTTCCTTATGCTCCTCACCGGTTTTTTCCTCGTTTATGGCTTCTCCGAGGATTTTGAGATACATATCATAGCCGACAGCCTCCATATGTCCGTGCTGCTGAGCACCGAGAACACTGCCCGCACCTCTTATTTCAAGGTCACGCATGGCAATTTTAAAGCCTGAGCCGAATTCCGTAAATTCTCTGATTGCTTCAAGTCTGCGTCTTGCGGTTTCGTTAAGCTCCTTGTGCTTGCCGTAGGTGAAATAAGCAAAGGCTCTTCTCGGGCTTCGACCCACACGACCTCTTATCTGATGAAGCTGAGCAAGGCCGAGCCTGTCCGCATCCTCAATGATGAGGGTATTTGCATTGGGCACGTCAACACCTGTTTCAATGATGGTTGTGCACACGAGAATGTCAATCTCATTTTCAAGAAGCTGTCGCCATACCTCGCTTAATTCTTCCTCACTCATCTTACCGTGACCGATGCCGATTTTAGCGTCGGGAAGGTATTCCTTAATCTGCGCTGCCCTTGATTCAATTCCCTCAATGCGATTGAACAGATAATAAACCTGTCCGCCTCTTCTCAGCTCTCTTTCCATTGCCTCGGCAAGGATTCCCATATCCTGAGGCACAACATAGGTCTGCACGGGATGACGCCCCTGAGGTGCAATTTCCAAAAGTGACATATCACGGATCCCCGTCATCGCCATATTGAGAGTTCTCGGAATAGGTGTTGCCGAAAGGGTAAGCACGTCAACGCCGGGGAATTTTTCCTTGAGCTTTTCCTTCTGAAGCACTCCGAAGCGCTGCTCCTCGTCAACAATGAGAAGTCCGAGATCCTTGAACTCAACACTCTTTGAAATAATTGAATGAGTACCGACAATAATATCAATCGCACCTCTTTTGAGGGCTTTTTTTATTTTTGTGCGGTCTGTCTGACTTCTGAAGCGTGAAATCATATCAATTTCAACAGGGAAGCCGTCAAAGCGTTTCTTGATTGTCTGATAATGCTGGAAGGCAAGAATCGTTGTCGGCACAAGAATTGCGCACTGCTTTCCGTCAGCAATACATTTGAATGCGGCTCTGAGTGCAACCTCGGTTTTGCCGAAGCCTACGTCACCGCAAAGAAGCCTGTCCATAGGACTCGGCCTTTCCATGTCATGCTTTATTTCATTGATTGCAATAAGCTGATCGTCGGTCTCCTCAAATTCAAAGCGACGCTCAAAGTCATTCTGCATATCGATATCCTTTGAAAAGCTGAAGCCCTTGCTGTTGAGCCTCTGTGCGTAAAGCTCGGTGAGCTTCTTTGCCATATCCTTAACGGCGGCACGAACCCTTGACTTTGTCTTTTTCCACTCATCGGAGCCTAATTTATTCAGCTTTATAACCTTGTCGGCATCGTGAGGAGAGGCATATTTTGAAATCAGGTCAAGCTGAGTAACGGGAAGATAAAGCACGTCACTTCCCCGGTAATTGATTTTGATAAAGTCCTTTATGACGCCCGACATATTCATTGTCTTGATGCCGTCAAAGACACCTATGCCGTGAATTGCGTGAACAATGTAGTCACCCTTGCTTATTTCGTCAAGAGAGGTAAGACCTCTGCCCGTTTTGAATTTTTTCTTTTTCTCACCTTTTGTTTTTGCCGTGGCTTTACCGTAGGTGAAAAGTGAAAATTTCAGTAAATCGTATTCGATACCCGAGGATACCGTGCCTGCAATTACGCTGACATAGCCCTTGGGAAATTCACCGGGCACAACAGGGAAATACCTTGACTTTATGCCCTCTGTTTCAAGGTCATAGGCAAGCTCCTTCGCACTTTTTTCAGTTCCTGCCATAACAACGGCAGTATAGCCCGAATGAATTGTTGGCTTAAGGTCCTCCATAAGATAGGAAAGCGTGCCGTCCCAACGGGAGGTCTGACGGGCATTGATGCTCACAAGCTCCCTTACAGGCGTGTCAAAGGAGCCCCTTGCAAGAGAGTCAACATAAACCGCGCCCTGAGTCTCGTACCTTTTAAGCACGTCCGTCCAGGAAAGGGTAAAGCTGTCAATTCCCTTTGTAAGCACACCCTCCTCAAAAAGAGTGCGTATATCCTCGTTAAGAAGTGCCGACGAGGTGTTGAACTTCTGTTTTACCGAAGCGCTTTCACAGACAAAGAGAAGGGCATCCTTCATATAGTCAAAAACTGTTGCCTTCTCATCGTAGGCAAGAGGCAGATATTTATCGGGAGCACCAACACCGATGAAGTGGTCAAGGGCATCGATATCCTCACGGATTTTCTCTTTTGCCTTTACACTGCCCTTACCCTTTACCGTGGAAAGGAAATCGGTAAGCTTTTCTTTTAACACCTCACGGGAATCAAAAAGCACCTCTGTTGCAGGTGTGAGCTTAACCCTTTCAAGGACATCGGTTCTTCTCTGACTTTCAAGGTCAAAATGTGCCATTGAGTCAATGCTGTCACCCCAGAATTCAACTCTGCAGGGCTCATCGCTGTCGGGAGGGAAAAAGTCAAGAATGCCGCCACGAAGTGAAAACTGACCGATACCGTCAACGAGATCTGTACGCACATAGCCTGCGGCAAGAAGAGTGTTGACAATTTCGTGTGTTGTGACCTCCTGACCGAGAGTAAGGGTGAAGCTTCTTTTTTCAAGCTCCCTTGAAGGAACGGTAAACTGAACTGCCGCCTCAATACTGCAAAGGACAAACCTGCATTCTCCGTCAAGGATTCTGCAAAGCACGGAAAGCCTTTTCTGCTCAAATTCGTGGGATCTGTTGTCGCTTCCCCTGAAGGAAAAATCTCTTGAGGGGTAAACGAAAGCACCGCCGTAAAGGCTGTTGATGTCATCGCAAAGCTTTGACGCACTTCCCTCATCGGGACAGACAATAAGTGCCTTTTTGTCACCGAGGCTTTCAATAAGTGACGAGATATAATGGGCCTTATGCACCTGAGAAAGCCCGATTACACCCATAGGAAGTCTGTTATCTGCAATGCAACGACTGATTTTCTCAAATTCGTCACTGCCCTTTAAAACCTTAAGAAATCCTGACACGATAAATCTCCCTTCACGCAGTATTGCACCCGAAAGGCTTCACACGGGGGTGCGAAATTCGGGTGTAGTGAAATATCAGATATATTATATTACTTCCGACATTAAAAAGTCAAGAACGAGGTAATTAAACCCCGTTCTTTTTTATTTATCCGCTTTACGACCGAAGGCTCCTGTATAAGGGAAGCTGCTTTCATCCCGTCGACCTGTGGTCGACAGTCGCCGATGCGGCGACGCTACATTTAGGACACATCACAACCTGTCCCTGCCTTACTACTTACTACTCACTACTTACTACTTGCTACTACAGGGAGACCACACGGGGTCTCCCCTACGCGATTGCTCACTACTTACTACTGCATCGCTTCAGCGATGCCCTCGGCCCTTACTACTCTATATCAGCCGATTTCAACGAGCTCTTTTTCTTCATCTGCAGCAACGTTCTTCTCTGCGCCACGCTTTGCAGCTTCCTTGAGAGCCTTCTGATAAGGCATAATCATGCCCTCGTTCATCATCTGAGTCATCTTTGCCTTTGCCTTGCCGCCCTTGACAGGCACTGCCATAAGACCACCTACAAGATACATTGCAAGCACTCTGGGCATCTGCTTCTGCGGGAAGTCATACTGACCGTGAGCCTTGTAGAACTTGTGGTCAGCCTTCATAAGACCCTGCATAATAAAAATAAGGTCACGGAAAATCTTCATACCGCCGACACCGAGGAAGTCAGCAGGCTGAACATACTTGTTCTTTACTGCATAAGCGAGGGTGCCTGCAAGACGGTCAACCTCTCTGTCAGGATCAAATTCGTCTGTTGCAACGCCGCAAAGGTAGTTACCGCCAACACCTGCTCTGCCTTCAAGGATTGTCTGAAGGTTCTTTTCAATGCTGTACTCACCGCTTACAAGGTAACCGATGGGAGCGCCCATTGTAACTGTACGGTGACCGTTGCAGAACTGTCTGTCGTCATACATCTTGAAGCGGGGACCCATTGAGTGATCCTTGATTGTGAATGCATAAACGATTGCATCACAGCTCTGGATTTCATCTCGAAGGAGATTCTGATAGCCGTCCTTATAGAAGCAATTGCCTGAAACAGCACACTTGAAGCAGCCGAGACATCCGCCCTTTATGGGGAACTCGGAAATGTTGATAACCTTTGTGTTAAGTGAAAGCTTCTTTCTGAAGCGCTCAATCATTGTAAGAAGGTTCTTGTCATCGGCAGTTGCATCGGTAACAATTGCAACAGTGCCGCCGCTTTTTGCGATATTGTCGCAGTCAGCGGTTGCCTTGACAGCCTTCTTGACCTTACGGGGCTCTCTCTGAGGAATTTCGTAAAAATCGTTTTCAATCTGCCATAAAACAAGCTTGAAGAATTCCTCTGCTTCCTTCTGTCCCTTTTCAGTTGAAAGGTCATCCATATCAGCAGAAAGACCCTTGAGATACTTAAAGCCCATATCGTAGCAGTTATCCTCAACATACTTATGAGCAGTGATGTCATAAAAATGCTTTGAGGTTGAAATCTGTGTTGCAAATTTATTTGAGAAATCAATGCCGCTCTTCTTCATAAGGTCAATGAAATAATGAAGCTGTGAGGGAGCGATGAAGGTATAAACGGGATAAGAGAAAATTACAAGCTCTGCCTTTTCAAGCATTTCCTTAGCAGGAGTGAAATCACGCTGAAGCTTTTTGATAATCTGTCCTGCGTGAATGACCTCAAATTTATGCTCGGGATAAAGCAGCTCAAGGTATTTGCCTGTCTGAAGTGTGATACTGAATTTGCCCTTAGGACTTCCGTTTACAATAAGAATATTCATTTTGTTATTTCTCCTTTTTCTTGTTCGTCAATTATATTTTTAAGAATTTCCGCCGCATCCTCAACTGCCTTGAGACAAGGGCGGTTTTTATAATATTCAGCCGTGCGGTTTTCAGGCATAGCTGTTTTTTCCATTTCGATATTTAGCTTAAGCATCTCACGGCAGATTACCGTGCCGCCGTGCCTTTGCCTGAATCTTTCCGTGAATTCGCGCACAAGCTCGTAATTTTTCGCTTTGTTTTCTTTGTCATCACCCTTTACTGCCGAAGCAACGCTTCCGAGGACCATTGCCGCACCGCTGACAGCTCCGCAGACCTCTCTCATTCTGCCGACTCCGCCGCCAAGGCCTGCAGAAACCCTTTTTGCGGTTTCCTCGTCCATGCCGAAGCGATGACAAAAAGCGGTAAACACCGCCTGGGAGCAATTGAAGCCTTCAAGGAAAAGCTCCCCTGCTCTTTCAACTTCCTTCATTTAACTTAACTCCTTTTTATATATTCCGTCAAGGCCTTTATCGAATTCTCCTCTGCTTGAATGTAAAATTCCTTTTCTCTCATATTTTCAAGATAATGAGCATCGGAATTTCTCAAAAGAAGCTTTCCTTCAAGAGCCTTATATTTGTCCCTGTAAGCCTTTTCCTCTGCATTCGGTGTAAGCTCAAAGGCCTTCACCTCAAGCTCAGAGGGGAAATCACCAAGAGAAGAAATGATACTGTAGGACTCTCTGTCAATATGAGACGGGAACCATACTCCGCCGTGCTTTTCCATAAGCCCGGGCAGACTGTCAATCCCGATTGACGAAGCCGTTGTCAGAAGTATTTCCTCCCTGCCGAGAATTCCGTCGCCCTCATCCATAATAAGCTGACAGCCGAAAATCTCTTCACGGTTTTTAACCGTCGGTAAGGTTGTTTTCACAAAATCACCGAAGGCTTCAGCCTTGTCTATATCATCAAAAAGGCACACACAGTGAATTTCCTCTGCCGTGCACAGCTCCATTCCCGGCACAACCGTAATTCCTGCTTTTTCACCGACCTTCATTGCACTGCGGCAATTTTTACAGCTGTTGTGATCCGTCAGGGCAATAATGTCAAGGCCGAGGATTTTTGCCATATTGACAAGATTCCACGGTGTCATATCATCATCGCCACAGGGTGAAAGGCAGGAGTGAAGGTGTAAATCGTAATAAAGCTTCATATCAGCTTTGAAATGAGCACAGAAAGCTCGTAAGCGTTCTTACTGCTTCGAAGGATTGTGACACCCTGCTGAATTGCCTTTTGCTTTGCATCATCATCAAGGGCGGAATTCTCCGTCAGCACAATGCAGGCACAGTCCGTAAGCACTGCCACGGCAACGGCATTTACATTGCCCATAACCGTAAGCCAGATATCATTCTCTCTCGCCCTTGACATTACCCAGGAAAGAAGGTCACCGCAGTAACAGCCCTCACATTCCCTTTCAAGATCACCTTCGGTAATAACGCTTAAACCAAGCTCAGAAATCAGCTTATCAACCTTCATTTTTCTTCTCCTCACTTGCGTCTTCTCCCATAACCTTCATCCTGAAGGGAAGGGGCAGCCAATCCTCTCCCTCGTGGGAGGACTTGATTTTATATTTGTGCAGCAGACAGTCTGTTTCCTCTGCGTAGCCTCTGACGATATCCTCTGCAAGCGCTCTGCACGAGGGGGCACCGCAGATGCCGCAGTCAAGACCGGGAAGAGTTTTCTCAATCTCACGAAGCTGAGTCATCATGCGCATTGCCTTGACAACATTGTCAGCAAGCTTCATTGCCGGAGAAGGTGTAAGCTCCTTTGTCCAGCTCAGATCGTCAATATCAAATTCACCTGTCACGGCATTGCAGGAAACAGGCATAAATTTACGCAGACGCTGAATTCTCGCCTTTGCCACATAGGGGTTTTCAACTGTAAGCACGCCGCCCACACAGCCGCCCGTGCAGCAGTTAAGCTCAATAAAGTCAAGGTCGTTGAGCTTTTCATCCTCAAGCTCCTCAAGGACATTTATAACATTTTCAATGCCGTCGGCTGCAAGATATCTCTCCTTGAGAAGTCCTGCCGACTCACCGCCGCTCTGAGCCCAGCTGACACCGATGATGCCCGAATCGCTCAACGGCTCAAGCTCACCGGGAGTAAGTCTGTCCATATTCTGAACGAGCACGGGATAAATATCCTTTATTGCAATCGCACCGTTAATTCCGCTTTTTTCATAGCAGAGAGGATTTGTGATTGCCGTCCTTTTTGCAGGGCAGGGAGTGATGAAAAACACACCGATTTCTTCATCGGAAAGTCCCGTTTCGGCCCTTGCCTTTTCTCTTGCGATTTTTGCCGCAAGGTCAACGGGAGCGTGAAGCGGAAGAAGATTTCCGATAAGATTTGGGAATCTTGTTCTTATAAGTCTGAGCACTGCAGGACAAGCCGAGGAAATGACAGGCTTTTGCAGAACACCGCTTTCAGCCATGGCTCTTGTTGCACTGCTGACAAGCTCTGCAGCCTTTGAAACCTCGGTAACGCTGTCAAAGCCCATCCTTTTAAGCCCTGTCAGAACATAATCCACATTTTCAAGGTTATTGAACTGACCGTAAAGGGCAGGAGCAGGCAGGGCTATTCTGTATTTGTATCTGATTAATTCGTTAAAGCTTTCACTTACGGCATACTTTGCGTGATGGGGACAGACTCTGATGCATTCACCGCAGTCAATGCAACGGTCGGAAATTATGTATGCCTTTTTATTTCTTACACGGATTGCCTGGGTGGGACAACGCTTGATGCAGTTGGTACAGCCCTGACACTTATCCGCGTCCAGTCTTACTGAATGAAAAATCACAGACATAAAAGTCTCCTTTCCGGCAAAACGCCTTGTTAACTTTTATATTTACTGTATATACACCTTGAGCCTGAGGGTCGTTCCCTCACCGACAACGGTATCAATTTCAAATTCGTCAGTGTATTTTTTAATGTTCGGCAAGCCCATACCTGCACCGAAGCCGAGGCTACGGATATTGTCGGGAGCCGTTGAATAGCCCTCACGCATTGCAAGCTCAATATTTTCAATGCCGGGACCCTTATCGGCAAGAAGCATTATAATTTCATTTTCAGTTATCTCAACATCGATTTCTCCGCCGCCTGCGTGAATTACCATATTGATTTCGCCCTCGTACATGGCAATTGAAACATTGCGGATTACAGACGGTGAAATTCCGAGAGTTTTAAGGTTGCGCTTTACATCTCCGGAAGCCGCGCCGGCTCTTGTGAAGTCGTCACCGGGCACCTCATAATGAAGTCGGATGCTGTCCATTATATCTCGCCGCCTCCTCTCAGACCGCCCTGATAAAGCTTACCGCAGGCGGTAAACATACCAAGCTCGGTGCAAAGAATGACCATATCTCTGTCCTCTGCCATCTCAATCATTTTAAGGTCAGGTCTTTTTCCTCTTACAAAAATGATGCAATGCATATCCATCATCTCTGCAGTGCGGACAACCTGAGGGTTGACAAGACCTGTCAGAAGGACTGCCTGCTCCTTTACAAAAGCGAGCACGTCACTCATCATATCGCTTCCGCAGGCTGTTGCCACCTGAGTGTCAAGAAGGTCGTCTCTGCAAATTACCTCTGCTGAAAGAATGTCTGCAATGTCTTTTACTGTCATATTTACTCCTCCGGAAAATTATTCCTGTTTTACAAAAAAAGGCTGTCGGTAAAACAGCCTTTTCAATCATATTTCTTCAAAGTTAACCTTTTCAATTTCCTTTTCAATCAGGTCAACCGCAATATTCCACACTGTGTTACCCGCTTTGACGAAGCTTTCCTTATTCTTTACACTGCAAAGCATTGCAAAGGCTTCACCGATGTTTTCACCAAGGTTTCCGCCCTTTTGCAAGGCAAGATAGTAAAATGTGAATGCCGCTCCGTTTGAAATGTTATCGTAAAATCCGGGAGATTTCTTTTCTATCTTTTCATACATTGCCGTAACCGCCGCCGTTGAAAGAATTGAAACGGGAACCTCAAGCTGGATAAGTGATTCGCAGGCAAATACAAGCATTACCTTGATCTGATAAAGAATATCCTGAGCGAAAAACTTCGGTGCAAGATGCTCCTTAAGGTTAACGGTTATTGCGCCTTCCTCGTCTGTGGGAGTAATTGTCGCAAGAGCCTCACCGAGTCTTCTTGCCTTTTCTATATTTCCGTTTGCACGGTGAATTCTGACATCATTCACCGCTGCTGCAATTTCGCAGTTCTTGTTAAGCTCCTTTTTGCTTATATAGATTTTAACATCGCTTTCACTCATAGTATATTCTCCTTTCCCTGATTATTTTTCAAGGATCTTTATTTTTCTTCAGCAAGGCTTTCGAGCTTTTTCTGCTTTCTTCTTTTCTTTGCCTTGTATGAAAGAAGCGCAGCAACATCATCCTCACCGGGACCGTATTCACCAAGCTTGACAGGATACATATTAAAGCCGCCGTGGAAGTCGCTTCCGCCTGTCATAACAAGACCGTTTTTCTTGGCAATTTTAATAAGCTGCTCCTGCTGTTCGGGTGTGTTTTCTGGATGATAAACCTCAACACCGTCAAGCTTACCCTTGGCAACAAGCTCATCAAGAAGCTCAAAATTATCATAGAAGCCGGGGTGAGCAAGAACCGCAATACCGCCTGCCTCGTGAATCTGATCTATAATTTCTTCAGGCTCGGGATAAACCGCATCAACGATTATGTTCATTCTTGACTGCTTTGTAAAAAGCATTTTGTAAAGGTCACCGAAAATGCTTGTTGTGTAACCGCACTCCATAAGAGCCTGCATAATGTGCTGTTTATATACATTGGTTGAGCCCTGACAGCACTTTGCGATAAATTCCGCACTTACGGGGAACTTTCTTGTAGCCTTTGCAATCATGAGCTGACCTGCTTTTTTTCTTATAAGGGTGTTGCTCTTGCAAAGCCCCTCGAGTCTTTCCGGTCTGTCAGGAAGATAGCAGAGAATGTGAGCCTTTGTACCCCTTTTTGAATCTGTTGCGGTAAACTCAACAGCAGGTATAACCTCAATACCGTATCGTCTGCCGATAATTTCCGCTCTTACAGTACCTGCCTGACAATCATGGTCAGTTACGGCAATGACCTTCACACCGCTGTTTTTTGCAAGCACTATAAGGTCATCAATACCCAAAGTACCGTCAGAAAGTTTTGTATGACAATGTAAATCCGCTTTCAAAATTAACTCCCCGCTTCCTTGTTTTTACCCTTTCAGAATATAAAATTCGCCTGAACTGTCGCTTTTTGACCTAAAAAGAGTCTATTATTGCTATAATACTATACAGTGTAATTATACACTTACTTTTTTTGTTTTTCAAGAGCAAAACGAGAAAAAATTATAAGACATTTAATTAAAAAGTGTTAAATAAAGCTTCAAAACGGCACTTCATAAGATTTTCATTCTTACAAAGTGCCGTTATTTTTGTTAAATTTTTCTGAAAAATAAATTTACTTATTCTCGAAGATTTCGTTGTATCTTAAAATTGACTCTTCAACAATGCGTCTTGCTTCCTCGGGACCCTTGGCCTCATCGATAACGGTCTCCTTGTTTTCAAGCATCTTGTAAACGGTGAAGAAGTGAATCATTTCCTCGAATATATGCTTGGGAAGCTGGCTGATGTCAGTGTACTCGTTGTAGGTGGGGTCGCCTGTGTGAATTGCGATAATCTTATCGACGGGGGCACCGTTGTCAAGCATTGAAATTACACCGATAGGATAACATTCAACAAGGCTCATAGGCTCGATTTTTTCAGAGCAGAGCACAAGAACATCCAACGGGTCATTGTCAAGAGCATAGGTACGGGGAATGAAGCCGTAGTTTGCAGGATAGTGAGTTGAAGTGTGGAGCACTCTGTCCAGACGGATCATACCTGTCTGCTTGTCAAGCTCATACTTCATTTTACTACCCTTACTGATTTCAATAACGCTGTCAAAGCAATCGGTAGTGATTCTCTGCGGATTAATGTCATGCCAGATGTTCATATTATCATCCTTTCAAATGTTCTGATAACTATGATATCACAAAAAAATAACTTTGGCAACCGTATAGACTTAAGTTGACAAAAATAAAAAAAGGATTTAAAATAAGCTGTTGAGCACTATGAAGGGAGGTCACAGTCTTATGGAAAAAATCAGAAGAAAAAACCGAAGGGTCTGCCTTTTTGACAACCTTAAGTTTTTCCTGATTCTCACGGTGGTAATAGGTCACTTTGCCGACGTCGGCACGGCCGTTTCACCTTTTTACAGAAGCATCTTCCTTTTCATATACACCTTCCATATGCCCTTGTTCCTTTATCTTTCGGGACTGTTTCACAAAAACAGAAGCATCCTGCAGAAAACCGTCACCTACATTCTTCTCGGTTATTTGTCAAAGCTTCTTATCTGGCTGACACGGCTTATATTCTTCGGGGTCAATGAATTTGAATTTTTCTCCGACAGCGGTCTTCCCTGGTATATGTTTGTGCTTGCGATGTTCATCCCTGTATCCTACCTTTTAAGAAAGGTTGACAAGACAATCCTTCTGGTTGTATCCGTCATAATTGCCTGCATAATCGGCTACTTTGATTTCATCGGGGATTTCCTTTATCTTTCAAGATTCTTTGTCTTTTACCCCTTCTATCTTCTCGGACAGATGACGCCGAAAATCGTGCTTATCAACCTTAACAAAATAAACGCTGTGAAAATCGTCTCAGCGGTCATCCTCATCCTCTGGCTGATACTTTGCTTTACAAGCCTTGATTCCCTTTACACCCTGCGTCCGCTTTTCACGGGCAGAAATCCCTACAGCTCAGACGAGGCCTTCAAGGTTGCAGGCTTTTTCTTCAGGCTTCTTTGCTACATTATAACCTTCCTTGTCTCCTTTGCCGTGCTCTGTCTTATCCCCCGAAAAAAGCTCAATTACATAAGCGACTTCGGCAAAAACACCCTTCAGGTTTACTTCTGGCACACAAGCCTTCTGCTAATTTTAAGAAAAACAGGTCTTGATGAGCTTCTTGTAACCAACGCATTCGGAAGGCTTATCTGGCTGCTGATTGCAATCGCACTCACCGTGCTTTTAAGCACCGATTACTTCTCCTTCCCGACAAAGCAGACAAGTGAGCTTTGCAAAAGGCTTTTCGCAAAAGCAAAATAAATTTTAAGCAGCCGTGCATAACAGCCGGCTGCTTATGTTATTTCACTTTTTCCTTATTCGAATCCCTTTCTAACATTTCCGTATAAAAAAAAGAAAGGACTACGCTTTCACGTAGTCTCTTTTCTTATGGCGCGCTGTAAGGGATTTTGTCCCGGTGCTCCCGCCAGTGACATCCCTCTTGCGGTTCCCAAAGTTCAAAACGGCTTGGAGCGCCTTTGAACTTTGACCGCTACGCATCGTTACGCTCGCTTCTTCGTCCGCCGGACGCGCTCGCGACCTCACCTTGTTCGAATCCCTTTTAAACTCTTTATCATAAAAAAAGAAAGGACTACGCTTTCACGTAGTCTCTTTTCTTGTGGCGCGCTGTAAGGGATTCGAACCCCTGACCTTCTGGTCCGTAGCCAGACACTCTATCCAGCTGAGCTAACAGCGCATTGCTTTTTTAATGCCCGAATATATTATCATAATACTGCGTCAATGTCAAGCCTTTTTCAGAAAATATATTATGTTTTTTTGTTTTTTCTGTTAACATTGTATTTGTTGACTTTTCGGTAGTATATTGTTAAAATCTGACTGTGGAAAAAACTGATTCTGAAAGGTACTGCTATGAACAAAAAAGTGAAATATATACTGATTTCCTGCGTTGTACTCATTTTATTTTCAGCCTGGCTTTTGTGGGCCAACAAGGCGCTCAGCGCAAGAGAATTTATAATTGAGGATGAAAAAATCCCAGCCTCCTTCAACGGCTTCACAATTGCTCACGTTTCCGACCTTCACAACGAATCCTTCGGAAGCGGAAATGAAAAGCTCCTTGCCTTAATCAAGGAAGCTGAGCCTGACATCATCGCTCTTACGGGCGACATCATCGACTCAAGCCGTGACAATATACGCGTTGTTGTGGAGTTCGTCACAAAGGCTCTTGAAATTGCCCCCATTTACTATGTTACGGGAAACCACGAGCCGAGAACGGTTGAAAACAACGCTCTTCTTAATTTCATAGAGGATGCAGGCGTCGATATGCTCGACAACGAGAGCCTGTCTCTCATCCGAGAAGAAGAAAGCATAAGCCTTTACGGTATAAACGATCCTTCCTTCGTATCGGATTACCTCCTTGGTGAAGAGCCTGTTGTAAGCTCCCTGCTTGAAGGACTCGAAAAGAAAGACGGCTTCAGCATTCTCCTCTCCCACCGTCCTGAATTCTTTGACCTTTACGCCGAACATGGCTTTGACCTTGTGCTTTCGGGCCACGCTCACGGAGGTCAGTTCCGTCTGCCCTTTATCGGAGGCATGATTGCTCCCGGTCAGGGACTTTTCCCGAAGTATGACTCGGGGCTTTATCAAAAGGACGGCACATCGATGATTGTCAGCCGAGGCCTCGGCAAGAGCATAATCCCTCTGCGCTTCAACAACCGACCCGAGGTAATATTCATCACATTGAAGGAGGCAGAATGATGCTTTTCAGACGACCTTGTTATTACGATGATTTCATCTGCAGGGCTGACAAATGCAGCGACAACTGCTGTATCGGCTGGGAAATCTGCATTGACGAAGACACTGCAAAGCTTTATAAAAGCAAATGCGGCACCTTCGGCGACCGACTCAGAAAAAGCATAGATTTTTCCGATGAGCCCTCCTTCATTCTCAACGGTGAGAGGTGCCCTTTTCTCAACGGTAAAAACCTTTGCGATATAATTATCAATATGGGCGAAGAAGGGCTTTGTCAGATCTGCCGTGATCATCCCCGTTATTTTGAATGGTACGGCAACACAAAGGAAGGCGGTATAGGTCTTTCCTGCGAGGAAGGAGCAAGGCTCATTCTCACTGACGGTTGCTACGCTGATTATTTTGAAAGCGAGGTTGACGACACTCCCGACGAGGATTTTGACGAAGAAAGCTTCTCGCTTCTCTTTTCAATAAGAGAACGCATCTTTGACATTCTTTGTGACTGCTCACTTCCGATTGAAACACGCTTTTGCGAGATTCTTTCTCTTGTTGAGGGTACTGAGTCAGTGCTTGACAGCAGCATTCCGTCACATGCAAGCTGTGACTTTTCCTTCTCAGAGGAAATAAAAAGGGCTGTCCCCCTTCTCGAAAAAACCGAGGTCATAGACGAAAAGTGGACTGCCGATTTTGAAAAGCTCAAGGCCTCATTAAGTGAAAAATCTGACCTTTCACCTGACAAGCAAGAGGAAAAATATCTCGAAAGGCTTTTTGCTTACTTTGTGTGGAGATATTTCCTCAAGAGCGTTTTTGATTTCCGCCTTACGAAAAAAATACGCTTTGCCCTGTTCTCCGTCACCGTGATTTTCGCTTTGTACAAAAGCAGAAATTCAGCAGATTTTGAAGCAATGTTAAGATCTGCCGTCAGCTACTCAAAGCAGATGGAGTACAGCGACGAAAACATTGACATTTTTTATGAAAGCCTTGGTGAATAAATAACACTCCCCTAAAGACAGAACAGATACCCCGAGAGAGTATCTGTTCTTTTGTTTATTTAACGGTAACTGCAACAGCCTTGTAACCGCTTCTTACATTGACGCCGTCAATCCTGATAACCGCACGGACTGCAAAGGTGTACTTTGTGCCGCTCTTGAGGTTATTGAAGGTAAGATTCTGAACTTCATCATAAGTCTTGTAGAGCTTATATGAGCCGTTGCCGATCTTATACCAGAGCTGATAAGCATCTGCACCGTCAACAGCGTTCCAGTTCACTGTTACCTTACCCTTTGAAGGAGCGGCAACCTTAATTGTAGGATTAACAGGAGCCGTTGTGCTTCTGAATTTATCGTAACCACCCCAAAGAATTTCATCCTCGGTTTTTGTATACGGACGCACAGCAAACCATTTTATCTTCGCAGCCTCGAGATCCTTGACTGTGTAGGTAAGTTTTGTTGTTGTTGCCACTTTTTCATATAAGCCGTATCGATTGGCCATAAAAACTCTGTAACCGTCGGCATTTTCACTTGCTTTCCAGTTGATTGTAATTGTTGAATCAGTCTGTGTTGTTGTAATTCCGCTTACCTTTTCAGGCGGCATGGTAACAGTAATCATATCAGACTTAAGGCTGTAAACTCTCTTTGTATCAGTTTCACTATAACGTCTGGCAACTATATAATATGTTTTTCCGGGCTTAAGATTTTCTAAAGTGATGCTTGTACTGCCTTCGCCAAGCTTTGTATATTTTTTTGTAGTTTTGTCATAGCTGTAAAATTCTGAACCATCGTGTTGCGGACCCGTATATCTGTAATCATCAGGAAGCAATGATTTTGTGTAAGCATTCAGATACACCTTGTATCCTTCTCTTTTAAATGTTATAGTAGCGCCTGAATCAAAAACAAGTTTATCTGCATTTTCAACTGATGCGGGAATGCTTATGATCTTCTTGTTACAACCGACAAAAGCTGATATGCCGATAGTTTTCACTGTGTCGGGAATATAGATACTTCTGAGATTGCTGCAACCAAAGAAAGCATATTCACCTATTGATGTAGCAGAGCTTGAAAAAGCTACTGTATGAAGCTTTTTCAGATTACAGAAAGCACCTGTCGGTATTTTGGTTACACTCTTAGGAAGAATTGCAACCTCAAGATTTTTAAAGGCACGGAAAACGCCAACCGGAAGAGATGTAATTCCTTCCTGAACGACAACAGTTTTTGTTTTCTGTGCAGCACGGTACTCAGCGGTGCCTTCAATATCAAACCAATCTTCTAAATCAAGCCTGCTACAATAACAACCTAACTCTTCATCAGTTTCATCGAAATGATCGGAACAGTCTGTATAGAAATAATCAGTTTTTATATCACCTTCTCCTTTAAGAACCATAACTCCTGTTTCTTCGTCGAAGCTGTAATAAATACTGTCTTTTAAATTTACCCACTCAGCCGCACTTACATTCACACAGAACATAACTGCAAGCAAAAGCATTGTTGCTGTTAACAGCATAAGTGATTTCATTTTTTTCATTGTTGTTTCCTCCTTGTTAATTAACATTTTTGAATGAGACAAACTGCTCTTTCACCTTGATTTTACTGCTTTCAAATTTCAAAAGCAATGTTATTATTGTTAACTTTTTTAACATTTTACTTGCCTCCTGTTATGTAAGTCCGAAAAAAGCGAAAAAGTAACAACACATTTAAAAAGATCTCAGTAGTATTTTATCCTACTTTGTAGCATTTGTCAATATGAAATACTTCTTCGTGGTATTCTTTTTTCTAAAAGGAGATGATCCGGATGAAACCGTTGAAAGAAAAGGTCAGTATAACCCTTGACAGTGATATAGTCGCAAAAATCAGAGAGCTTGCCGACGAAGATGACCGTTCATTCTCGCAATACATCAATAAGGTGCTAAAGGACTATGTGAATCAGAAGGACAAATAAGAAACTGCCTTCCCGTGCCTTACTGCTTTACGGGAGACCACATGGGGTCTCCCCTGCTTCCTCACTACTTCCTACTAAAAAAACCACGGAAAAATCCGTGGTTTTTGTTATTTATCTTCTGCCGCCTCTGCGATCGGGTCTGTTGCCTCTGGGGCGACGGGGAGCTTCCTCGCCGTCATCCTCGGGAACAAGGCCTTCGATTTCGATGAGTGCATCTCTTCTTGAAAGGTTGATTCTGCCCTGATCGTCGATTTCGAGAACCTTAACGATAACCTCGTCACCAACTGTTACGCAGTCTTCTACCTTTTCTGTTCTCTTGACATCAAGCTTGCTGATGTGTACGAGACCTTCCTTACCGGGAGCGATTTCAACAAATGCGCCGAAGCTCATAAGTCTTGTAACTACGCCGCGGAAGATTGCACCAACCTCGGGATCGTTTGCGATTGTTTCGATGATTGTGATTGCACGCTTTGCGTTGTCAAGGTCAATTGCTGAAACAAAGATTGTACCGTCCTCGTTAACGTCAACCTTACATTCGCATTCAGCACAGATCTTCTGGATAACCTTACCCTGCTTACCGATAACATCACCGATCTTTTCAACGTCAATCTTTGTTGTGAGCATCTTGGGAGCATACTTTGAAAGCTCTGCTCTGGGCTCTGCGATACAGGGAAGCATAACCTCGTCAAGAATCTTGCATCTTGCGTCATAGGTCTTTTCAAAAGCTTCCTTGATGATTTCGGGAGTAAGACCGTGAACCTTGAGGTCCATCTGAATAGCTGTGATACCCTTCTTTGTACCTGCTACCTTGAAGTCCATGTCGCCGAAGAAGTCTTCGAGACCCTGGATGTCAACCATTGTCATAAAACGGTCGCCTTCAGTGATAAGACCGCAGGAAATACCTGCAACGGGAGCCTTGATGGGAACACCTGCAGCCATAAGTGAAAGAGTTGAACCGCAGATTGAAGCCTGTGATGTTGAACCGTTTGAGGTGAGAACCTCTGAAACTGTTCTGATTGTGTAGGGGAACTCCTCAACTGAGGGAATTACGGGAACAAGAGCTCTTTCTGCAAGGGCACCGTGACCGATTTCACGACGGCCGGGACCTCTTGAGGGCTTTGTTTCGCCAACTGAGTATGAGGGGAAGTTGTAGTGGTGAAGGTATCTCTTTTCCTTCTCGTTGTCAAGACCGTCAAGAAGCTGAGCGTCGCTCATAGGTCCGAGAGTTGTAACTGTGAGAACCTGTGTCTGACCTCTTGTGAACATACCTGAGCCGTGAACTCTTGAAAGAAGGTCGATCTGTGCATCGAGAGGACGCATATCGTTGATGCCTCTGCCGTCAACACGCTTGCCTTCGTCAAGAAGCCAACGTCTTACAACATACTTCTGAAGCTTGTACATGCATTCATCAATCTTTTCGATAACGTCTGCATATTCTTCGTCAAATCTTTCGTGAACCTTGTCGTAAACGGGCTTGAGTCTTTCGTCACGGATTCTCTTGTCGTCTGTGTCAAGAGCGAACTTAACGTCGTCAATAGCAAATTCCTTGATTGCCTCGAACATTTCGGGAGCGGGATCCTGTGATTCGAAGGGAACCTTTTCCTTACCTACCTCAGCCTGGATACCCTTGATGAACTCAACGATTTCCTGGTTAACCTTGTGAGCGTACATGATACCGTCAAACATTGTTTCGTTGTCGATTTCATTTGCGCCTGCTTCGATCATAGCAACAAGGTCTGCAGTTGAAGCAACTGTTACAGCCATTTCGCTCTTTGCTCTTTCTGCAAGAGTGGGGTTGATA
>JAZKYQ010000070.1:0-6867 GCA_045612205.1 Acutalibacteraceae bacterium | reverse complement strand
AGCATAAACCGCAAAAACACAGTTTTTGCAATTATTTCTGTTTTTCTATATTTTAAAGGGTTTCTTCGGACTTAAAAATCCAAAGAAACCCTTTGTTTATCTTGGTTTATGCGGTCTGCACTTTTTTTACAGCCCCGCATTCAGTTATCAGTCTTCTTTTCCGACAAGCCAGTTAATTGACACGCCGAGAACTTCAGCAATTGCAACGAGCTCATAATCACATACGCTTCTGATCTGGCCTTCAAGCTTTGAAAGACCTGAAGCGGTAAGCTCCACACCCTTAATCTGAAGCTGAGTGAGCAAATCGATCTGTTTGATACCGAGTTCCTTTCTCTTTGCTTCGATTCTTGCTCCGACGATGTTGCGATCACCGAGAGGCTGTTTACGAATTCTCATTTTTTTCACCTTCATATTAATTGCATTTGTGAGTAAGTATTCACTCATTTTTAATTATTTTATCACACTGATATAACTTTGTCAAGGCGTTTTTTTGATATTTTTGTTGAAATTGCAACATAACTATTGTAAATTTTAGCTAATATTCCAAAGAGTAAATTTTAATAAAAATTCATATTTAAAAGCTACAAATGTCTTTAATTTTCCGTAACAAAGTAGTATAATGAAAATATTATATTTGGAGGTGCTTTTTATGAGTAATACTCTTGAATCAAGAAATCTGACCATGCTCGTTGACTTTTATGAGCTGTCAATGGCAAACGGTTATTTTACAAACGGCTTCAAGGACACTGTTGCATACTTTGATATGTTCTTCAGAAGAGTTCCCGACAACGGCGGCTTTGCAATTATGGCAGGTCTTCGTCAGCTGATAGATTACCTTAAAAATCTCAGGTTCACACAAAAGGATCTTGAGCTTTTTGCAAAGAAAGGCTTTAACGAGGATTTCATCGATTACTTAAGAAACTTCAAATTCTCCTGTGACGTATGGGCAATTCCCGAAGGCACACCTATTTTCCCCGGTGAGCCTATCATCACCGTAAAGGGTCCCGTTATCGAGGCTCAGCTCATTGAGACAATGGTGCTTCTTACAATCAACCATCAGTCCCTCATCGCCACAAAGGCAAACCGCCTTAAGAGAGCAGCCGGTGACCGTATGATTATGGAATTCGGTTCACGCCGTGCTCAAGGCTACGATGCAGCAATTTACGGCGCAAGAGCCGCTTATATCGGCGGCTGCGATGCAACTGCCTGTGCAATTGATGAAAGAGACTTCGGCATTCCTGCTGTGGGCACAATGGCTCACTCCTGGATTCAGCTTTTCGGTGACGAGCTTGAGGCCTTCCGTGCCTATGCAAGACAGTATCCCGACAACTGCACCTTACTCGTTGACACCTACAACGTTCTCAAGTCAGGCATTCCCAACGCTATCAAGGCCTTTAACGAGGAGGTTCTCCCCCGTGGCTTCAGACCCAAGGGAATCCGCATTGACTCAGGTGACATCACCTACCTTTCAAAGAAGGCAAGAAAGATGCTCGACGATGCAGGCTTCGAGGATGTCAAGATTGTTGCAAGTAACTCCCTTGATGAAATAATCATCCGTGATATGCTCATCCAGGGCGCTCAGGTTGACTCCTTCGGTGTTGGTGAAAGACTCATCACTGCCGCATCTGCTCCCGTTTTCGGCGGCGTTTACAAGATTGTTGCCGTTGAGGAAAACGGTGTAGCCGTTCCGAGAATCAAGCTCAGTGAAAACGTTGCCAAGATTACAACTCCCTGTGCTAAAAAGGTTTACCGTCTCTTTGACAAAAATTCAGGCAAGGCTCTTGCCGACGTTATCACTCTCATTGACGAGGACCTTGAAGGCATCGAGACCTACGAGCTTTTCGATCCTGACTACACATGGAAGAGAAAGACTGTTACAAACTTCGTTGCAAAGCCGCTTCTTGTAAAGATTTTCGACAAGGGTGAAAGCTGTTATCAGAGCCCCGACATCAAGGAAATCAAGGCATTCTGCAACGAGCAGGTTGATACCCTCTGGGAAGAGGTCAAGCGTTTTGAAAATCCCCACACCTACTACGTTGACCTTTCACAGAAGCTCTGGGAGGAAAAGAACAGCCTTCTCGGAGAATACTCCAAAAAAGGATAATAGCTTTGAGAGAATTAGAATACATAGTTGAAGATTACTTCGAGGGTAAGAAGCTCATAAGCTTTCTTCGGGGTCACGTTAAAATTTCCGTGCGACTTCTCAGGTCACTCAAGAGAGTTGACGGAGGCATCAGAATCAACGGAAATCACGCCCGTACAATTGACATCCTTCACGCAGGTGACAGGGTGACTCTTACCATTCACGAGGATGAAAACAGCTCCATACCCATTGACTATCCCCTTTCGGTGATTTATGAGGATGAGGATGTCCTCGTGCTTGATAAGCCGGCGATGCTTCCTATGCACGAAAGCCACAACCATCAGGGTGACACTCTTGCAAATGCGGTTTCGGGCTACCTTCAGAAAAAGGGCAAAAGCCTCACCTTCCGTGCCGTGGGCAGACTTGACAAGGGCACAAGCGGACTGGTTATCTGCGCCCTTAACAGCCACGCAGCGGCAAGGCTTTCAGGCAGCTTTGAGAAAACATATTACGCAATTTCAACGGGACATTACGAGGGAACGGGCACAATTGACAAGCCCATTTACCGACCCGATCCGATAAAAACCTACCGCACAGCCGACGACAGAGGTGACAGAGCGGTAACCCACTATGAGGTGCTTGAAAGCGGTGAGAATTACTCCCTTCACAGAATCAACCTTGAAACGGGAAGAACTCACCAGATAAGAGTGCATTTCGCCTTTCTCGGCACTCCCCTTTACGGTGACAGAATGTACGGTGAAGAGCATCCCATAATTGAAAGGCAGGCTCTTCATTGCGGCAAGGTGGTATTCGACCACCCCGTTACAAAGGAAAGGCTCGAGCTTGAAGCACCGCTTCCGGAGGATATGACGGCTTTACTTTCCTATTTAAGAGAGGAAAGTAAAAATGCAAAATGTTAAATTCAAAATGCAAAATTAAGGACACGAGAAAATCTCGTGTCCTTTTCATTACTACACACTACAGGGAGACCACACGGGGTGAACCCTACGCGATTTTATCCGTCGACCTGTGATCGACAGTCGCCGATGCGGCGACGCTACAATCATGGACGCGCAATGCGCGCCCCTACATTGCGTACACGGCACAACCTATCCCTACAGCCCTTACACCTTACTACTTACTACTCACTACTCACTACTCACTACTTCCTACTTACTACTCAAGAAAGAAACTTAGGCATAAGCTCAGCACCGTTTTCGATAAAGTTACCTGTTGCCTTTGCTGTGTCCTCGTTGATTGTGTCAACGCCGTCAACTGTCTTGCTCTTTTGGTAAATCATATAGGGAACGGGATCTCTTGCGTGAGTCTTTGTAACGATGGGTGTGGGATGATCGGGAAGGATCATAATCTTGTAATCATCGTACTTCTCAAGACCCTTGAGAAGAGGCTCAAGCACAAGCTCGTCGATAAGCTCAATTGAACGGATCTTGTTTTCAGGCTCGTTTCTGTGGCCGCATTCATCGGGAGCTTCGATGTGGATATAAACGAAGTCCTTGCCGCTTTCAAGCTCCTGAAGGGCACATTCAGCCTTTCCTGTGAAGTTTGTATCGATATAACCTGTTGCGCCCTCAACCTCGGGAGTGCTCATTCCTGCGCTGATACCGATGCCCTTAAGAAGGTCAACGGCGGAAATTACGCTGCCCTTAAGGCCGTAAAGGCTTTCAAAGGTGGGAAGGATTGGCTTGTTGCCCTCGCCCCAGAGCCAGATTGAGTTTGCAGGTCTCTTACCCTCGCTGATGCGCTTGAGGTTAACGGGATGATCCTTGAGAAGCTCATAGCTCTTCTTCATCATGCCCACAAGCTCTTTTGCATTTTCGCTTGTGGAAAGGTATTCACCCACAACTCTGCCGCTGATATCGTGAGGAGGTGTCATATTGCCAAGGTCTGTTGTACCCTCGGACACAACAAGGCAATGACGGTAGCTTACACCGCTATAGTACTTATACTTTTCGTTACCGAAGGCTTCTTCAACGCTTCTGATGATTTCTGCGGCTTCCTCACTGCTGATGTCACCTGCAGAATAGTCAATCATTGTTTTGTCCTCGTAATTTTCCTCGTCGGAGAGGGTTACAACGTTACAACGGAGTGTGACGTCATCATCCTTGAGCTTTACGCCGATGCTTACAGCTTCAAGAGGTGAACGACCTGTGTAATATTTCATAGGATCAAAGCCCATAACGCTCATATTAGCAACGTCGCTTCCGGGCTTGAGAGCATCGTTTACGGTCTTGACAAGACCTACCTCACTCTTTTTTGCAAGAGCGTCAAAAAGAGGCTTTTTTGCCAGCATCATAGGTGTTTTGCCGTCAAGGGCAGGAACGGGATAGTCAGCCATTCCGTCATAGAGAACTACAATATATTTCATTTTGATTTTCCTTTCTTTTAAGGGTTTTGCTTTTTATAATGATATCATATCCCGTGGATTATTTCAAGAGAATATTGCCTTACACGCTCAAAATGAACAAGTTTTATAAGCTTCATAATATCAGCTTAAATTTTATATAACAAATTTATTAAAAGGTATTGACTTTTATCTTCTTTTGAGGTAGAATATATCAGCTGTCAGAGATGATCCATTAGCTCAGCCGGCAGAGCACTTGACTTTTAATCAAGGTGTCCGGAGTTCGAATCTCCGATGGATCACCAAAAAATAAACGGTACTTTTGTGTACCGTTTATTTTTTTATCCAATCCGAAGGATTGGTATAAAATCACGCACAGCGTGTATGTAATTGCCGACAGCGTGTGTAATCACCTTGATTTTTAATTAATAAAAATCAGACTGCTCAACCGAACAGTCTGATTTCTTGTTTGTTTCAATTATTCAGAGATAGGCATTACGAAAAGACCTGCGAAAATGTCTGCAAGTGCATCGAGCTTGAGGAATCTGAAGAGTTCGATAATGTAGCCACCGAACTTTGCTGCTGTTGCGTTAAGTTCCATTTTAATTAGCCTCCGTTATGTATTTTCAGCCAAAGCTGACAGTGAGTAATTGCTCACTTTTGACCTTTGCTATTTTATACCATTTAATAAAAAAAGTCAATAAGCTTCTCAGAAAAATATTATTCTCATCCGATGAAAAAGAAAAAAAGAATACAGGTCAAAGTCCTGTATTCTCAGATATACATTTTTAAGCAGTATGATTAAAACTTGTAATCAATTTCAATTCCGAAAATTTTGAAGCTGCCTTCGCCTAAAGTAATACCGAAAGCCTTTTCGATAAGCACCTTGAAGTAGTCAGCGATATCGTTTAATGTGAGCATGCTGAAATCAAATTCGAACGGCATAGTTATTTCCTCCCTGAAATTATTATTTTACACTGACAGTATACACTATAAAAATAAGAATGTCAAGAATATTTCGCAAATTTTAACAAACAATGAAAAAACCCACCCTTAAGGGTGGGCTTTATACGATTTAAATCATATAAATATCAGGATTGAATTATTCAATGCCTTTTTCTGCGAGAATGTAGTCAAATGTTTCGCCGAAAATTCTAGCGATGAGAGAAATGAACCATTCCCATGTTGCCTTAAATTCTGTAATGATCTGGATATCCATTGATATTGTCCTCCTTCTTCTGATTTTGAGTTCATCCAACAATAAGTAAATTTAACTTATGCACCTGCGATGAGCTTGTTGATGAAGTTGATGAATACGTTGATGATTTCCTTGATGCTGTAGCTGTTTACGAGAACATCATCGCCATCGCCAAGGAAAGGAATCTGAAACTTGCTGAAATCCATTATTGTGCTCCTCCTTTTATTATTACTCATAGTCTGAGCACTTTTATTTTATATCATTTAACCATTTTTGTCAATATAAATTTAACAAATTCTTCAAAGTTTACACTTCTTAATACTTTTTGCAGAATACAGAAAAAAAAACCACCCATTACGGGTGGCTTTATACGATTTAAATCATATAAATGATGATTATGCTTCTGTTGTTGTTTCTTCTTCCCAGCCTTCTTCTTTTGCGATGAAATCAAATACGTCGCCAAAGATTCTTTCAAGAAGAGCAACAAACCAAGCCCATGTGAATGTAAATTCGGGAGTTACTTTCATTGTTATATCCTCCTTTTTAGATTTTTTTGTTTCAATCAACAATTACTAATTTTTATAAATTAGAATTCCATTGCGATAATCTTGTTGATGAATCTGATAAGAATGTTAAGAAGATTCTTAATGCTGATAAGGCCTTCTTTTTCTGTTTCGATCTCTACGTTCTGATCAACAGTGAGTTCGGGAATCTGGAAGTTAGCAAGATCCATTATCGTGTTCCTCCTTTTAGTATTTCCCACTATGTAGGATAGCTATATTTTATACTAAAAGTGAGTATTTGTCAATAGAAAATTCATAATTTGGTTAAAAAATATTAAATACATAATCTTTCTTAATCCTGAGTTTACATTTTCAGCGATGTGCACAAAGGTCAAACTCCCTGCGTCACGAATTCAACTCCCTCCGTCAGACCTACGGTCTGCCACCTCATCGCGTAGGGGCGACCCTGTGTGGTCGCCCTGTTGACAGCCACGCCACCGTAATTTGACATCGGACACCATGTGGTGGCAATTGCATTTTTCGGGACGCCACATGGGGCGTCCCCTACGCGGTTACGTTATTTTTCTATATCACATAAAATAATTGTCCCCTCATCGCGTAGGGGCGACCCTGTGTGGTCGCCCTGTTGACAGCCACGCCACCGTAATTTGACATCGGACGCCATGTGGTGGTAATTGCTTTTTTCGGGACGCCACATGGG
>JAZKYQ010000069.1:0-7221 GCA_045612205.1 Acutalibacteraceae bacterium | reverse complement strand
ACGCCACGCAAAGAGCTTTTCTCTGCGTGACTGATTAATGCGGAAAAATTAATACTTAACGTTTCTGATGATTTCCTTAAGGCATTCTGCACTCTGCTGAAGAGCGAGCTTTTCTCTTGTTGTAAGAGGCAAAAGGAACTTGCTTGTTGCGCCCTGCTTACCCACAACGTTAAGAAGGCTGAGGCAGACATCCTCAATGCCGTATTCACCGTGAAGCATTGTTGAAACGGTAAGAGGTGTGTCAATACCGCCCATAAGGCTGCGGCAGATGTGACAAACCGAAGCTGAAACAGCATAGAAGGTTGCGCCCTTGTCAAGGATAACTCTTGCGCCTGAGTTCTTGACATACTGTTCAACGATGTCAAAATCGATTTCGGGATATGAGCGTCCGTCAGCACGAACGATTGAAGTGCTGCATTCGCTGATGGGGATGTTTGAAATGTTGGCAAGTGACCAGGGAACGAAGGCTGAATCACCGTGCTCACCCATAACGTAAGCGTGAACGTTCTTCTGGTTGATGCCGTAGATCTTTGAAAGTCTTGCACGGAGTCTTGCAGTGTCAAGGATTGTACCTGAACCGATTACTCTTTCCTCAGGGATGCCTGATCTCTTGCAGAAAACATAAGTAAGCACGTCAACAGGGTTACTTACGATGATATAGATTGCTTCGGGAGCGTACTTTGTAATCTGAGGAGTGATGTTGTTGAGAATGTCGATATTTGTCTGAGCAAGGTCAAGACGTGACATACCGGGCTTTCTGGGAGCACCGGAAGTGATGATTACGATATTTGAGCCTACAGCATCAGCAAAGTCACCTGAGTAAACCTTACAGGAATGGCAGAAGGGTGTGCCCTGCTGAATGTCGAGAGCTTCACCGTATGCTTTTTTGCTGTTGATGTCAATCATGCAGATCTCGTTTGCAAGACCCTGCACCATGAGTGTATAAGCAATTGTTGAACCAACGCTTCCTGAACCGATAACTGTAATTTTTTTCATAACTTAATCATCCTTTTCGTATTTTAAGAGGTTATATTCGATCTCGGGTAAGGCTGAGCTTCATCAGTCAGACCGAGAATGTAATCCGTCGATGTGCCGAAATACATCGCAAGCTTTACAAGAATGTCAACCGGCAAGGCTCTGTGACCGTTTTCGTACTGGGAATAGGTGTTCTGCCTGATGTGCAGATGCTCTGCAATTTCCCTTTGCGTAAGGTCTCTGTCCTCTCTTATGTCCTTGAGTTTCATCTTTTCCTCCGAAATCATAAAGCCATTTGACCAATTATACATATAATAACATATATTTTCGTCAAATTCAATCCATTTTTTTATATAATGCTATTAAAAAAATATATAGGCTATGCCTTTTTCTCTTTATTCCCCTCGAAAAGGCCTTCATCCGAGGAAAAAGCAAGACGGTTTTCGTGACTTTCGGTTTTACCTCTTTCAACCTCGGGAGCAAAGGCTTCCCCTTCGGGCAGATAATTTTCAAAGGGCAAGGTGTTTATGAAGCTGTTCTTCATAGGCTCTCCTTTCTGTGGATGTAATATTATGCGGACACGGCACAATCCCACTTACTACTTACTACTTACTACTACAGGGAGACCACACGGGGCGTCCCCTACGCGATTATGTGTTTTGTTGCGGACGACCAATGGTCGCCCCTACATTCCGTCGACCTATGGTCGACAGTCGCCCATGGGGCGACGCTACATTGCGGACTCTCAATGCGCTCCTTACTACTCACTACTTACTACTTACTACCTACTACTACAGTCTTGCCCCTCAACTTCCTTGTAACACATTTCCCCCTTCACCGTATACTGTTGATGTAAGGTGACTGCAGAGAAATCTGCGGACACCTCAAGGAAGGGAGGTCAATACAATGTCATGTAACAACGGTCTTTTCGGTGGCAATTGCTGCACATGGATCATCATCCTTCTCGTTTTAATGAGCTGCTGCGGCGGTGAAAACGGCGGTGCATTCGGTGGCAACGGCTGCGGCTGTGGCTGTCAGAACAACTGCGGTTGCTGAAAAAAGCCCTTCGGGGCTTTTTTTAAATTCACAATTCTCAATTCACAATGCACAATCGCGGGAAAGGTTTCAGATGGCATTAAGAAATTCACCGCCAAATAAGTCGCCGAAGCGGCTACGCTACACGGCAGGAGCAAGCCCCTGCCCTACAGTTACCATTAAGATAATTATAATCCGGAGCGAATCGACCCTCAATTTTCATTTCCTTACTACTTACTACTCACTACTTACTACTTGCTACTCTCTACTGCATCGCACAGCGATGTCCTCGGCCCTCGTGGGAGACCACATGGGGTCTCCCCTACATCCTCACTACTGTATCGCTTTGCGATGCCTCACTCCAACTCCGTCAATGCTCTGAACTCGTAGCCTTCTGCCCTTGCTTTGTCGATGATTTCACCAATGGCGTCGGCATTGTCCCTTGAGACGCTGTGAAGAAGGATTATTGCTCCGTCGTGAAGGCGGGACATAACCGTTTCCACGGCATAATCCTTGCCCCTTATCTCGTTGACGTTCCAGTCATTATATGCAACGGACCAGAAAACACTTACATAACCGAGTGATGCCACAAGATCAAGAGCATTTTCCGTGTATTCACCTGCAGGGAAACGGAAGAATTTTGATGCGTAGCCGTAATTTTTTCTCAGATAATTTTCCGTCGCTTCAAGCTCCTTTGCCATTTTGTCACGGCTGATTTTCGCAAAGGAAGGGTGGGTTGCCGAATGGTTGCCGACAATGTGTCCCTCATTTATCATACGGCTGATGATTTCTGTTTCCTTTTCAATGTGGTCAAGGGTGCAGAAAAAGGCGGCAGACACCTGCTTTTCCTTGAGAGTATCGAGGATTCTTGCGGTCAGATTTTCGTGCTCATAACCGCAGTCAAAGGTCAGATAAAGCACCTTTTCATCGCTTTTTGTGTCGAGGGTGTATGCACCGAATTTATCAAAGGTTTTCTGAAACTCCACAACGGTATGGTGCGGCTGACCGCCTGAGGCAGGGCCGTGGGAGTGACCTTGCTGCTTATCGGACAGGCCTTCAGCGTTACCTGTTGCGGCAAAGGTGATTTCGGGCAAAGCATCAAGCCCCGAAAGGGTCTGACCGCCCGACTTACCCTTTATTACGGATTTTTTCACATCAATCGGGTAAGAGTGCTTAACGTTTTCGTCGCTGATGATTGTTGACTGATTTATCTGTGTGATGTCGGGTGAATCGGTAAGAGATGTGCCTTCCTCGTTTTTTGTCGGGTTTGCCGAGGTTGAGGGAAAGGTTGTGGTTTCCTCCTTTTTACCGCAGGCACAAAGACCTGCAAGGCTCAATGCAAGTATAAGTGAAATGATTTTTTTCATAATATTACCTCCTATGTAGCGATGCCTGAAGCATCGCAGTGATATATCTGCTTTGCAGATGTGATATTCGCCTTACGGCGAATGATATTGCTTCGCAGTGATATTTTTACCTTCGGTAAAAGTTAAGATTGTAATGCCCTCTGTCAGTCTTCGACTGACATCTCCCACGGGAGTTTTTGTTTAAAACCTTAAGTTAATGACCTCTTTCGGTGAGGAAGGTGGATTTACCGAAGGCAAAGACGAAAGGAGTCTAATGCCGCAAGGCATCCCTTACTACTTACTACTCACTACTTACTACTATAATTGTGAATTGTGCTTTGTGAATTGTGAATTGTATTACTTAAACATATACTTCATATCGCCCATAAGGTCGCCTGCGGTTTTCATCATTGTTCTTGCCTTTTTGCGTGCCATTTTTTTCATTCCGCTGCCCTTCATCATACCTCTTAAATAAGCTGATGCGCCACCGACGGCCATACCTATACCGATACCCTTTGCAATGCTTTTCATTTCCATTGTTCTCTTCCTTTCATATTTTCAGAATGCCGTTTTCACGTGATTTCATTCAACGGCAGAATTAGTTTTTGCGCTGTGCCGTATAATATGCAGATAAAAAATTTCAATTTATGTTTCATTTTTCATTTTTTAATGGTATAATAACCAAAACTCAACCTAAGGAGCAATAAAATGTCACAGCTTAACATTGTTCTTATGCAGCCGCAGATTCCACAGAACACAGGCAACATTGCAAGAACCTGTGCTGCAACGGGCGCAAGGCTTCACCTTGTAAAGCCTATGGGATTTACCGTAGACGATAAAAAATTAAAAAGAGCAGGCCTTGATTACTGGCATCTGCTCGATATAACATATTATGAAAGCAACGAGGATTTTTTTGAAAAGAACAAGGGCGGAAGCTTCTTTTACCTTACGACCAAGGGGCAACACACCTTCACAAAAACAAGCTTCCCCGATAACTGCTACATCATTTTCGGCAGAGAGGATGCAGGCATTGACGAAAAAATCCTTTACGAAAATCCCGGCACGAGCCTTCGTATTCCCATGAGAGAAGAAGCAAGAAGCCTTAACCTTTCAAACACGGTTGCCATTGTAACCTATGAAATTTTAAGGCAGTGGGATTATCCCGACCTGCTTTGCGAGGGTCAGCTTACAAAATTCAACTGGCAGGAGGCAAATTATGGCTAAGAAATTCACCGAGGAAGAGCTTATGAAAAAGCATGAGACCAACATCAAATCCGCTGTCGGCGGCTTCGGTCTTGCAGGTGTGCTCGGTCTTATTTACATCGTCCGTTATTTCATTTCGGGCAACTTCGATTTTTATTTCAGTCTCACCTTAACCGAGCTTGCACTTCGCCTTCACGACAAGGGAGCTTTACCTCTTGTTGCGGCAATTGCGCTCATTATTGTGTTTCTTGTTGCTTATTTCCTTATTCTTCTTTTTTGCGCAAAGCAGCCAAAGAACCTTAGCTATGCGCTTGCGGTTTATCTTATGGACAGTCTTTGTCTCATAGGCACCTTTATGCTTCACGGACAGAATCTGCAGTCTGACTTTTTCATTGATGTGATTGTTCATCTGTTTGTGATTTTGTTCCTTGTGGTGGGCGTAAGGTCAGCAAAGGTGTGGAAGCAGTAAGGGAATTCGGAGTTCGGTCTCCCGATAATTCACAATGCACAATTCACAATTCACAATTGCGAGAATGGCTTCGGATAATTGCAAAAAATATTCCGCAAACGGATAGGAAATAAATCCGTAGAACCCTGACGTAAAAACTTATTAAAACAGAGTTGTAGCGGTGAGCGAATGCTCTCTTTCAGTAAGATTTTACACCAAGGTTCTACTGCATTTAACTTTACCTTGCTACTTACTACTCACTACTTACTACTATAATTGTGAATTGTGCTTTGTGAATTGTGAATTGTGAATTTAATAAATCCTTACTACTCACTACTGCATCGTTTGCGATGCCTCCTTTCCGCAACACAAAATTAAAAAATATTAAAAATGCAACATTTCTCTTTATTTTTGTCTCATTTCGGAGTATTATACTCTCACAGTCGGCAACAGATTATGTCCGATTGTCTGAAAACGATAACTTCTGATTCTCTAATATCTGTAAAACCTATGGCTGCAGGAATTTCTGTAGCCATAGGTTTTTTATGTGCCCGGCAAAACAATGCAAAAAAACCTTCAAAGCTCGACACTCTGAAGGTTTTTATTCTTAAACATATTATTTGTTTTTATTTGCTCTTCTTTGCTGACTTTGCAACGATACCGCCAAGGGCAACAATTGCAATTACGTTGGGAAGAACCATAAGCTGATTGAACATGTCAGTAAGCTCCCAAACAAGATCGTTTGATGCAAGTGAACCAAGGAAGATGAACACTATTGCGATAATGTAGTAAACGGGGAGACTCTTCTTGCCGAAAACATTTTCGAAGTTGATCTTACCGAAGTAGTTCCAGCTGATGATTGTTGAGAATGCGAAGAAGAAGAGGCAGATTGCAACGAAGATACCTGCGCCTGTGGAGCCGAATACTTCGCCGAATGCAAGCATAGCCATATTTGTCTTTGCAACGCCTTCTGCTGAGCCTGAAGCGAGGATGCCGTTACCTGCATAAAGAGTTGAGATAACAACAAGGCCTGTCATTGTAAGAACAACGAATGTGTCGATGAACACACCGATCATAGCTGCTACACCCTGATCATGAGGCTTTTTAACCTCTGCAAGTGCGTGAGCGTGAGGTGTTGAACCCATACCTGCTTCGTTGGAGAAGAGACCTCTCTTTGCGCCCTGGCTGATTGCAGTCTTAAGAGCGTAGCCGATGCTGCCGCCGATGATTGCATCAGGCTGGAAAGCATACTTGAAGATCATACCGATTGCTTCGGGAACATACTTTGCTCCTGCACCAAGGACACCGATACCGCCGACAAGGTAAAGGATTGCCATAATGGGAACAATCTTTTCTGTTACGGAAGCGATTCTCTTTGCACCGCCGAGGAAGATGAGAACTGAAAGAACGGCTACAACGACACCTACAATCCATGAGGGAATTGAGAAGGCTGTTGCCATTGATTCACCGATTGAGTTTGACTGAACCATTGCACCCATAAAGCCGAGAGCAAGGAAAGCTGAAATTGCAAAGAATTTTGCAAGGAAGGTGCCGAAGCCGTTGGGGAATGCCTTTTTGATGTAGTAAACAGGGCCGCCTGCATAGGTTCCGTCATCCTGCTTGACCTTTGTTTCCTGGGCAAGAACTGCTTCAGCATAGATTGTTGCCATGCCGAAGAAAGCAATAACCCACATCCAGAAGATCGCACCGGGGCCACCGACTAAGATAGCGCCGCAGGCTCCGACGATATTCCCTGTACCAACCTGAGCTGCAACAGCTGTTGCAAGAGCCTGGAATGAGTTGATGCCTGAGTTTTTGTCCTTCTTGAACATTCCGCCGAAAACCTGCTTCATACCTTCGCCAAAGCAACGAACCTGTACGAAACGAGTTCTGACTGTGAAATAGAGACCTGCACCGATAAGAAGAATGATGAGAATGTAATCGGAGAGGTACATGTTGATTGTCTGTACAATCTTGAGTAATGCGTCCATTTTGTCCTCCTTCGCGGATTTTTTCCGCTTTAAAAAATAAAATAAGTTGCTATATAAACAGCAACTCCGGAAAATCAATATGCACGCAGGTACACCTTTATGCATAAATATTGACTCTATCCTTTTGCCTGAGAGATTCAGCTTGCGCCTTACACCTTCGGCACCCATCAGCAGAAAGCCATGGGATTCTCCAGAGTTCCCTTCACCTTCAGTCTTTTTCAAT
>JAZKYQ010000068.1:0-32958 GCA_045612205.1 Acutalibacteraceae bacterium | reverse complement strand
TCAAGACTTGCTGACAGAAATCTCTTAAATCATCTTTATCCCTTTGAAGTTGCAGATAAAGAAGGAAAGTTCATTTCAATTGATCTTGCTGACGGCGATGAGCAGTGCGAACAAATGCAGGAAATTATCAATCGTTTCCCGAATCTCAAAATAGCTATAGGTCATTTTGGTATGGTTACCCGTGAGGGATGGCTTAAACAAATTGAACTTGCAAAGAACAAGAATGTTTTTGTTGAAAGCGGAGGAATTACCTGGCTTTTCAACAGTGAGTTTTATCCGTATCCATCAGCAGTTGACGCTATTAATGAAGCAGCGGATCTTGTGGGATTTGATAAGCTTATGTGGGGCAGCGACTATCCTCGTACTATGACAGCTATAACTTATAAAATGAGTTATGATTTTGTTGTAAAGAGTAATAAAATTTCCGAGGAAAACAAGAAACTCTTCCTCGGAGAAAATGCAGTTAAATTTTACGGTTTCAAGGATCTGACTGTTCCTGAAAAAATTAAAAATATGGTTGAGGATTAAAAAAATCGGCTGTTGCTTATTTGCAACAGCCGTAATTTTTATTTGAGTTCGTACTTCTCAATGTAATCGTTGATTTTCTGAATGGGATTAAGGAAGGGGCTGACTGATCTGTCGTGGTTAAGTGTGTCGATGATGAGAGCAACATACTTTGACATATCAACTGAATAGTACCATTCCTTCTCGAGAAGCTGAGGAGTCTGATAAATAAGGTTTGTTGTGAAGATTCTGTCGAAAATGCCTTCTGCATAAGCGTCGTCAAATCTTTCGAGACCTGATGAGAAAAGACCGAAGGATGAGAATACGAATATTCTTCTTGCCTTGAGGCTCTTGAGCTGACGGCAAACATCAAGCATTGAGTCACCGCTGGAAATCATATCGTCAACAACGATAACATCTTTACCTTCAACGTTTGTACCGAGGAACTCGTGAGAAACGATGGGGTTTCTGCCGTCTACAATCTTGGAGAAGTCTCTGCGCTTATAGAACATACCGAGCTGAACACCGAGTACCTGTGAATAGTAAACGCATCTGCCCATACCGCCTTCGTCGGGTGAGATCATCATTGTTGTTTCAGGTGAGAACTTGATGTCATTGTTAAGGCTCTTTGCGATTGCCTTGATCATCTGATAAGTGGGGGATACACTTTCAAAGCCGATTCTGATTGAGTTCTGAACTCTGGGATCGTGTGCGTCAAAAGTGATGATGTTGCTTACACCCATATTTTCAAGTTCCTGAAGTGCAAGAGCGCAGTCAAGTGATTCTCTTGCTGATCTTCTGTGCTGTCTGCCTTCATAAAGCATAGGCATAATAACTGTAATTCTCTTTGCCTTACCTGCACAAGCTGAGATAACTCTCTTGAGGTCTGCAAAGTGATCGTCGGGACTCATAGGAACCTGAAGGGGATTGCCGTTAGCATCCTTAAGGTCGTACATTTTATAAGTGACACTGTAGTTGAAGCAATCACTGATGATGAAAAGGTCGTAGCCACGGATTGATTCGTTGATAACTGCCTTGCCTTCACCTGTTGAGAATCTGGGGAAGGTAGCTGAAAGGATGTAAGAATCTCTGTGGTAACCCTTAAGGTGGAGATTGCTTTCGTTTTCTGAATCATCAAACTTAGCTCTGCATTCAACGATCTGGTCGCTTACGTGCTTTGCAAGTTCTTCGCAACCCTTCATTGCAATGATGCCAAGTCTGCCCTGAGGAATGGTGTCAAGATATTCTGTGAGTGTCTGCATAAAAAATACCCCCGTTTTTTTACATTGTAAGAAGTTTTTATTCTCTTATATTTTACTTTTTTCAACAAAATAATGCAATACTTTATAAGAATAAAGTTATAAAATTAATTAAAACATTTGCATAATATTTTGTGCAGTTTTACTTTTGCTGTAACATAATGTATCAAACATATGAATTATCAATGGTAATTACGCAAAAATAGCTGTTATTTACTTCGTTTATCTTCTCACTGATGAGGTTCTTGAGCTTGTCATCACTTAGCTCAAAACCGTGAGGAACAACAACATCAAAAAGTAGATTTGTATGTGTAGGTCCTACTACGATTCTGAAATCGTGAAGGCTGAGCTCTTCACTGATGGTCAGTACAACTCTTGTAGCAATTTCTTTAAGCTCAGAAACATGTTCGTTGTTGTTTTCAATTGGATCCATATGAATAACTAGCTCGATGCCGAATCTGTTCCTGACTTCTTTTTCAATGTTATCTATTGTATCGTGAGCTGAAAGAATATCTACATCAGCGGACACTTCAGCGTGAATTGATGCAAAGATTCTTGAAGCTCCGTAGGAGTGAATAACAAGATCATGTATTCCTATAATTTCTTCGTGTGAGAGAATAAAGCCGATAAGTTTATCAACAGTTTCTTTTTCGGGAGGAGTGCCGAGAAGAATGCTGACTGATTCCTTGAGAATTCCGAAACCTGATGTGAGGATGAATATTGAAACAACAATACCGAGATATCCGTCTACAGGAATATCAGTAAACAATGAAAGAATAAGAGAAATTGCCGCAACAAAGGTTGCAGTTGTATCACTAAGGCTGTCTTTTGCTACTGCAAGCATTGCAGGTGACTGAATCTTTTTGCCGAGCGTTCTGTTAAAAATGAACAGCCATACTTTGCCGAGAATTGAAATAGCAAGAACCGCAACAGCAGGAACTGAGAATACTACTTCTTCGGGATTTCTGATTTTGTCAATTGATGATTTTATAAGCTCATATCCCATAAGCTCAACAAGGAATCCTACTGCAAGGGCGGCGATATATTCAATTCTGCCGTGACCAAAGGGATGCTCTTTGTCAGGCTTTCTTGCTGCCATTTTGAACGAAACAAGAGTAACAATGCAGGATGCCGCATCAGCAAGGTTGTTAATGGCATCAGCTGTGATTGAAACGCTTTTGCTCATAACGCCAATGACATATTTACCTGCAGATAAAAGAATATTTACTATAATACCGACAATACTTCCGAGCATACCGTAGCTTTCTCTTACGTCGGGATCTTTTGTGTTTTCAGAATTTTTTATAAAAAGCTTTACTAATAGTTTTGTCATAATAATTTTCCTTATGAATTATTTTTTACGTGTACGTCAAGCTGATTGAAGGGGATTGAAATGTCATTTTCATCAAATGCGAGCTTTACATTTTCCTGCATCTGATAATATACGGTCCAGTAATCACTACTTTTGCACCATATTTTTGCAACAAGGTTGATGCTGCTTGCTTCGTGAGAGCTGACGAAAACCTCGGGAGCAGGATCTGAAAGTACAAGATTATTAACTTCAGCTACATTCTGAATAACATTTTTCGCTTTTGTTATACTGTCTGTGTAGCTGATTGAATAAGTAAGATCAAGACGTCTTATATCTTCTGCCGAGTAATTAATGATATGATTTGTTGTAATGTGGGAGTTCGGGATGATTATTCGCTTGTTGTCTACGGTGGTGATAACAGTGTTCATAAATCTGATGTCCGATACATTACCCTGAACACCGTTTACGTCAACAAAGTCACCGTTTTTAAACGGATGATTGAGAAGTATTTGTATGCCGCTTGCAAACTGGGCGACACTGTCCTGCAGACCAAGGCTGGCTGCAACACCTGCTGCACCGATTGCAGTTACAATCGAGCCTATATTAAAGAACATGGATAAAGCAGAAAGTATAAATGCCGCTTTGATAAGAAGTGAAACAGATCTTTTAATGAAGTTATAAACTGAAGGGTCCACATTTCTTGCCTTCATTGCCTTGACCATAATTTTTGAAACGGCTCTTGAAAGGAAAATTCCTACAATAATCATTATAATCGCAATTATAAGTGAAGGTATTTTATCGATTATTTTATTTACAAGGTCAAGCTTTTGCCACCAGGAAGCAACATTGTCAATTGCCTGTGAAGCATCAACAAACTGACCGTTTTCGTCAAGCAGCACATTGCCCGGAGTGATAAGATTTATAAGTCCGTCAGCGTTTGTTTGCGTTGCAGAAAGAAAATTTAAAATTGTTGACATGATTTTTATCCTCCTTATATAGTCATTGACTCATATGATAACATTTTTTATTAAATTTTTCAATTATCTTTTTTCTTTTTACTTGACAAAAAATCATAAATATCTATAATTAAAATGAATTTGAAAATCAGTTTCATATTGAGGTGAGCTTATGTCAACTGCAACCTATAACACAAAACAGAAAAAGCTTGTTTCGGACATTCTTTTTGAAAAGCGTCAAAGTCAGCTTTCCTGTGATGAAATTACATATATTCTTTTAAATAAAGGTACACCTGTGGGTAAAACAACGGTTTACCGTCAGCTGGAAAAGCTCTGTAAAGAGGGCAGAATAAAAAAGCTTAATCCCCATAACGGAAAAAGCTTTCTTTATCAGTATGTTGATGAGTCTTTGCATTGTGATAATCATCTTCATCTTCGATGCACAGGATGCGGAAAATATGTGCATCTCGGATGCGATTTTATGCTGGAAGTAAACAAGCATATCTCAGAGCATCACAATTTTATAGTTGACAATAAAATGACAGAAATTCTCGGACTTTGCCAATCTTGCGCATCGTCACGATAAGAACCTCAGGAGATTACATATGGCACTAATAAGTTGTAAAAATATATGCTTAAGCTATGAGAATAACAATGTTATTGAAGGTTTATCTTTTGAGATAAACAGTGGAGATTATCTGTGCATTGTCGGTGAAAACGGAAGCGGAAAAAGCACCCTTGTAAAAGCAGTTCTCGGGCTTAAGGAAACACAGTCAGGGCATCTTCACTTCGGAGACGGACTAAAAAAAGGGGAGATAGGCTATCTTCCGCAGCAGACAACGGCACAGAAGGATTTCCCTGCATCAGTTTTTGAGGTAGTTATTTCAGGCTGTGCAGCAGATAAGAAGGGTATTTTTTATTCTAAGGCTCATAAGGCTCTTGCATATGAAAATATGAAAAAGCTTGATATTACCTCGCTTGAGAAAAAATGCTTCAGAGAGCTTTCAGGTGGTCAGCAGCAGAGAGTTCTTCTTGCAAGAGCGCTTTGTGCAACTAAGAAGCTTTTACTTCTTGATGAACCTGTTACAGGTCTCGATCCTGTTGTTACTGCAGAATTTTATTCAATCATCAAAAATATTAACAGAGAGTACGGAATTACAATAGTTATGGTATCTCACGATCTTCATTCTGCAGTCGAAAATGCAAGCCACATTCTGCATCTGAGCAAAAAAGGTAATTATTATTCAGCTGTTGAGGATTACAAGAATAGCAGCATTTATCGAAGCTTCTCAGGAGGTGAAGGCAATGCTTGAAGCTATTAACCTTATTTTAAGTCACCAGTTTCTTCAGCGTGCCCTTATTGTAGGTGTGCTTATTTCACTTTGCTGTGCGCTTCTCGGTGTAAGCTTAGTGCTTAAACGCTTCTCTATGATAGGCGACGGTCTTTCCCATGTAGGCTTCGGAGCAATGGCGATTGCTTGTGCGGCGAATATTGCACCGTTGTATTTCTCTCTTCCGATTGTTCTTGTTGCTGCCTTTCTTCTTCTGAGAATGAACGAAAAAGGGAAAATAAAAGGTGATGCCGCAATCGCTCTGATATCGACAGGAGCCCTTGCTGTAGGTGTTATGGTTACATCTATGACAACGGGAATGAATGTTGACATCTATAACTATATGTTCGGAAGCATCCTTACAATGACTGACGGTGATGTTATCATTGCGACTGTTGTTTCCGTGGTTATAATTGCTTTGTTTGTTCTGTTTTATGATGAGATTTTTGCCGTTACTTTTGATGAAAGCTTCGCTCAGGCAACGGGCACAAAAACCTCTTTTTATAATATGCTTATTGCAGGGCTTACGGCTGTTACAATTGTAATAGGTATGAGAATGATGGGGGCTTTACTTATCTCGTCACTTATTATTTTCCCGACCGTTACTTCAATGCGTTTTTCAAAAAGCTTCAGAAGTGTAGTAATTTCAAGTGCAGTTGTATCTGTTGTTTGCTTTCTTGCCGGACTTCTTTTTTCTGTCGGTTATGAAGCTCCGACAGGTGCGAGTATAGTTTGTGTGAATATCTATGTTCTTGCATTTTTCACATTGATGTCGAAGATAAAAAACTGTATAAGTAAAGAGACGCTCAAAAAGCTTGTTATTTTTGTGATAACATTGATTTTTGCGGCAGTACCTTTTTGCCTGTCATTTTTTGCAGATTCATCCTTTGAAAAAACAGACAAGCTTTCCGTTGTAGCAACAACCTTTGCTCCTTATGATTTTTCAAGGGAAATAGTTGGTGATAAGGGTGAAGTGACAATGCTTCTTGCTCCAGGAGAGGAGAGTCATACTTACGAGCCTACTCCTGCTGATATTGTTAAAATTCAGCAGTGCGATGTTTTTGTTTATGGGGGAGGCAAGTCAGAGAAATGGGTTGACGAAATTCTCGAAAGCATTGAAGGTGAAACAAGAATAATAAAAATGATGGATGTAACAGAGCTTTGCACCGAAGAGCATAATCATGAACATGATCACGATGAGGAGGAACACGAGGAGTATGACGAGCATGTGTGGACTTCACCGGTGAAAGCAAAAGATATTGTAAAGGCTATTTCTGAAGCGGTTTGTCTCAGTGATTCTGAGAATGAAGGGTATTACAGAAGCAATACTCAGTATTTACTGAAAAGCCTTGATGAGCTTGATGATAAATTCGAATCATTATCGAAGGAGCTTGACGGAAAAACTGTGATAATCGGAGACCGATTTCCGTTGAGATATCTTATGCTTGAATATGACATAGAATACCGTGCTGCGTTTCCTGGTTGCTCTGCTCAGGTTGAGGTGAATCCCGTTACACTTACTGAATTGATTGAATTTATAAAAAAAGAATCGACAGATAAAGTGTTCAAGGTGGATTTAAGTAACGGCAATGTTGCTTTTTCAATCAGCGAATCAATAGCTGCCGTGGTGGATACATTATATTCATGTCATGTGATTTCTGCTGAAGATTTTGAAAGCGGCGAAAATTATATTACGCTTATGATGCGTAATTACGACGCCTTAAAATCACTTATATAAATAAAAGCCGGTCTTAATTGAACCGGCTTTCGTCATTTGATTTTACTGAAAAATTCTTCGCTTGAAATACCGCTCGGTCTGTTATATCTTCCGAGATTATAAAGGCTGTCTTCGTCACCTTGTATGATTGTGTTTATTCTTTCCTCGCATAGCATCGTACTTTTAAAGCCGAGCTTTTTAATAATACCGAGAGTTTCCTTGCTGTAAGCACCGTAAGGATAAACAACGCATTGGGGTGTTATTCCGCATTTCAGCTTCAGAATTTTCTGTAAGGTAAGAAGATCGGTTGAAAGGTTTTTCTTATATTCATCGTAGCTTTCATTGTTGAGCTTGCTTATTCCTTTTCTTTTCCCGTCAGATGACAGGTGCATATCATAGCTGTGATTCTGAATTTCTACAAGGCTGCTTGAATAAAGCTCGTTTATCTGACTGAAATTCATATTAGAATAGTTTATATTGTGATCCTCTGATTCGGAGTATTTTTCTGTAACTCTTCCTATTACAGACACAACTGATTTCATATTCTTTTCTTTTAAAACAGGGAAGGCAAGACTGTAAAAGCTTTCAAAGCCGTCGTCAAAGGTTATCATAATCGGTTTTTCAGGAAGTGAAGAATCACCGTTTACAAAGCTTATCAGCTGTGAAACATTTACAGGTGTATATCCGTTATCTTCGATACATTCAAGATCTTTTATGAATTCAGACACATGGACGGTGTATTTTCCTGCTTTGTTTTTATCCTCGGTCATATGATGGTACATTATTATCGGAAGCTCAACGGCTGTAGGCTGTGTTGAAGCGACAGAGACCTTCTTTTCAGTGCCTAAAGTAAAGATAAATGCAACTGTAATTAAAACGAAGCAGATTATAACTGCTTCGAATTTGCTGAATCTGATAATCAATAAAATCATCTCCGTGTGATACTGTGGTAATATATATGAACAAGTGCGTTTATTGTTGCATAAGTGAGCTATTATTTCTTGACAATTATCCTATTTGTGATATAATGTTCTTTGTTGCGCGGGTATGGTGAAATTGGCATACACGCAAGATTTAGGTTCTTGTGCAGCAATGCGTGCAGGTTCGACCCCTGTTACCCGCACCAGAAGCTCCGAGTCGAGAGACTTGGAGCTTTTCATGTATATAAGTTGCACATACAAATAAGATTAATAGAGGTGGTTAATGTGATAGATGTTACTTCTTATATGGATAACTTTGTGAAGAAGTTAAATGATACATTCGGAAGTCGTGTGTGGTTTGTTGGTTTGCAAGGCAGTTATGGCCGTGGCGAAGCTACAGAAACAAGCGATATTGACATTGTTGTGATTTTGAATGATCTTTCAGCTGCTGATATTCAAGCTTATAATGCAATGTTAGACACTCTTCCTAAAAGAGAGCTTATTTGTGGTTTCATTTCAGGTAAAGCTGAGCTTTTGAATTGGGAAACATCTGATTTGTTTCAGTTTTGCTATGACACCTCACCAATCTTAGGTAACCTTGACGAAGTATTATCATTGGTTGATGAGAGTGCAGTTAACCGAGCAATAAAAATCGGTGCTTGCAATATATATCATGGATGTGTACACAATATGCTTCATGAAAAAAGCGAGGATATTTTAAGAGGTTTATATAAATCTGCTTCCTTTGTTGTTCAGGCAATTGTTTTTAAACAGACAGGAAACTATATCAGTCATCAGAAAGATTTACTTAAAGCGGCAGCTTATGATGAGCGTGTTATTGTTGAAGCTTTCCTGAATCTGAAGAAGGGCGGAGCAATAGATTTTCACTTGATGTCTGAGGACTTGTTTGATTGGTCAAAAAAATGTATTTCTGAAAAATGGTAAAATAAAAAATAAACATCCCTTTAGGTTGCTTTACGGCAAATCAAAGGGATGTTTTTGTGTCATATCAAAGCTGAAAATATCAGTAAGACTGTGAGTCCGACAATATTTGCAACTGTGAAAATCATGAGGAAACGCAAAGGCTTCGCTTCTTCGGATTTCAGATAGAATTTAAGAGTAATAAGGCTTGCAAGTGAAGCTATAGGAGTACCGAGTCCACCAATATTTACACCTGAAAGAAGCTCTTTCCAATTGTCTGTGAAGCTTGAAAGAAGTACTGCCGCAGGAACATTGCTTATAATCTGACTTGCACCTATTGAAGTCAGTAATGTGCTTTTTTCGAGTAACCGCTGAAGAAATTCTCTTATAAGCTCGACTCTGCCGAGGTTTTCGGAAATGATGAAAAAGCACACAAAGGTTGCAAGGAGAATGAAGTCTATTTCCTTAAAGCGTTTTTTGTCAAAAACAAGAAAAACAATTATGGTGATTGCTGTTGTAGCCTGATAGGGGAGGACTCTGAAAACAGTAAGAAGTGAAAGAATGAAAAGACCGATGAAAATAAGAAGATTTCTTTTGCTTGAAATTTTTGCATTTTCAGTATTTTCTACCTTCAGATTTTCAGGAAGAAGGGGAAAAGATGCAATAATCAAAGCAATAAGGCTTACTGCCGTTAACGGAAGCGTTATTGCAAAAAAATCCGATGCCGAAAGATTGTACACGGAATATAAAAACAGATTTTGTGGATTACCTACAGGCGTAGCCATGCTGCCGAGGTTTGCCGCAACGGTTTGCAGAACAATTACAGGTACAATCTGCTTTCTCAGCTTCAGCTGATTGAGAAGCTCAATTGTAAAAGGCACAAATACAATCAGTGCAACATCATTTGTAACAAGCATTGAGCTGAAGAAGGGGAGCATAACAAGGCTTATTCCCAGCATATGACCGTTTTTAGTACGCTTTAGAAGCTGATTGGTAAGAAGTCCGAAAACACCAATGCTTTTAAGTCCGGCAACAACAGCCATAAGGCACATAAGTAAACATAACACTCGAAAATCAATATATTCAACATATTCTGAATCCGGAGGAACAATAAACATTGTGATCAAGGCAAAGAATGCCGATATACAAAGAACATATTCTTTTTTTACAAAGTCACGTATTTTTCTAAGCATAAATATCTTCCTTTATTTTAACTTGAGCTTAATTATATTGATTTTAAGTTTCGCTGTCAATAAGATTTGTTGCAATATTAGTATAAGTGAAAAACAAAATATATACATTCTTGAAAGGCAATTTCTTTTGTGTTATAATCTGAAAAGTTGATTTGATAATATTTTCGATATAACGAAAGGAATAATATAATGCCTGATTTTAAAAGAACTAAGTTTGCATGCTATCTGTCTTACTTTACAATGTCTTCTGTGTTTTCTCTGCCACCGCTGCTTTTTGTGACACTGCGGGAAACATACAATATTTCATACACCTTGCTCGGAACTCTGGTGCTTACAAATTTCTGTACTCAGCTTTTGGTGGATTTGATTTTTACTGCCTTTTCAAAACATTTCAATGTTAAAAAGGTTGTAAGAATAATGCCACTTATAACATCGCTCGGACTTGCAGTGTATGCACTTATTCCGACCTTATTTCCCGGCATTGCTTATTTGGGTTTATTGATAGGCACAGTTATATTTTCGGTATCTGCAGGCCTTTCTGAGGTGCTTCTCAGTCCGACTATTGCGGCAATGCCGTCGGACAATCCGCAAAGAGATATGAGTTTGCTCCATTCTCTGTATGCTTTCGGCGTTTTTACAATGGTTACTGTCAGCACATTGGTTCTCAAAATCTTCGGAAATGAAAATTGGATGTTTCTCACGCTCTTTCTCGCCTTATTGCCGATTATACCGTCGGTAATATTCGCAATTTCACCAATGCCTGATATGACGGAAAATGAAAGCTCATCGCAGACACATAAAACCAAAAGAAGAAATATCGGTCTTGCAATGTGTGTAGCATGCATTTTCTTTGGAAGCTGTGCAGAAAATGCGATGTCAAATTGGATTTCAAGCTATATGGAAAACGCACTTCACATTGATAAAACCGTTGGTGATATTCTCGGAATGGCTATGTTTGCCGTTCTGCTTGGTGTTGCACGAATCTCTTACGCAAGGTTCGGTAAAAATATATGCAGGGTGTTGCTGATAAGTATGCTCGGTGCGTCTGCTTGTTATCTTATCATCGGCTTTTCAAATAGTGTTCCTTTTTCTTTTGTTGCATGTATTTTAACAGGACTTTTTACTTCTATGCTATGGCCGGGAGCTCTCATTATTATGGAGGAAAAGCTTCCCGGAGTAGGTGTGGCTGCTTATGCACTGATGGCGGCAGGAGGGGATTTAGGTGCATCGGTTTCTCCTCAGCTAATGGGTATAGTAATAGATAAGGTTTCAGCCACAGATTTTGCTTGTGACATCGGTGAAAAGTTAAAGCTTTCGGTTGAGCAGGTAGGTCTCAAGGCAGGAATGCTTGTTACGTCTATCTTTCCGATAATCGGAGCAGTTATTCTTATTTTGGTCATCAGATATTTCAATAAGCAAAAATCCGAAGTATAACGCTCTTGGTTCGTTATTTTTTTAACTAAAAAACCAAGCGCGAACAAGATATATAAAAAAATGCTTGAAACCTTGTAGTTTCAAGCATTTTCGTGAAAATGGTCGGAGTGACGGGACTTGAACCCATGGCCTCTTGGTCCCGAACCAAGCGCGATACCAAACTTCGCCACACCCCGACATTGCAACGCTAAGTATTATACATTATATATACGAAAAAATCAACCGTTTTAACAAATTTATTTCAGATAAAAAATAAGCAAAAAAATTCATTAAATCTCTTGACAAAATCAAACATCTTTGATATACTACTCAAAGTCGACAGACGACATGGGCCATTAGCTCAGTTGGTCAGAGCAACCGGCTCATAACCGGTCGGTCCGGGGTTCGAGTCCCTGATGGCCCACCAAATTTAATATAGGGGTATAGCTCAGTTGGTAGAGCAGCGGTCTCCAAAACCGCGTGCCGAGGGTTCGAGCCCTTCTGCCCCTGCCAAAGAACATCACAAAAGTGGTGTTCTTTTCTTTATTAAACATTTATACTAATAAAATCACCACCTTGAACGGCCGGAAGCAGTCAAAGTGGTGATTTAATTTAATTATGCGAAAAGGTTAGTGATGGTTTCAAAAATCATTTTAAAGAAAGCAAGAATGCCGTCAAAAAAGTTGATTTCAACTGAAAAATCAGGTGCAAGCCTGAGAACGGTGGGAAGCCCTGTTTTTGCATCATATCTTTCAATCTGAACGCTGTGCTCTCCGATAGTGAGATACTTGTAAGGAACCTTGCAAACACCGTTTTCATCGGGAGTGATTTCTACAGTTTTACCGTTATAGCCCCAAACAAGAGTGTAGTCGATAACTGCCACTTCCTTAGTTACAGCATTCCAGTTTTCATCGTAAACAGTGTCCATGCTTGTGAATGAAATTGTGCCGTCAGAAAGCTTTTCAGTGTTGATGATGGGGTACTGCATACCTGTGTTCCAGGGATCACCATAGTACATAACAATAATGTCGCCGTTTTCAACCTTATAGGCATCAACACCTACATCGGGAGAAGCTCCGTCAACCATATATGACCAACCGTCCCACATTTTTTCAGTGTAAGAGCCTGCAACTATTCCGTTGATTGATGTGATGTAAGCACCGTATTCGCTTGCTGATGATACAACAGTGAGGCTGTCATCGTTTTCATCAGCCTTGAGAAGTGCGTCGTAAGCAGTCGCATCAGCTTTAACCGTTACATCGCCGTAAAAAAGGCATTTGTCAATACCCTCAATACGAAGTGAAACAGTTACATCGTCTGTCGCAAATGAACAGAGTGTAAATGTGCTTACGAGCATCATTAAAGCAAGCAGCATGCTCATTGATTTTTTGAACATTTTCATTTTTGTTCAATCCTTTCGTTTGTTTTTTTATGTAAGCTTATTTTTATCGTGCACTATAAAAATAAGGCGTTACCTGTTAAAATGTGTTACCGATATCTTCACCCATATTGCATGTAAATGAAAACACAATAACATCACCGGGTGAAACAGTATATGAGCTTGAGCCAACATCGGGGAACTCACCGTTTACGCTATACATCCAACCTGACTGTGTACCGCAGTCTTTTTCATAAATCTGATGTATTCCCTCAATGTAGTAATTGTTAAAAGCAGGTGTATAAGTGTATTCTATCTGAACTCCGTTTGAAACGCAGTATTGACATGAGTCTGTACAGGTGTATTCTTCACAGGCCTTTATTATAACCTCAAAAGCACTTTCTTTACCTGTAATATTGACTTTTACATTGTTTAAAATTATTCCGCTCGACGGCAGGAAGTCCTTTTTACCACTTTTAAGCTTCGATATATTATCGTATATTGTATTGCATTCAATACGTACAATACAGTATTTTTCGATATTAGCATCTGATGTTGCAGTGTTTATAGTTGTTGTGCTTTGTGTAGTTGATTCTTTTGTCGTTGCAGGTTTAGTTGTTGTTGGTTTGGTTGTAACAGGTTTTGTTGTAACAGGCTTTGTGGTTGACTCCTTGGTTGTTGATGGCTTTGCCTGAGGCAGGGGAGAGTCAGTAGACTTTTGAGTGGTAGCCTTGGTGGTTGTAATTTTTGCTGCAGTAGGCTTGGTGGTTGTAGCTTTAGTTGTGCTTTCTTTTGTTAAGGTTACCTTTGTTGTTGTGGTAATTGTAGCTATCGGTTTGCTTGTTGTTTCTGAAGTAGTTACAGAAGAAGTTGTATAGGGTTCGGTGTTGGTAGTTAAGATTTCGGTTGTTGATGCTGTCGTTTCGACAGAAATAACCTTGGTATTTGTTTCGGTTGAATCCTCTGTCAATACCTCTGTCGTGGATTCTGTTGAACCAAACTCTACAGAGTGGCTTTCCTGTAAAGCTTCTGAAACAGTTGTCAAACAAGTTGATGACATATTATCTTCAGTTGTCTTTATGTTACTGCAAGCAGTCAGAGAAAAGCATATTATTATCAGAAATAACATCGAATAAAACTTTTTCATATCTTTAATTTACCTCGAATATCCCGTATTTGATTCTTAGTCGGTTGAATTTATCTGTCATAGGCTTGTTGATGAAATATAGGAGAATTCCTGTTGTTAAGCCGTGAATCAGATTAAAGCTCATTCCGGAAAGATAAATTTTTATGGCGGATTTAAAAGTGAATTCTGTACTCATCATAAGAAAAGAACAGCTGTCAACAATTATTCCGTAGATTAAGAAGCAAGTAAGTCCACCGATAAAACCTACTGCAATTTTGTTGTTTGAGCAAGACTTTTTATGAAATATGAGTCCGCAGATAAAACCTGTAAGTCCCATGCCGAGCATCTGAAAGGGTGTGAACATTCCCTGGCCAAATATGAAGTTTGAGACAAACATTGAAAGACTTCCGGCTAAAAAGCCTACATTAGGACCAAATGCTATGGCTGTTACAATTACAAGTGCACAGGTGGGTTTAACTTGGGGGATATATGCCATAACTGCCCTCGATGCAACGCAAAGAGCAATCATAACAGAAAGAGTTACTATCTCACTCGTTTTTATCCTCCTGTGTTCAAAGAACACGTAAAAAGGGACAAAGGAAAGAAGTATTACGGCAACGGCGGCTATATAGTAATTACCGCTTTTAAAAATAGCTAAAGAAAAAAGCATAATCGCAGGAGCTAAAATTAAAAGCATTATGACGGATATAAATGTCAGTTTGCGAGATTTTTTTTGCAAAGCTCGAGCACCTGCCTTTCTGTAACGGCATCGGGAAAGAATTCTCTTGCAATTTTGTTTGCAGTTGTTGTATAGAAGAAATTCTGTGAAAAAAATCTTCTGCTTTCTTCCTGCAGAACGCACTTTCCGTCAAATATCAAAGCGCATTCGTCGCAATATTCAGCGCAGAACTCTGTGTCGTGAGACACCATAATAACAGTAATTCCTTTATCGTTAAGCTCGCGGATGATCCTTCCGAACCGCTTTTTGAAAAGATTGTCCGTGCCTTTTGTGGGCTCATCAAGTAAAAGTATCTGCGGTTCTTTCAACAGCACCATGCAAAGGGCAGCTCTTTGCATTTCACCACCGCTTATGTCGTACGGATGTCTGTCTAATAAATCGCTTATCTCGCAAAACTCAGCCAGCTTTTCAATTTGTTTTAGCCTTTCCTTTTTGTCGGGTATGCTTTTTGTAAGTGACTTGTCAAGATCCTCTTTGACGGTGTTTCCTCCGAAAAGACTTTCGCATTTCTGCGGAAGCACGCCAACGGTTTTACCGTAAAGCTCACTGCTTTTGTATTTATTAATCGGCTTACCTGAAAGCTTTATCTTACCTTGCTTACACGGTAAAATACCGCTGATAAGTGAAAGTGCTGTTGTTTTTCCTGCTCCGTTAGCTCCAAGCAGAGCAAAGAACGAACCTTTTTTTATTTTTATGTCAAGGCCTTTTAAAATGTATCTGCTTTTGTCGTAGGCAAACCAAAGGTCTTTTACTTCAGCTGCAAGCTCTTTTGATAAATTTCTGTTTTCTTCGGCAATCTGTGTATATTGGCACTTAACTGAAAAAATGTCGGAAAGCATCTGTTTTCCTTCGGCGACATTAAGCGGTACAGGAGAGGAGAGCTTGAGCTTTGTGTGTAATCTCATAGGTGTCGGAACAGCAGAAGAAACGAAATCATCATTCGCCATAAGCTCACAGGGAATATTACACGGGGGAGAGTTGGATATGATTTCACCGTTGTTCATGATAATTAATCTCTCAGCTATGGGTATTACATTTTCTAAACGGTGCTCTGCGAGAATAACGGTAATGCCGTTTTCCTTGCAGAGCTTCTGGATAGTATTTAGCAGGCTTTCTGCGGCCATCGGATCAAGCTGAGATGTTGGCTCATCGAAAATTATCACATCAGGATGCATCATAAGAATTGATGCCAGACATACCATCTGCTTCTGACCTCCTGAAAGCTCGCTTATCTTTTTGTCAATAATATTTTCAAGTGAAAAATATGCTGAAATTTCAGCGATACGAAGTCGGATAGTTTTGCTGTTAAGTCCAAGATTTTCAAGTCCGAATGCAAGCTCTGTTCTTACTGAATGTGTAACTGCCTGATACTCGGTATTTTGTAAGAGAAAGCCTATTTTTTCGGCAGAGTCTCTACGGCTAAAATCCTTTTGTGCTTTGCCGAAAAATTCACGTTCGCCGATTAAACTTCCGACAGGTGTGAGCTCGGGCTTGAGCATGCGAAGAAGAGTTGACTTTCCACTGCCTGATTTGCCGCAGATTACGATAAATTCACCTTGATTTATTGTCAGATTTATATTTTTAAGAGCTTGATTTTTACTTTCAGGATAAGAAAAAGACAGGTTATTTATTTTGAAATTGACCATTTTCTGTCCTCCCGTAAATCATAAAATGCAGGCATTAAAAGTACTGTGATGATAAATAATATAAAAAATGATGATAAAACATCAGGCATCGGTATATCAATAACAGGGTTATAGTTAGCCTTATACATAGTACCTACGAAAACAAACATAAGCGATGCTACAAGTGTAAAAATAAGAAACAAGACATCATTAAATTTGAATCTGTAGCTGTTATATGAGGTTCTGCCCGTAAGTCCGTAACCTCTTGCTTTCATTGAGTCAGCTGTATCTATGCCTTTTTCGAGCGTCCATGAAACAAGAATGGAAAGCCGTCTTGTTGCGTGACGGACCTTGCCGATGAAATCCTTATCTGTCGGCTGATTGCCTGCGCCTTTTTCGGATTTTTTGATTTCATCTGACTGATTTCTTATCAGCGGAATAAATCTGAGCACCATTGAGATTACAAGTGCAATTTTTGGTGAAACTCTGCCGAAAAGAAAAATAAACCTATCACTTGTAACAATCTCATTAAAACTGTTGAGCCACAAAAGAGCTGAGGCTGTTCTTACAGAAAATACAAAGCCGAAAATCAAAGCTTCAAGCGTGAAGCTGTTTCCGTTATGCATCTTAAAAAGTATTGTCACACCGTAGTGGCTGAATAAGCCGTTAAAAAGTGTAATAAGGCAAATCATCGGAAAAATAATCTTCAAAAGAAATTCAACCGCTTTTCTTTTTGATAGCTTAATATCGTAGACAAGGCTTGCTGTGAAGCTGCCTGCAATAAGAAAAGGATGGGATGCAGTCATGCTTAAAACAAAAGCAAAGACATAAAATGCAAAGGCAGATATAGGATGTACTGATTTAAAACCTGTCTGCATTTTTTTAATCCTCTTTCTTTATAATTCTTTACATAATAAATCTAAAATTGTCATTATTGTATTTTTTATTGCTTCAATAATCTTCTGAAAGATTGCCTGTGTGCCTGTTTTCTCTTGAGTTAAAGCAAAGATGCTTCCGGAATCATTTTTGTAGTAAAGGGTTCCGTCGATGCTTGCTGATATTGTGCTTATGCAATATTGCTGTTTATCGCTTTCAGGGACGAAAAGCTCTGACTTGATTGCAGATGTCTGACCTTTACTGTCCTCAAAAACAGTCATTCCGCCGGGCTTGGCGTTGTAGGTTGAGTGGATATAAATCTTGCCTGTTTCCTTTTTACGGGCTGTTGAAATTAACATTGTAGCCTGAGGGTATCCGTTCATATCACAGGTGTAAATCTCTTTCATAGTTCTAGCATCAAGCACAATGAACTTTCCTGCAGAGCCGTTCTGACAGCCGGTGTAAAGCCTGCCGCCGTAAACTACCGGTGTAGCCGTAACTGCTCCTGAAGCCTTGTAGGATTTCAGTGAGTTTAATTTTCCCGATGAATCCATATCGAATTTATATATATATCCTGCTTTACAGGCAGTATAAAAGGAATCTGTTTCCGTTGAATAAAAGACAGAAGAACGTATATCACCTTTGGTTTCAAGTGATGAAACAGCTTTGCCTGTTGCTTTGTCAAGAGAGATAATGCTTGAACTTCCTTCGCTGTCTTTTCGTCCGTCATCCGTTCCGAAAATTACATACTTGTCCGTTACATAACAGCCGGCCCAATAAAAGCCGCCAAGTGATTTGTAGGTCCAATTTGCAGTCTTGCATTCGGTCTCGCTTTTTGCGTTTTCATCTTTTACATTAATGCATACATAGTTCGCTTCCTCGGTTTCATCAACCCAGAAGCCGGTGTAAATATATTCGTTGTCGTATGTGATTGGAGTTATAGCCTGACCTCCGATAGAATCGGTATATACCCAAAGAGATTTCAGGGTTTCATAATCAAATGCCTGTATGATACCGTCATCGAGAGCTACAAAAACCTTTCCGTCGGCGTAAATGGGTGAAATTGTTGCATAAAGGGTAGAGCCTTGCATTTTGACGCTTGCGATTTCTTCACCTGTTTCAGCATCCAATTTATAAAGCTTTACACCTGATACAAGCAGAATTGTATCACCTGCTATAACAGGTGGAGTAGGTGCAGCTTTATAGCTTTTACCAAAGCTTTTAGTAAAGAGTAATGCTGCAGACGGTGTGGGAGTTTCTGCTGATGTTATATTATTTGAATCATTTCTTAAGCCGAATGCTGTTAAGGTGAAAAAAGATAAAATTATAACTGTCAAAAATGTTAAAGTTAGTTTTCTCATGTTATCCTCCGTGTAAAATAAAAACGTCCTTTCCGGTAAGAAAGGACGTGATATGACTATTCGGGCTTGTACAAACACAAGCGTTGACACTGCCATACGCTTTCCCTCTTGCCCAAAAGCGAACATTGTCTGCTCACAGCAGGCATTCCGACTTAAAAGCTCAAGGCTTAATTACGGTAATGGCGGTTGCACGGGATTTTCACCCGTATTTCCCTGACAGTGTGCAATATTTAATTTTCGAGAAGATTATATCATAAAAAAACAAATTGTCAATATTATTTAATCTTATATTTTGTCATTGCTTGCAATCATTTGTTATGTTTAAATGATTTTTAGCAAAAATATTGAAATGGTGGAATTTATAATCTAATATATGTTATAATAACGTAGCAGAATTTAAAAAATCATTGATTGATAAAAATCAGCTGAGAAAGGGGGATTTTATGAAAAAAGTTATAGTTGTTTCGAAAACGCATCTTGATCTTGGGTTTACAGATTATGCTGAAAACATAAGAAAAAAATATATTGATACCTTTATTCCTGAGGCGATAAGACTTGCGAAAAAGGTTAATAAAGGCGGTAAAAAGTATTTTGTCTGGACAACAGGATCATGGATTTTAAAAGAAGCATTGAATGTTCCTGAAAGAAAAGAACAGCTTATGAAGGCTATAAGTGAAGGGAATATTGCCCCTCACGCAATGCCTTTCACTACTCATACGGAGCTTCTTGATGTTGACTCTCTTGATTTTGGTCTTTCTATTGTTGATGAGCTTGATGAAATACGAAAAAGAAAAACAACAGCTGCAAAAATGACGGATGTTCCGGGGCATACAAAGGGCTTGGTTTCGCTTCTTGCAAAGCACGGAATAAAGCTGTTACATATAGGGGTAAACGGAGCTTCTGCTCTCGTTGACGTTCCTGCGTGCTTCTTATGGAAAAGCGGAAGCGATGAGGTTGTTGTAATTTATTCAGGTGCTTATGGCGGAGCATTTGAAAGTGAGCTTGTTGAAGAAATCCTTTATTTTGACCACACTCTTGATAATCATGGTGCACCGTCACCGGAAAAGGTTATGGAGAATTTCGACGCTATTCAGAAAAAATATCCTGACTATGAAATAACAGCAGGAACCATTGATGATTTTGCTGATATTATATGGGAAGAACGTCACAGATTACCTGTTTTTGAAGGTGAGATGGGTGATACGTGGATTCATGGCAGTGCCAGCGATCCGTATAAATCGGCCGCATTGAGAACTCTCATTAACCTTAAAAACGAATGGCTTGAAGAAGGAAGTCTGAACAGAGAAAGTGAAGAGTATAAGAGCTTTACCGATGCATTGCTTTGTGTTGCCGAGCATACCTGCGGAATGGATTCGAAAACCTATTTTTCTGATTATGGTCACTATTTGAAAAAGGACTTTGTTAAGGCAAGAAAAAAAGATAAGGTGCAATTTCGTTATTTGTTTTCCGATCTCCCGCAAAGCATTTTGCCTCTTGTAAGCCTTTTTGACGGAAGGCGAAAAAGAGGTTATTACAGTGTTATAGAAAAAAGCTGGGCAGAACAGCGTAAGTATATTGAAAAGGCTGTTTCCGCTCTTGAACAAGTACATAAAAATATAGCTTTAAATGCGCTTTCCGAGCTTATTCCTGATGAACCTGTCAATATTACTTCAAACGCCAAGAAAGCGTTAAAATGCGGTGCATGGAGCCTTGAAGTCAATGATTTCGGAGGTATTGAAAGGCTCGAATATGAAGGCAGAGCAGTTATTCGTCAAAACAATGAACCTGTAGTCAGCTACCATTCATTCAGTAATGCTGATTATGATTATTGGCTTGCTAATTATTCAAGAGATTTAAATGAAACGGCTGTTTGGGCTTTAGGTGATTTCGCTCGTCCTAATCTTAAAACCTTTGAAGGCAAATACCCGTCAGGAAGATTTTTTTACAGTGCTGATAAAATCAATTACTCTGATTCACAGGTTAAGGTCAACCTTACTTGTGACAAAAAGATCTGTGATGAGCTTGGTGCACCAAGAACTATTCAGATTGTTTACACTCTTGATGAAGAGGGAATTGATATCGGGGTCAGTTGGTACGGCAAAGATGCAAATCGCTTGACAGAGGCAATCTTCTTTAATTTGTTCCCGAATTCTGATGAAGTTGCACTTGAAAAGCTCGGTTGCAAGGTTAAGTCAAGTGAAGTATGCATCAACGGTAGTCGTAATCTACATGCAGTGCAGAGTGTAAGCTGGGATAAATTTAAGGTAAAAAATTTGCACGCACCTCTTGTTTCCTTTGGCGGCGGTAAAATCCTTGAATTTGATAACAAGCTTGAGGATATACGAAAGCACGGCATAAGCTTTGTTCTTTATAACAATGTCTGGGGTACTAATTTCCCTCTTTGGTATGAAGATAATGCAAGCTTTAAATTCAAAATTGAATCTGAATAAACGAATCCCTCTGTTCAATAACAGAGGGATAAATTTTAATGTTGTGATTTACCTTGCATAAAGCATGCCTACAACCTTGTTTCTGAAAGAACAGGGGAAGGTTTTACAAAGCACGCTGAGAAATTTGTAGCTTAAGCCTATGGCGTAAATTGGTTTAACTTTTTTTTGAAGTGCTATTTTTGCGATGTATTCGCCGGCTGTTTCTGGCTTCATTCCCTTTTGCTCGTCTTTTTCCATACCCTGAACACTTCGTTCAATCCTTCCAAGATAAACATCGTCACCGTCAAAGGATTTCTGTCTTGCTTGTGTAAATTCAGTGCAGATATCACCGGGAGCAACTGCGGTAACGGTTATGCCGAAAGGCTTAACTTCATTTGCAAGGGCACAGGTGTATGATTCAAGTGCGGCCTTTGAAGCGGAATAATATGTCTGAAAAGGAATATGAGCAACGGCAGCAACAGAGCTGATGTTGACGATTCTGCCACCATTGCTTTTCCTCATTATGGGTATGACAGCCTTGTTAACATTAACGGTTCCGAAAAAGTTCACATCGAATTGAGCTTTAGCGTCGCTTATGTCTGTAAACTCTACAGCACCTGAAATACCGAAGCCCGCACAGTTTATAACTATGTCGATTCTGCCTTCTTTTTCTGCAACCTCATTTACTGATGAATTTACACTGTTCACATCAGTAACATCTGTTTTGATATGTATTATTCCTTCGGTCGGGATTTCTCTTCTGCTGAAATCATAGACGGTGCAACCTGCATTTTTAAGAGAAATTGCGGTGCAACGACCTATGCCGGAGTTTCCGCCTGTAACAATTGCAATTTTGTTTTTCATAATTTTCACTACCTCTATCTGGTCATTTCATCGAATATTCTTTTGGCAGAGTTGCCGTCACAGGCTGACATAAAGCCATTTCTGAATTTTCGGATTCTGTCTTTATCAAAATGCTTCTCGGCATTTCTGATTTCACGGATAATTCCCTCGGTATCTTTTACAATGGGACCCGGTACGAAATCTTTATAATCATAATAAAAGGCTCTGCTGTTTTCGTATTCTTCAAGGTCGTAAGCGAAGAAAATCATCGGTCGTTCAAGGATAGAATATTCAAAAATGAGCGATGAATAGTCTGAAATAATCACATCAGCGGCACAAAGAATATTTTCGATAGGGTAGGAGGGATGAGGCTTGATTGCGAAATCTTTCATATATTCAGGGGCAAAGGTGTGAGCGTTAAAGCCTTTGACAAGGTGAGGATGAAGCTTGATAAGAAGAACATAATCATCCTTCAGCTCGTTATACATCTTTTCAAGCTCCATTGTGATTTCATTGTGGGATTTTTGCAGGCTGTCTCCGCGATAAGTGGGTGCCCATACAAGGATCTTTTTGTTGTCGGGGATGCCGTATTTTTCTCTCACCTCGACAGTTTTTTCTTTTATGAAAGTGCTGCTGAAGTAAACATCGGTTCTTGCAACACCCAGAGCTTTTACTTTTGAAATATCTGCATTGAAGGCTTCGGAATAAATCTGATTTACTGCTTCGTCAGAAGTTATTATGTCCGTGTAAGTTTTATGTATATTATATTTTTCAAAGAAATCACTTTTCAGACCCCACGAGCCTTCTCTTGTTGAGTATCCCCATTTTTTAAATGCACCGCAACCGTGCCAGAGCTGAACGAGTCTTGCGTTTTTTCTGGGCTTGTTTGCAAATGCAGGAAGATAGTAGTCACTTACAAATGTGCATTTTGCCTGAGCGTAAAACTTTGTAAAAATAAGGTCGTAGCGCATTTTTCTGAGCTCATTGATATAAAATGTTTCATCCTGCAGATAAGGCGCTGTAAGGCAGACTGCTTTATAACCCTTGCTTTTAGCGTAGTTATAAATGCTTTCAAATTCAGCAGGGATGTTTCTGTCTCTGTTTGCAACAAAGAGAATCAGCTTCTGATTAACCTTTTTCAAACTGAAAATTTTATAGATAAGCTTCCATACGAAGAAAAAGAGAAAATTGTTCAGCTTATTTCTGTATTTTTCCTTATGAAGGTACTTATAGTAATGATCATTTAATTTTTTTGTTGTGCTCTCTTTCACAAAATCACCTCTTGCAAGATTATATACTATTTGATTGTTTTTTTCAATAGTGAAGATATAAGGCTTTAACAAAGAAAAAAGACCCTCCTGAAAGGAAGGTCAATTTTTATAAAGTCCTGAAATCAGATGGCACGAGTAACCTTGCCTGAACGTAAGCAACGAGTGCAAGCATAAACTCTCTTGGGTGAGCCGTTAACGATAGCCTTAACACGCTTTACGTTGGGCTTCCATGTTCTGTTGGATCTTCTGTGTGAGTGGGAAACCTTGATGCCGAAAGCAACATCTTTACCGCAGTATTCACATTTTGCCATTAGTCGCACCTCCTAAAAATAATTTGTAACTACATAAGCGAGGTATATAATAACAGAAAGAAATCAAAAAAGCAAGAGTTTTTTCAAAAAAAGTCATAATATTTTATGATGATTTTATTATTTTTTGAATTTGATTCGCACAAGAGAATTTAAAATCGTAAAAAAGGACTTATAAATATTAATTTTGCCTTTAAGTTTTATTGACTTTTGTGTTGTTGATGTCTATAATTTAACTATAAATTGCGGAGGTAAATTATAATGAAAAAAATAATTAAAATATTTCTTGCTTTTGTATTAGCTGTATTTACGGCTTTTTCCGCTTGTTCGGTTTCATTGGCAGCAGACGCATCAAAGGTGCTTTCTTATGAGGTGACCTCAGACGGTTATGCAGTTGTTGCTGATTGTGATGAAAAGGCAAAGGGCGTTGTTGAAATTCCTTCAAAGGTTACTATAAACGGAAAATCTTATAATGTCAAGTATATAGGTGACAAGGCTTTCGATAAATGTTCTCTTGTAACAGATATCAGAATTCCTGAAGGAGTTACGGGTATAGATAATTTTGCTTTTCGTAATTGCACGGCACTTGAAAATGTCTACATTCCGGAAAGTGTTGCAATGTGTCAGTATGACGCCTTTGACGGATGCGACAAAATGACAATTCATTGTTACACATCAAATTATCAGTTCTTTTCAATTTACGGTGTTGTCTATGATATAGAAGTCAAAATCATTGATGAACAGCTTGAAGATGCCGATAAGGATGAAACAACTTCTGCAGGAGAAACTGATTTTATCGCAAGATTTATTAATGCGCTTAAAAAGATGATAGAGGATATTATTGCTAACTTCAAGGATGATAATTCAGATTATATCCCTGATTTGCCGTTCCTTGAGGATCTTCCCTTTGATATCTGACTTTTGCTTGTTGTCGCTTGTTGACTTATAATTGATTATGTGTTAAAATGTAAATATAGATGTAAAATATGAATGAGGAGTGCAATAATTATGAAAAAAATGCTTAGTATTTTATTGGCGCTTGTAACACTTTTAAGCTGTATTGGTGTTCCGTTTGCCAGCGCAGGACTTGAAGACGGATCTTTCAGTCTCGGTGATATCACACTTGCTTCAGGTGCGGCAGAGGACCTTGAAATCCAGGGCCTCCCCGAGGTTTTCTACGGTGATATCGATGAGATGAAGGAGACCGATTATTGGAAGAGCATCAGTCTTTTAGGAATGACACCTGAATTTCTTTACAATGATTCAAACCCTCTTATTTGGGGTACACTTGATGTTTTTTATAAAGACAGTGAAGGTAACCGTGTTCTTGACGAAGCGGGCAACCCTGTTTTACGCGTTACAAGAGGTTCTGTTGCTCTTACATTTTCAGGAGTAAATGCTTACCTTAAAAAAGCTTTCTATAATGCATACGGTGGTCTTAAGCTTTATAATGTTGAAAATGCAATAGCTCTTATTAATGTCATAGGAAAGATTTTTTACCGTGATTTTCAGCCTCTTAATGCTGCTAATTTTACTAATCTTTTCGGAAATAAAAATCCTAACGCAAAGGAATTTTTTGAAGCTGTTTCTGAGCTTTCAGGTCTTGGTCGTCTTATTAATGAAAACTGGGTTCCCAGAGGAAGAAGCTACTGCGAGCCTCTTATAAATGCTCTTGGCGGTTCTTATGCAGGTCTTCTCGGTGAGCATTATACAGACGGTAAGGTTCTCGGTGCCAGAATTCTTGAAGGTATTTTCTCCAAAATGTGCACCGTAGGTCCTGCAAAGGCTTTCCTCGAGTCCTTACAGATTATAGTGCGTTCATATGATTACTACCGTGATCCGATAATGGCTATTTTTACTCACAAGATGGAGAAAATCGGTCATTATGAAACCGTTGAAAAGTATAATACATTCAGCGGACTTCTTGAGATTATCTTCTGTGATTGCGATCCTACTATCGGGGAAGGCTGCTTTGCTGAGAAGAAATCATATGAAAGTGAAGAAGATTACAATCGCAGATTAGCAGATGTTGATCACTTCTGTCCTCTTGATTTCCCGTCAGTACGCATAGCAACTGCTGAAGACGAAGAGACATTGATGTTATATCTTTACTATTATTTTAATCTTTGCGGTGTGCACAGAAACAACAAGGCTTACATAGGAAAGATTAAAGAAAATATCGGAAATAATAAATATTTCAATGAAGTTGAAAGAGCAAGAATTCAGACTATTTTTGACGGTTATTTCCTTAATAACATCAAAAAGACCTCAGAGGAGCTTGTAACACCTTATCTTACAGAAAGCATGCCCGGATCATCATCTTCATCCTCTTCATCAGGCGGTGGATTCGGTGACCGTCTTAAGAACAGCCTTATGGTTCTTCTTAAGAAAATCGCTGACTATTTTGATTATCTCAGAAAACTCTTCTCAGGAGACATCAATTACGGTGAAGGCGGATCACCATTCATCTAATATTAAAAACGGCTTACAATTTGTAGGCCGTTTTTGTGTTTATATATTGAGTTATTTGTTTTTTTGTGATAAAATTACATGGATTAAATTATATGGAGCTTTCAGATATGAAAATTGCAATCATCGGCGCAGGCGCATCCGGTTTGTCTTGTGCGATAAGTGCCGCTATTAATGCAAAAGTTAATAAAGTTTCTGTTGATATAACGGTTTTTGAGACACGTGAAAAGGTTGGAAGAAAAATTCTGGCTACAGGCAACGGAAGATGTAACCTTATGAATGAAAATGAGGGAGATTTTTATTTCGATAAAAACGGATTTTCTTGCTTTGCGTTGAAAAAGTTTGATGTAAGAAGTAATATAGAATTTTTCATAGAGCTTGGTCTGTATACCCGAAGCGATGAAGAAGGCAGGATTTATCCCTTGAGCAACCAGGCAACAAGTGTGCTTGATGCGTTGCGGTTTGGTTGCGATAAATACAAGGTTAAGCTCGTCTGTGACTGTGATGTTAAGACTATTAAAAAAGTCGGAAATAAGTTTCAGCTTGATGAAAAAGGTTCTTATGATTGTGTAGTTCTTGCCTGTGGCGGAAAAGCGGGAGTTAAGGCCTTTAACGGTTATGAGCTTCTGAAACAGACAGGACATAATATCACTCAGGTTTATCCTTCTCTTACAAAATTCGAGGTAAAGGATAAAAAATTCACTAAACAGCTAAAGGGTGTAAGACAGAAGGGCAGGTTCACATTAGTCGGTCCTGAGGGTGCAATTGCCGAAGAAGCAGGAGAGCTCCTTTTTGCCGATTACGGCATTTCGGGTATTGCCGTTATGCAGCTTTCAGCCTTTGCAGTAAGAAGCGGAAAAATCGGCAATCTTCGTGTAAATGCAGATTTTGTTTCAGAAATGACTTTTGATGAGCTTTACTGTGCCGTCAGTAATTTTGCAAAAAGCAATCCTCATGGAAAGCTTGAAAATCTGCTGTCGGGATTCGTTGCGAAAAAGCTGGGTGAAGCTGTGATTAAAAGCTACGGATTTAATTTGTCTGATTCATTTTCGTCTCTTGATGACAAAAAGCTCAAAGCCATTGTATCGAGACTTAAGAAATACACTTTTGAGCTTGAAGGTGTTAAGAGCTTTGATGACGCTCAGGTTACTGCAGGTGGCGCCGATACTAAATATTTCAATCCTAAAACTATGGAATCGAAAAAAGTAAAGGGTCTTTACTGCGTGGGCGAGCTGTTGGATGTTGACGGTCTTTGTGGCGGTTATAACCTTCATTGGGCGTGGAGCAGCGGAAGGTTATGCGGTGAAAGCATAATAAAAGAACAATTGAACCGAAAGGGTTAATATAATGATAAGAATTAATGAAATAAAAATGAGTCTTGACAGCACAAAAGAGGATTTATATGCCGCTTGTAAAAAGACTCTTAAGCTGAAAGAAGAACAGATAAAAGACATAACAATAATGCGTCAGAGCATTGACAGCAGAAAAAAGGACAACATTTTTTTCTGCTATACTGTTGATGTTGAAGTTGATGCTGACGAGGAAAAGCTTCTTAAAAGAATTAATTCCAATAAGCTTCAGATTGTTGAGCCTTATAAATACGAAATGCCTGAAAATAAAAGAAAGTCAGACTTTCGTCCTGTAGTTGTCGGTTTTGGTCCGGCAGGAATTTTTGCCGCTCTCATTCTCGCAAGAGCAGGCCTTAAGCCTCTTGTTTTAGAAAGAGGAAGGGATGTTGATTCCCGAACAAAAGATGTGAATTTATTCTTTGCAAAGAGCATTCTCGATGAAACATCTAATGTGCAGTTTGGTGAAGGCGGAGCAGGTACATTTTCTGACGGAAAGCTTACAACAGGCATAAAAAACACTCTTTGCAGGAAGGTGTTTCTTGAATTTTATGAGCACGGAGCTCCTGAAGAAATTCTTTATTCAGGTAAGCCTCATATAGGCACTGACAAGCTTGCCGGTGTTGTCAAGAATATGCGACAGGAGATCATTTCTCTTGGTGGTGAAGTGAAATTTGAAGCAAAGCTTACAGATCTTATCATTTATAACAGCTATGTTCAGGGTGTCACTTACGAGGAAAAGGGGAAATCCTTTGACTTTGAAACAGATACTGTTATTCTTGCTGTCGGACATTCTGCAAGAGATACAATCAGGATGCTTTACAGAAAAGGCATACAGATGATCCAGAAGCCGTTCTCTGTCGGCGCAAGAATTGAGCATCCCCGTGAATTTATTGATAAAGCTCAGTATGGCTCCTTTGCAGGCCATAAGGCTCTCGGTGCAGCTGATTATAAGATGGCTTGCCACGGAGCACACGAGAGGGGAGCATATACATTCTGTATGTGTCCCGGTGGTACAGTTGTTGCGGCAACAAGTGAAAAGGGTGGCGTTGTTGTCAACGGTATGAGTGAATGGGCAAGAAATGCTGAAAACTCAAACTCAGCACTTCTTGTTAATGTTTATCCCGAGGATTTCCCGAGTGAAGATGTTCTTTCGGGCTTTGAGCTTCAGAAACAGATGGAACAAAAAGCCTTCATTCTTGGTGGCGGAGATTATCGTGCTCCGTGTCAGCTTGTAGGTGATTTTCTCAAGGGGGAAAAATCAACAAAGCTCTCTTTTGTTAATCCGAGCTGTCCCACAGGTGTAACTCCTTCGGATATAAGGCAGGTCCTTCCTAAAAAGGTTACGGATACAATGGCTGACGCCATCGTTCAGATGGGTAAAAAGCTCAAGGGATTTGATATGCCTGATGCGGTGCTTACCGCTCCGGAAACAAGAAGCTCATCCCCGGTAAGAGTCCTTCGTGATGATATTTATCAGACAAATGTAAGAGGTCTTTTTCCTTGCGGTGAAGGAGCCGGTTATGCAGGCGGTATAGTTTCAGCAGGTGTTGACGGCATCAAATGTGCTCATGCAGTTCTTGAGGACGAAAGATAAAAAGCGGCTAAAATATGTTTTAAGGGTTTCTTCGGACTTTCCAATCCAAAGAAACCCTTTGCTTATTTCGCTTTACGCGGTCTGAATATTTCGCGGTACATTATTATATGATTTCGCAGCCGTTTTTGACAGGCAGGCAAAGGAAGGAATTGTTGAAGCTTTTCTTTAATTCTTCCAGACATTCATCAGCTTTTTCTTTGTTTTCAAAAATACCGAAAATGCTCGGTCCGCTGCCACTCATGCAACAACATGAGCAGTTGTATTTGCGCATAACGCCCTTAATAACGGTTCTGTCTGTAACTTCAATGAACTGTTCAAATACATTGCCGACCTTTTCGCTGATGCTCTTCCAGTCGTCATTGATACAGGAAAGAAGCATGCCCTTAGTATCAAGATGTCTGACCCTTTCGGCAGTATCAAAAGCAGCGTAAGCTTTTCCTGTTGAAACATCCTGATCGGGCTTGACAATTATGATGTAACGCTCACTTAAATCGGGGAGATGTGAGAGCACAGTTCCTGTGTACTGTGCAAGCATTGTACCGCCTATAGCACAGAAGGGGACATCTGCTCCGATTTTTGAGCCGATTGCTATAATATCCTTTTCCTTAAGATTAGTTTTATAAATATCATTAAGAGCAACTATAACACCTGCAGCGTCGGCACTTCCTCCGGCAAGGCCTGCGGCGTGCGGTATTTTTTTATCTATATTGATAAGAAGTCCGTTATTATTGATTTTTGTGTAATTGAAAAATTCAACTGCAGCCTTATAAGCAACATTTCTTTCGTCGGTGGGTATTTCAGCTACATTACATATGATTTCAATGCTTTTTGAATCTGTGGTTTCGATGCTTACAGTATCATATATTCCGACTGACTGCATAATCATGAAAAGATCGTGATAACCGTTATCAAGGCGGCTGAGAATATCAAGCATAAGGTTTATTTTTGCATAAGCTTTAACAGTTGTTTTCATATTCATTCTCCTGTATTTTTAATCACTGAATATTATATCATAAACAGACGGAAATGTAATCATAAATTAATAAAAATTTAAAAGTAAAATTATTAGTTTTTGGATTGACTTTTTATGTTGTGTGTGATAGAATTATGTGAAATAAAAGAGACTGCATATATGCAAGGCTCTGTTTACGGTCTTGCGGTTTTCCGTCAGACTTTTTTTATGACTAAAATCCCGGAGGTAGAAGATGAAAAGCTTATTCAAATGCGCGAAAGTTTATCAGAATGCTGAATTTTCTTCCCGTCCGTTGTCTGTTGAAGACGGTATTATTGTTTCCCGTGATACTGAAAATGCCGAAGCTGTCGATTTCGGCAATTGTTATATTTTTCCCGGTTTTGCAGATGTTCATGTTCATCTGTGAGAGCCGGGTTTTTCTTATAAGGAAACAATAAAGACCGGTACTCTTGCATCAGCTCACGGCGGCTACACGGCAGTTTGTTCAATGCCTAACCTTAATCCTGTTCCCGATAACAGGGAAAATCTCAGAAAGCAGCTTGATATTATAGAAGCTGACGCCTGCATTGCTGTTTATCCCTATGGCTCAATAACAGTAGGTCAGATGGGTGAAGAGCTTTCTGACATGGAAGGAATGAGTGCGGATATAATTGCGTTTTCCGATGACGGAAGAGGTGTTCAGAGTGACGAAATGATGAGAGAGGCTATGCTTAAGGCCAAAGATCTCGGCAAAATGATAGTTGCTCACTGTGAAGTCAACGATCTTTTAAAGGGTGGATATATTCATGACGGTGAATATGCAAGGTCTCACGGTCACAGAGGTATCTGCAGTGAGAGTGAATGGAAGCAGATAGCAAGAGATATTGAGCTTGTAAAGGAAACCGGCTGTTCTTATCACGTTTGCCATATTTCAACAAAGGAAAGTGTGGATATTATCCGTAAAGCAAAGGCTGAAGGTGTTGATATTACTTGTGAAACAGGACCTCATTACCTTATCCTTAATGATATGTGTCTTAAAGAGGAGGGAAGATTCAAAATGAATCCGCCTCTTCGTTCAGAGGAAGACAGACTTGCTCTTATCGAAGGCATCAAGGACGGTACAATTGATATGATTGCAACGGATCACGCTCCTCATTCTGCTGAAGAAAAAGGCAAGGGTCTTGAAAAAAGTGCAATGGGAGTTGTCGGAATCGAAACTGCATTTCCTCTTCTTTATACCCATCTTGTTCTTACGGGGATTATCACTCTTGAAAAGCTTGTTGAGCTTATGAGTATCAATCCTAAAAAACGTTTTGGAATCAAAGGCGGAACTGATGAAGGTCAGCAGGCAGATTTCTGCGTAATCGACCTTGACGAAGAGTATGTGATTAATCCTGATGAGTTTTATTCAATGGGAAAAGCTACACCTTTTGAGGGCTTTAAGGTAAAAGGTAAAATAAAGCACACTTATTATAAAGGAAAACAGATATTTTAAAGAAAGGGGAATCTGAATTGTATCAGGGTATGTATAAAATAAAAGAAAATACAGCGCTTACAGATTGTGTTTTCAAGATGGTGCTTGAGGGTGATACATCTGCTCTTACTGCACCGGGTCAGTTTATAAATATAACAGTTGAGGGTTGTTATTTAAAAAGACCCATATCAGTTTTTGATTGGGATGAAAATACAATTTCCGTAATCTATAAGGTTGTCGGTGAAGGTACCGAAAAAATGAGTAAATGGCTCCCGGGCGCTGAATGCGAATGTCTTACAGGTCTCGGTAACGGCTTTGCAACTGAAAGAGGCGGAGATGCTCCTCTTCTTATAGGTGGCGGCGTAGGTATTCCTCCTCTTTACGGCCTTTGCAAAAGACTTCTTGCTGATGGTAAGAAACCTACAGTAATTCTCGGCTTCAACACGGAAAAGGAAATTTTCTGCAAAGCTGATTTTGAAGCTCTCGGCGTTGATACAATCATTACAACTGTTGACGGTTCTGTCGGTGTTAAGGGATTCGTAACAGATGCTGTGAAGGAGCTTTCGTATACATATTTTTACACTTGCGGTCCTATGCCTATGTTCAGAGCAATTGAAAAAACTGCTGTCGGCAGCGGTGAATACAGCTTTGAAGAAAGAATGGGTTGCGGCTTCGGTGCATGCATGGGTTGCAGCTGTAAAACAAAGTACGGTAATAAGAGAATATGCAAGGACGGTCCTGTTCTTGTAAGGGAGGAGATTATATGGTAAGCACTAAGGTTAATCTTTGCGGTATCGAGCTTGATAATCCGATTATCCCTGCAAGCGGTACCTTCGGCTTCGGTTATGAGTTTGCCGAGCTTTACGATATTAACTGTCTCGGAACATTTTCCTTCAAGGGAACAACCTTGGAATCACGCTTCGGTAATCCTACACCCAGAATTGCTGAGTGTACTTTAGGTATGATTAACTCTGTTGGTCTTCAGAATCCAGGTGTACATGCAGTAATCAGCGAAGAATTACCTAAGCTTAAGAAGGTTTTTGATAAAAAAGTAATGGCAAATGTCGGCGGTTTCTCGATTGACGAATATGTTGAATGCTGTTCTCTTCTTGATAAGGAAGATCAGATCGGTTGGTTTGAAGTAAATATCAGCTGTCCCAATGTTCATGCAGGCGGTGTTAATTTCGGCACAGATGCTAAAAATGCAGCTGAAGTTATCAAGGCTGTAAAGAATGTTGTAAGCAAGCCGGTCATTGCAAAGCTTACACCTAATGTAACAGACATTACCGAAATCGCTCTTGCTTGTGAGGAAGCAGGCGCTGATGCAATCAGCCTTATCAACACACTTCTCGGTATGAGAATTGACCTTAAAACAAAGAAGCCTGTAATTGCAAATAAAATGGGTGGCTTTTCAGGTCCTGCAATTCTTCCTGTTGCTCTCAGAGCGGTATATCAGGTATACGATAAGGTTAAGGTTCCTGTAATCGGAATCGGCGGTGTTTCAAGTGCGAAGGATGTAATTGAAATGATGCTTGCAGGTGCAACGGCTGTTCAGGTCGGTGCGGCTAATCTTGTAAATCCTTATGCTTGCCGTGACATCATCAATGATTTGCCGGCAACCATGGAAAAATATAATAT
>JAZKYQ010000067.1:0-26962 GCA_045612205.1 Acutalibacteraceae bacterium | reverse complement strand
AGTAGGTACCTACCTTAACTGGCTTATCATTTCCAAAAGACTTCGCCGTTATAGCATCAGAGCTAATAACGCAATTACACTTCCTGACTTTTTCTCAAACAGATTCCGTGAAAATAAAAAGGTTATTATGACTCTTTCAGCTGTCTTTATCCTTATTTTCTTCACTGTTTATGCGGCAAGCTGTTTTGTTACCTGCGGTAAGCTTTTCGCAACACTCTTTAATCAGCCTTATATCCCGATGATGCTTCTCGGTGCCGTGTTTGTTCTTATTTATACAATTCTCGGCGGATTCCTTGCAGAAAGTGCTTCAGACTTTATGCAGGCAATTGTTATGATTGTAGCTCTTACGGTTATTGTTGTTGTCGGTGTGTTCAAGGCAGGTGGTCTTGACGCTGTTATTGAAAATGCAGAGCAGATTCCCGGCTTCCTCGATTTCTTCGGCATGGCAACTCCCATGGTAAACGAAGCTGGCGAACAGCTCGTTGCAAACGGTGCTCCAGTGTTCGGTGAGCCTGCGGAGTACGGTATTCTTAAAATCTGCTCAATGCTTGCATGGGGTCTCGGTTACTTCGGTATGCCTCAGGTTCTTCTCAGATTTATGGCTATCCGTGAAGAAAAAGAGCTCAAGACTTCAAGAAGAATTGCTATGGTATGGGTTGTTATCTCCCTTGCAGTTGCTGTTTTCATCGGCATCATGGGCAGACAGATTTTCCCCACAGAGCACCTTACTTCTTCTTCAGCAGAAAGCATCTTCATCACTCTTTCAACCTCATTTCTTCCTCCCATTCTTGCAGGCTTTGTTATGGCGGGTATCCTTGCTGCAACAATCAGCTCCTCTGACTCATATCTTCTTATTGCTGCTTCCGCAGTTGCAAAGAATATTTATCAGGGTATGTTCAAGAAGAACGCAACAGATAAGCAGGTTATGAATGCTTCAAGAATTACGCTTCTTGTTATCGCTATTATTGCTGCTGTTCTTGCTATGGATGAAAACAGTGTTATTTTCCAAATTGTTTCATTCGCATGGGCAGGCTTTGGCGCAACCTTCGGACCTCTTCTTATTTTCTCACTCTTCTGGAAAAGAACAACAAGAGCAGGTGCGATTGCCGGTATGGTAAGCGGTGCTGCAATGGTATTTATCTGGAAGCTTGGTATCAGCAAGCTCGGTGGTATCTTCGGCATTTATGAGCTTCTTCCCGCATTTATCATTTCAAGTATTGTGATTGTGGCTGTTTCACTTGTTACTCCCAAGCCTTCAAAGGAAATTGAAGAGGACTTCGATTCAATCTTTGCAGAATAATCAAATCAGATTTCTTAACGGCACAGTGTAAAGCTGTGCTGTTTTTGTACATAAAAACGGACTTAATCAAAATAAATACCATTGAAAAGATGCTTGTTTTGTAGTATAATATAACAATCAAATTTTAAGGAGAAGGCTATGCTGAATTTTATCATCGGAACAAAGGGAAGCGGTAAAACCACAAAAGCTCACCGTATTCTCGGTGAAGCTGTCAGAAGAGGCGAAAAAGCAGTGCTTATTGTCCCGAAGCAGTTCACCTTTGAAAGTGACAAAAGCATTCTCAGACTTCTCGGCCCTAAAGATGCCTGTGAGGTGGAGGTGCTTTCCTTTTCACGCCTTGCGACGGTGGTAATGCAGAACTACGGCGGCATAACCTCGCCCGTGGCAAAGGAGGGGGCAAGATGCATTCTTATGTCCCTTGCCATCGAAAGCCTTACAGAAAAGCTTTGCGTTTTCGCTAAGCACAAAAATGAAATTTCTCTTGTTACAAAAATGCTTGATACTCTTGACGAAATGAAAAAAGAAGGCGTCAGCGTACGTGAGCTTGAAGAAAGCGCCAATAGGATTGAAGATAATCTTCTTAAAGAAAAAATCCGTGAAACAGCTCTTATCTTAAGAGCCTATGAAGCTGTTGTTTCACAGAATTATTTTGATGATGCCGACCTTCTTTCCTTCGTTGCCGAAACACTTAAGGGTAAGGATTTCTTCTTAGATAAAACGGTTGTTCTTGACGGCTTTGCCTTCTTCACAAAGGCAGAAACAGATATTATTCTTGCTATGCTTGCCAAAGCAAAGGATGTTTATGTTACATTTTGCAGTGATAATCTTTCATCTGTTGACGGTCTTTCACCCTTTGCACTTTGTAATTCAGGTGCAAGAAGGCTTCGCCTTGCCGCAGGTAATAACGGCATTGAGACCGGAGAGATAATTATATGCCACAGAGAAAAGGGCAATTACTCTGATGAGCTTTACCACCTGGAAAAGGAGCTTTATAAGCCTGTTGCTGAGGTCTATAACGGCAAAATTGAAAGCTTAAGTGTTTCTTGTGCGGCCAATATTATCGCTGAGTGTGACCTCGTTGCAAGAAAAATCAAAAAGCTTCTTCGAGAGGATAAATACCGTTGCCGTGATATTGCTGTCTGCTTCAGAAACGGTGACACTTATGAAAATCATCTTCGTCACGCTCTTAAAAAATACGATGTTCCACTTTTTGAGGACAAGCGTCAGGCCGTTGAAAATCAGCCTCTTATAAGCTTTGTCGCTTCCCTTGTTCTCATTGCGGCAAAGGGCTTTTCCTCTGATTATATATTCAGACTTTTAAAAACAGGTCTTACTTCTCTTTCAGCCGAAGAAATTTCCGAGCTTGAGAATTACTGCTTTATGTGGGATATTACGGGCAAAAGGTGGATTTCTGACTTTACGGAAAATCCCGACGGTCTTGGTGAAAGGATGACTGATGAAAGAAAGGAAGCGCTTGAAAAAATAAACCTTTCAAGAAAAAATATAACAGAGTCACTTGAGCTTTTCCGTGAAAGCTTTGAAAATGCAAACGGAAAGGATAAGGTTGTCCTTATTTATAATTACCTTCGTGAAAATAAAATTGACGAGAATCTCAGAGCTTATGCGGTAAGCCTTGAACAGAGAGGTCTTATTGAGCTTGCTCTTGAGCAGGAGCAGGTCTGGGATATTCTGATGGAAAGCTTTGATGAGCTTGCCTGCGTGCTTGACAAGAGTAATGTCAGCTGTGAACGCTTTTGTGAGCTTTTCAGCCTTGTGGTCAGCACAAAGAGCCTCGGCAAGCTTCCTGACGGCTTTGATGAGGTGCTTATCTGCACAGCTGACAGAATGCTTACAAATAATTATCCTGTTGTTTTCGTGATGGGTCTTAACAGCGGTGTATTTCCTGCTTCAATCGGTGAAAGGGGACTGTTGAGCAGAAAAGAAAAGGATACCCTCAGAAATCTCGGTCTTGAAATAGGCGAGGATATACAAAGCTCCGTTGCAAGGGAGCGCTTCCTTCTTTATAATGCTCTTTCTTCTGCAACAAGGGAGCTTCACCTTACTTACAGCATAAGCGGTTCGGGCGGAGAAAAGCTTATGAAAAGCGAAGGTGTAGATTATGCTTTGCAGATTTTTCCGTCACTATCAGTTTTTCTTGACAGCGAAACTGATAGCTTTGAGCTTGTTGAAAGCGAAGCATCTGCCTTCGAACTGATGAGCAGAAGATGGCAGGAAAACAGCAGCTTCGTCAATACTCTCAAAAAGCACTTTGCCTCGGATGAAAAATATTCTTCAAGACTGCTTGCTATAAAAAGAGCAACCGATGGTGAGGATTTTGCTTTTGAAAACAGCGATAATTCTCTTGAGCTTTTCGGTGAGAATATGAGATTTTCCGCTTCAAAGCTTGAGGATTACGGTAAGTGTCCCTTCCTTTTCTTCTGTCGCTACGGACTCAAGGCAAAGCCGAGGGTCAAAGCCAGACTCGATGCATCTCAAAGCGGTACGGTAATTCACCACGTTCTTGAAATTCTTCTCAGCAAGTACAAGGGCGAAGAGTTTCTGTCTCTTTCCGATGAAAAGCTTCGTATGGAAATTGCTTCAATTCTTACAGCTTATATGAATGAAAGCATGGGTAGTGATGAAAGTAAAACAGAGCGCTTCAGCTATCTTTACTATCGCACGGGGAAAATCCTTGAATTCATCACACAGAGATTAAGAGCAGAATTTGAGGAGAGCGATTTTTCACCCTGTGATTTTGAGCTTCGTATCGGTAAGGGTGCAGATGTTGAGCCTATGGTCTATAATCTTGAAAAAGGCTCTGCAGAGCTTTACGGCTTCATAGACAGAGTTGACAGCCTTGACCTTAACGGGAAGCGTTATGTCAGAATTGTTGACTATAAGTCGGGAGAAAAGAAGTTCAAGCTCGGTGATGTGCTTGAAGGAATGAATATGCAGATGCTTCTTTATCTTGTAAGCATCTGGCGTAACGGTAAAGGCTTTTACGAAAACATCACACCTTCGGGAGTGCTTTACTTCCCTGCAAGGCTTTCGCCCTTCTCCTGTGAACGTGATGAAGAAGAGGGAAAAGCTCTTGAAAACCGACTTGCAACTGCACAGATGAGTGGTATGCTTGTTGTTGACGGTGATGTGATTTCTCATATGGAGAAAAACTTAAGAGGACTTTTCATTCCTGCAAGGGCTGATAAAAGAACAGGTCAGCTCAAGGGCGATTTCATTTCTCTCAAGCATCTTGGAGTGCTTGCGGAAAAAATGGATAAAATTATTCTTGATATGGGTAACAATCTTCATAAGGGTCTTATTCCTGCAATGCCGGTATGCGGCTCGGCTTATACCGATGTATGCTCCTGGTGTGATTACGGTGACATCTGTATGAAGGAAAATCCCCGTTACAGATATATAAACAAAAGAAGTCACGATGAGTGTATAGCTTTGCTTTCGGGAGGTGAAAACAATGAAGAGAAACTGGACTGAGGCCCAGAAGGATGCCATAAGTGCAAGGGGCGGTAATATACTTGTTTCTGCGGCGGCAGGCTCAGGTAAAACCGCGGTTCTTGTTGAGCGTGTTACTCAGCGTATTCTTGATAAAGAAAATCCCGTAAATGCCGACCGTTTTCTCATTGTTACCTTCACAAGAGCGGCAGCAGGGGAAATGCGTGAAAGAATCGATGCGGCGATAAGCGCACTCATTGCGGAAAATCCCGAGGATTCACGTCTTGTTAATCAGAAGATTCTTCTTTCTGCAGCACAGATATGTACAATTGACAGCTTCTGCTCTTCTCTTGTGAGAGAGAATTTTAACCTTCTTGAGCTTTCACCTGATTTCAAAATTGCCGATGAGGGCGAATTGAGCATTCTTTCGGCTGAAGCTTGCGATAAGACGATGGAAGAGCTTTATGAAAGAAAGGACAGTGATTTTTGTAACCTTGTTGAGCTGCTTTTTGCAGGCAGAGATGACAGCAAGCTTTGTGAAAGCATAACCTCGCTTTACAAAAGCTCAAGATCATTTCCTTTTCCCGAAAGCTGGCTTGACAGCCTTGCCGAGGATTTTGAAAGTAAGCTTCCCTTAAAGGAAAGCAGATACGGAAGAATACTTCTTGATTATGCCGAAGTTCTTTGTGATTACAGTCTTTCTATTGCCAACAGCTCCCTTAAGGAAATTGAAGGTGACGATGATCTTGAAAAGATGCTTTATGATGCACTTTCAACAGATAAGGCGCAGTATGAGTATATTCTTGCAAAGATAAAAGAGGGCAGCTGGGACGAAGCAAAAAAAGGCGCTGAAAATTTCAAGGCGGCAAGAAGAGGCAACACGCCAAAGCACCTTAAGGATGATCCTTTAACGACTATGCTTGTTGATAAACGGAAGGTTGCAACGGAAAACATGAAAGAGCTGTTGAAAATCTTCTGTTGCAGTGAAGCTGATTTTGTTTCAGATATGGATTTCTTTGCACCTATGGTGAGAAGCCTTGTTGAAGCATCAAAGCTTTACGGAGAAAATTACAGCCTTCTGAAAAAAGAAAAGAAAATAGCTGACTTTGATGATATAACCCACGCTGCCTTAAGGTTTCTTGTGAAGGAAACCGAGGACGGCTGGGAAAGAACCTCTCATGCGCAAAGCTTGTCAGCTTTCTATGAGGAAATTCTCATAGACGAATATCAGGATACAAACAAGGCTCAGGATATGCTCTTTACTGCACTTTCGAGGGATAACCTTTTCAGAGTGGGCGACGTAAAGCAGAGTATCTATTCCTTCCGTCAGGCGATGCCTCAGATTTTCCTTGAATTAAAAAGCCTTTATAATCCTTACAAGCGTGATGAAGAGGAGTTTCCTGCGAAAATTCTTCTTGGTAACAATTTCAGAAGCCGTAAGGGCGTTACTGATATTATCAATTTCGTTTTCTCTCAGCTTATGAGCAAGGAAAGCGGTGATATAGAATATAACAGTGAGGAGGAGCTTGTGCCTCTTGCTTCTTACAGTGAAAAAGAAGAGGCGGCAACGGAGCTTCACATTCTTGATACAACACAAGTACAAGGCGATGAGGATAACGACACTCTTCAGGCCTCATATGTAGCAGATCAGATTAACCGGATGCTTGCTGAGGGCTTTACTGTCAAAGACGGTGACGGAGAAAGAAAAGCGACCTATGGTGATTTTGCTGTGCTTCTTCGTTCGATCAGCAAGAAGGCTCAGATATATGCCGATGTTTTCCGTAAAAAGGGAATCCCTTGCTTTACGGAAACAGGCGGAACCTTTCTTTCCTCAAAGGAAATCAGTCTTGCGCTTAACTTTCTGAGAATTATAGATAATCCCAAGCAGGATGTGCCGCTTTTAAGTGTGCTTATGTCACCGGTATTCGGCTTTACTCCTGATGATGTAAGCCTTATAAGAATGTGCGGTCAGGGTGATTTTTATTCCTGTCTTCTTTCTTCTGCTTCGAAGGGTCAGGCAAAATCAAAGGCTTTTATTGAAGTACTTGAAAAATGGAGAAGCCTTTCCTGCTGTTTGCCGGCAAGTGAGCTTATAACAGAGCTTTATAACGAAACGGGACTTGTTTCGATTTTCGATGCAACGGATAAGTCAGGTATGAAAAGAGCGAACCTGATGCTTTTGTTTGATTATGCCTGTACTTATGAAAAATCGGGATACACGGGCCTTTCATCCTTCATCCGCTTCATTGACCGACTCAGCAGTCAGAAGCAGGACCTTACGGGTGCTTTGGGTGAGGTGCAGAGCGCCGATGTTGTTAAGATTATGACGATTCATAAATCAAAGGGTCTGGAGTTTCCTGTGTGCATTCTTTCTGACTGTATGAAGAAATTCAACCGAATGGATGAGACGAAGAATCTTATTGTGAATCTCCGACACGGCCTGGGAATAGTGAGACGGGATCTTGACACCTTCGGTCAGTACAGAACTGTCTGTCACAGCGCTGTGAAGCTTTCAATGCACCGTGACAGTATCAGCGAGGAGTTAAGAGTTCTTTATGTTGCGATGACCCGAGCAAAGGAAAAGCTGATTATGATTGCGAGTATGAAAAAATCAGCTGACTTTTTCCGTAAATCAAGCATAGATATAAATCCGAAGACAAGAAGACTTACACCCTATGCGGTGACCAAGGCAGGAAGCTACGGTAATTGGCTCATAACAGCACTTTTAAGGCATCCTGACAGCGGTGAGTTAAGGCTTGAAGGCGGTGTTAACGGTGATGTTGTGCTTGCTTGTGACTCTTCACTGAAGGTAGTCTGCAGGAAGCTTGAGGGCGAAGCTTTGGCGACCGAAGAAAAGCAGGGCAGTACAGTTGTCGATGACATTCTTCTTGATAAAATAAGAGAAAGACTTTCTTACCGTTATCCTTACGAGGATTTATCCGGTGTTATCACAAAAAGAGCAGCTTCCGAGGTTGACCGTAACTATATTGACAGAGATTACTTCGCATCGTCTGTGCCGGCCTTTATGACCGAAGGCGGTCTTACAGGTGCTCAGAGAGGTATAGCAACTCACACCTTCATTCAGTTTGCTGATTATGAAAATGCCGAAAAAGACCTTGAAGGTGAAATAAAACGTCTTGTTTCAAAAGGAATTCTCAACGAGCTTCAGGCTAAGGGCATCAACAGAAAAGCGTTAAGTATTTTCTTTAAAAGTGAGCTTTTTGAACGCATGAAGAAAAGTGAGCTTGTAATGCGTGAAAAGAAATTTACTCTTGAGGTGCCCATAAGTGAGGTTTATCCCGAGCTTGAAAAGTATGCTGAGGAGAAAATGATGATTCAGGGTATCGCTGACTGTGCCTTTGTTGAAAACGGTGAGCTTGTTGTTGTTGACTATAAAACCGATGCGCTGAAAAATGAAACGGATTTTATTGTAAAATATGCCTCACAAGTGCTTTTATATAAAAAGGCATTGAGAGAATGCACGGGCTATAATGTAAAAAGTGCTGTGCTTTATTCCTTCCATCTTTCAAAGGAAATTGAAGTGTTATAAAAAACTCGTCAAAAAGAAAATATTTTTTCAAAAATATGTTGATTTTTCAATTTACTTATGATATACTATCACCCGTTAATGTAATAATACCAACCGAAAGAGGTGACACATAATGAAAAACGGTATTCATCCCAACTACGAGGAAACAAATGTAAAGTGTGCTTGTGGTGCAATCATCACAACAGGTTCAACAAAGAAGGACCTTCACGTTGATATCTGCTCAAACTGCCATCCTTACTTCACAGGTAAGCAGAAGCTTGTTGATACAGGCGGACGTGTTGACAGATTCAACAAGCGTTTCAACCTTGCAAAGAACAAATAATCTATTTTCTAAAAGAAACAGACGGTACAAATTATTTGTTCCGTCTTTCTTTCATTTTAAGAGGTGAGTCAGGTGGCTTCATATAAAACAGTAAAAATTGAAAATCAGGATGAATTTATTGTCAAAAAATCCCGATTTATCGGTTATGTCAAGCCGGTAAAGACTCAGCAGGAGGCTCTTGATTTTATTTCGCAGATCAAGACAAAGCACTGGGACGCTACACACAATGTCTATGCCTATGTTCTTCGTGAAGGTATGGTAAGACGCTTCAGTGACGACGGTGAACCTCAGGGCACGGCAGGAATTCCTTGTCTCGACGTGCTTTTAAAAGAGGATGTAACTGATGTATGTGTTGTTGTCACCCGTTATTTTGGCGGTATTATGCTTGGTGCAGGCGGTCTTGTAAGGGCATATTCCCACGGAGCAAAAATTGCTCTTGACAGCGGTGGAATTATCACTATGTCTCTTTGCAAAATAGTTAAGGTAAAAAGTGACTATAATTTTTACGGCAGACTTGTTCCTCTTATCTGTGAAGAGGGTGGTATAATCGAGGATACAGAATTTACCGATGCCGTTGAAGTAACCTTCAGAATCCCCGAAGAAAAGCTTCCTTTCTTTGAAGCAAAGCTAATTGACGTTTCCTGCGGAAAATTCAGCAGTGAAACCGTTGATGAAAAATATTGTGAAATTTAAATATTTTTAAGGGGAAAATGATAAAATCTGCGTATAGATATTATAGGTGGTGATTTTATGAAGGATATAAGAGAAAGAACTTTGGAATTTGAGAGAAAAATTATCTCTCCTTACGGTATGCTCTGCGAAAACACAAGGGGCAGAGAAATTTTCGAAGAAGAGTGTCCTGTCCGCACTGCTTATCAGCGTGACAGAGACAGAATCATCCATTCAACCGCCTTCAGACGTCTTAAGCACAAGACACAGGTGTTTCTTTCACCTGACTCGGATCATTACAGAACAAGACTTACCCATACCCTTGAGGTTTCGCAGATTGCAAGAACAATTGCAATGGCACTTTCCCTTAACGAAACTCTCACCGAAGCAATTGCACTCGGCCACGATCTCGGTCATACGCCCTTCGGACACGCAGGAGAAAGAGCTCTTAATGAGGTTTATCCCGAAGGCTTCAAGCATTATGAGCAAAGCTGTCGTGTTGTTGATAAAATAGAGAAAAAAGGGAAGGGTCTTAACCTTACTTATGAAGTGAGAAACGGAATCCTTTGCCACACACGAGGTGAGGAGGCCTGCACACTTGAGGGCAGAATAGTGAAGCTTGCTGACAGAATAGCTTATATAAATCACGACATTGACGATGCTGTAAGAGGCGGAGTTATAAGTGAAGGAAATATTCCCGTTGAGGCAAGAAAGATCCTCGGTGAAACCAAAAGTGAAAGAATAAACACGCTTGTTGTTTCAGCTATAAATAATTCAAAGGAGACAATCGGTCTTGACAGAGATGTTCAGTCTGCCTTTGACATTCTTCATGAATTCATGTTTGACAGGGTTTATACAAATCCCGTTTGTAAAAGCGAGGAAAGTAAAGCAATTGCAATGATTCAGCAGCTTTATACTTTCCTTAGTACAAACCCTGATGAGTTACCAAATGAATATATAGAAATTGCCTGGCGTGACGGAGCTCAGAGAGCTGCTTGCGATTACATTGCAGGTATGACTGACAGCTATGCACTTAAGGTCTTTTCTCATTACTTCATCCCTATGGGCTGGAGTGAAAAATAAATAAAAGCCATTTTCAAAAAAAGGAGGTCAGGTATGGCAAGATTTTCAGATGATTTTCTCAATGAGCTTCGTATGAGATGCGATATTGAGCAGGTTATCTCCTCTTATGTACAGCTAAAAAGAAGAGGCAAAAACCTTGTCGGACTTTGCCCCTTTCACAATGAAAAAACACCTTCCTTCACCGTGTATCCCGAAAGTCAGAGCTATTATTGCTTCGGTTGCGGAGCAGGGGGAGAGGTTATAAATTTCATCCGCCGAGCAGAAAATCTTGATTACGTTGAAGCTGTCAGCTATCTTTGTGACAAGGCTTCAATGGTGATGCCCTCGGACGGCTATGACGATTCAATTGCGCAGAAGCGTAAGAGAACATACGAAATCAACAGAGAAGCGGCTCGTTTTTTCAATTCCTGCCTTTATTCCGACGAAGGAAAGGAAGGTCTTGAATATTTTAAAATGCGAGGCTATAAAAAAAGCACAATCACAAAATTCGGTCTCGGTTACGCTCCGAACAAGTGGGACGGACTTTTAAAGCATATGAGACAAAAGGGTTATTCCTACGAAGAGCTTTATGAAGCTAATCTTGCAAATAAAAGCGAAAAGGACGGAAAAGTCCGATTTTATGACTCCTTCCGAAACAGAGTGATGGTGCCGATTATTGACGCAAGGGGTAACGTGGTTGCTTTTGGCGGACGAGTCCTTGACGACAGTAAGCCGAAGTATATAAACTCCTCGGATACCCTTGTTTATAAAAAGAGTCTTGGTGTGTTCGGACTCAACTTTGCCAAAAATTCAAAAGAAAAAAGTCTTATACTTGTTGAAGGCTATATGGATGCTATTTCCCTTCATCAGGCAGGCTTTGACAACGTAATCGCCTGTCTCGGAACGGCACTTACAAGTGAGATGGCGCATCTTCTTTCCCGTTACTGCGAGGAGGTTGTGCTTTCCTATGACGCTGATGAAGCGGGACAGAAGGCAACAGCGAGAGCTATCGGAATCTTCAATTCCATCGGAATGAAGCTCAGAGTCGTTCACCTCAGCGGTGGTAAGGACCCCGATGAAATTCTTCGGAATTACGGGCCTGAGCGTTTCAGAAGTCTTATCGAAGGTGCGGCAAATGATATTGAATTTGCACTTGTAAGGCTCAGGAGTGATTACGATCTTGCAACAAGCGACGGAAAGATGAAGTTCCTGGAAAAAGCAGCTGAAATTCTTGCAAATACAAGAAGTCAGATTGCGCAGGATATTTATTCTTCACGTCTTGCTGATGAGCTTTCTGTCAATAAGCAGTCAATTCTTGTAAGAATTGAACAGCTTTCCAAAAGGGCGGTAAGAACACAGGAAAAAAAGCAGTTCCGTGAAATTCAGCAAAAGGCTGTCAGCGAAAATTCAAAGGCAGCAATTGCTCACGATACGGACATACGAAGCATAAAGGCTCAGCAGCTTCTTATTGCGGCGCTGATGAAAAGCCCGGAGCATATCCGCAGTATGGGCGACAGCATCAGCAAGGCGGACTTCTCCGTTGTGCTTTACGGAAGAATGTTTGAGCTTATAAAGGACAAGTATCTGCAGGACAGAGGTCTTGAGCTGACTCACTTTACTCAGGAGCTTGCGCCAGAAGAAATGGATGAGCTTGTTTCCATCCTTCGGAAACACGAAAGCCTCAGCTTCTCCATCAAGGTCTGTGCGGATTGCTTAAGGGTAATGCGAGAAGGCAAGGAGGCCAGGGAAGAAAAGGTTTCACTTTCGGAAATCAGCGATGAGGATTTCCTCAGGCTGTTTAAAAAATAAATAATTTTATTTCATATAAAACTCAGAAAGGCAAGGAAAACAACATCATGGAAAGATCAGATAAAAATCTTATGCTTAAAGCTCTTATTGATAAGGGCAGCTCAACAGGTAAGCTTACAACAACAGAAATCGACACTGTTGTTATCGAAGCTGATATCGATATGGAGGAAATGGAAAAAATATATTCAAAGCTTGAAGCTCTCGGCGTTGAAATTATCGACGACCTCAGTGAAGAAAGCCTTGATGCTATTTCCGTTGATATCGATATTCCGAAGGATTACGATAATATGCTCGGTGATCCCAAAAGCGTTATCGATGACCCTGTTAAGGTGTACCTTAAGGACATCGGCAGAGTAGAGCTTCTTTCATCAGAAGAGGAAATTGAGCTTGCAATCCGCATTTCAAACGGAGACAAGGAAGCAAAGGAAAAGCTCACAAAGGCTAACCTTCGTCTTGTTGTTTCCATTGCAAAGAGATATGTCGGCAGAGGTATGATGTCCCTTGACCTTATTCAGGAGGGTAACCTCGGTCTGATCAAGGCTGTTGACAAGTTTGATTACACAAAGGGCTTCAAGTTCTCAACCTATGCAACCTGGTGGATCAGACAGGCTATCACAAGAGCTATTGCCGACCAGGGCAGAACAATCCGTATCCCTGTTCATATGGTTGAAACAATCAACAAGGTTAAAAAGACAAGCAATATGCTTCTTCACACAAAGGGTAAGGATCCTTCTCCCGAGGATATCGCTCAGGAGCTTAAGATGCCCATTGATAAGGTTCGTGATATTCTTCGTATTTCACAGGAGCCTGTTTCTCTTGAAACTCCCATCGGTGAAGAGGAAGACAGCCATCTTGGTGACTTCATTCCCGACGAAGACGCACTTTCACCTGCAGATGCAGCTGCAATGACCTTCCTTCGTTCAAAGGTTAACGAGGTTCTTGAAACACTTACAGCAAGAGAAGCTGAGGTGCTTCGTCTTCGTTTCGGCCTTCGTGACGGCACACCCCACACTCTTGAGGATGTTGGTAAGGAGTTCAATGTTACAAGAGAGCGTATCAGACAGATTGAAGCAAAGGCTCTCAGAAAGCTCAGACATCCCAGCAGAAGCAAGCATTTAAAGGATTTATAATTATGAGAATTACAAGAAAAATTACAGCGTTTTTATTGTGTGTTCTTACTGTCTTTTCGGTTTTATCTGTTTCTGTATCTGCAGCCGGTAAGATCTCTGCTCCCTCTGTGGCAAAGGTTACCGCTGTTACGGCTGATGCCGCAAGGTTAGCCTGGACAGCCTGTAAAGGCGTATCGGGCTACAGGGTTTACAGATATTCCGATAAAAGCTGGAAGGTAATCAAGGACACCACAGCAACTTCTATTGTTATCTCCGGTCTGAAAGCCTCAAAGGATTATACCTTTGCTGTTAAAAGCATAAAGAAGGTCAACGGTAAGTATCAGCTTTCTTCAGGCTATGCTATTGCAAAAACCAAAACAAAGGATCTCGTAGCAACCAAGCTCAGCGGTACGGCGGGCGTTGATTTTGTCAGCCTTACATGGACAAAGGTTCCCGGCGCTTCGGAATATGAGATTTTTGTTCACGACGGATCAGGCTGGAAGCTGGCAAATAAAAGAATAAAGCTTTACGGTAAGGTTAACGGACTTGTCGGAGACAAAACCTACACCTTTGCTGTAAGAGCTTTAAGTGAGGGTAACGGTAAAACTGTCAAGGGTCCTGTTTCAAATTATCTGAAGCTGAAAACAGGCGATCCTAACAAGGTTACAGTCAAGTGTGCGGCTGTTTCTGACAGTGCGGTAAAGCTCCAATGGTCAAAAGCAAATTCAGCTACAGGCTACAGAGTTTACGTTTATGAAAACGGAAGCTGGGTAAATATCAAGGATATCACAAATGCCAATACTCTTACCCATACTGTAAAGAACCTTAAAAGCGACACAGAATATCAGTTCCGTGTCCGTGCCTTCAGAAAAAACTCCTCGGGTGTTACATGGTATCAGCCAAGCACCACCTGTAAGGCTGCTACAAACCCGGGTATAAAGGATGTTGAACTGTTCAGAGTCAATAATTTGAGAGATGTTTTCGCATCGGATTCTTACACATTCTCTTATAAAATTTCTGACGATTCCTACGGATTCATACCTGTTACAATTGCAAAAAGAGGAAACGAATATTATCTCAGAACTCTTGTAAATGAAAGACCTTATGTTCTTCTTAATAAGGCGGATGGAGCTTCATACATTCTTCTTGAGGAAAATGAAAGCTACATTAAAGTGCCTGTTGTTGTGTCAGAGCTTTTTGATATAAGAAAAGAGATGGAGGGATTTATTCCTTCTGAAGATTGGGACGGTACGGCTTCAATTGTAACTTATAATTCGCAGAAGGTAATATGCGAGACCTACAGTAATCTTTCAACAGGGAAGACAATAAAATATTTCTTCAAATTAGGTAAACTTATCGGAATTGAGGAATCAGGATTTTTAGGTGTTGAGGAAACTGCTGTTGTAAACAGCATTGCGGAAACATCGGAAGCTTATCTGTTTGATATACCCGATAATTATCAGAAAATTTTCTTCGGAACAGCAGATGTAATCGATTTTGCAGTTGCGTAAGTAAAGCGGTAAAAAGTCGTTATCCGGCGGCTCTTTACCGCTTATTTTTTGTAATAAAACGGTCTACTTTGGTGAATAATTATCCTTTTTCTATTGCTCAATTGATATAATTGTGCTATAATTACTTGATAATTATAGTGAGGTAGTATGTCATGATTATATTGGGAATTGACCCGGGCTATGCCATTGTGGGTTACGGAGTTGTAAATTACAGAAACAACCACTTTGATGTTGTTGATTACGGAGCAATTCTGACCGATGCAAAAACACCATTTAATGAAAGACTTGAAATAATTTATGACAGACTCAATCAGCTTATAGCTCTTCACAGACCTGATGCAATGAGCGTTGAAAAGGTGTTTTATAACAGCAATGCAAAAACAGTAATTGACGTCAGTCAGGCAAGGGGAGTTATCATGCTTGCCGCTCAGAAAAACCGTGTTCCCGTTTTTGAATACACTCCCTTGCAGGTCAAGCAGAGTGTTGTGGGCTACGGCAGAGCGGAAAAAAATCAGATTCAGGAAATGACAAAGCGCATACTTTCTCTTGAAAAGATTCCTAAGCCCGACGACACTGCCGATGCACTTGCAATGGCAATATGTCACGGACATTCAAGCGGCTCGCTTTCGGCTTACGGTAATATGAAAATCAGAAAGGGGATATAACCTTGTTTTACAGTGTAACAGGTAATGTGGTGAAAACAGGCGCAGGCTTTGCCGCTGTTGAATGTGGCGGTGTAGCATTCCGATGCCTTACCTCAAATCAGACTCTTTATGAAATCTCAGGTGAAAAACAAGTTACCTTATATACCTACCTCAATGTAAGAGAGGATGCTCTTGACCTTTTCGGCTTTTCAACTGAGTATGAGCTTGAATGGTTCAAGCTGCTCATTTCCGTAAACGGTGTCGGACCTAAGGCGGCTCTTGCGATTTTATCGGAGCTCAGTCCCGATAAGCTTGCCCTGAGCATCTCCGCATCCGATGAAAAGGCTATCTGCCGTGCTCCCGGTGTGGGAAAGAAAATTGCTCAGAGAATTATCCTTGATCTTAAGGATAAGGTGAAGAATCTTGCAGGAGGTACAGTTACGGAAGCTGATATCAGCCAGGTAAGTGCGGTAAATGATATGGCAAATACCGGAGAAGCCGTAGCGGCTCTTTCAATGCTCGGCTACAGTCAGTCAGAAGCCTCCGTTGCTGTCAGCAAGCTTGATCCCTCACTTCCCGTTGAGACTCTTATCCGCCAGGCACTTAAATTATTATCTAATCAGTAAGGTGAAATAAATGGAATTTGAAGAAAGAATTGTCGCTCCCGATGTGACGAGTATGGACAATGATATAGAAACCTCCTTAAGACCGAGAGTGCTGACTGATTACATCGGTCAGGAAAAGGCGAAGGAAAACCTTGAGGTATATATCAAGGCGGCAATGAGCAGAGGTGAAGCTCTTGACCACGTGCTTCTTTACGGTCCTCCGGGACTGGGTAAAACCACTCTTGCGGGCATCATTGCTAACGAAATGAATGTTAACCTTCGTGTTACATCAGGTCCTGCAATTGAAAAGCAGGGAGACCTTGCCGCTCTTTTAACTAACCTTAATGAAGGCGATGTATTATTTATAGACGAAATCCACCGTCTCAACCGAAGTGTTGAGGAAGTGCTTTACCCTGCTATGGAGGATAATGCCCTTGACATCATCATCGGTAAGGGTCCGTCAGCCCGTTCAATCAGACTTGATCTTCCGAAGTTCACTCTTGTTGGTGCAACTACAAGAGCAGGTCAGCTTTCAGCTCCTCTTCGTGACCGTTTCGGTGTAATTCTCCGTCTTGAGCTTTATACTCCAGAGGAGCTTGCACAGATTGTTACAAGAAGTGCCGGTATTCTCGGAATTGACATTGAAAAGTACGGCGCATTGGAAATTGCTTCACGTTCAAGAGGTACACCACGAATTGCCAACCGACTTTTAAAGCGCACAAGAGACTTTGCTCAGATAAGAGGTAACGGTATAATTGATGAAGACAGCGCTGATTACGCTCTTGAAAAAATGGAAATTGACCATCTCGGTCTTGATAATATAGACAGACTTCTTCTTGAAACAATGATCAAAAGCTACAACGGCGGCCCTGTCGGTCTTGAAACGATAGCGGCGGCAATCGGTGAAGAGGCTGTTACAATCGAAGATGTTTATGAGCCTTATCTTATGCAGATAGGCTTCCTCGGAAGAACTCCGCGAGGCAGAGTGGCAACCGTTGCTGCTTATGAGCATCTCGGTCTTTCAAAACCAAACACACAAATAACTTTTTAAGGTGAAATAAGCTATGAGATATACAAAAGACTGGAAGGATTACGAGCTTATCGATTGCTCCGACGGTGAAAAGCTTGAAAGATGGGGCGACATCATTCTCGTCAGACCTGACCCTCAGGTGATCTGGAAAACTCCTAAGACAAATCCCTTATGGAAAAAGGCGAGCGCTTACTACCGCCGTTCAAAAACAGGTGGCGGAGCATGGGATGTAAGAGGTAAAATGCCGCCTTACTGGAGCATAAAATATAAGGACCTTACCTTTAATATAAAGACAATGGGCTTCAAGCATACAGGCCTTTTCCCTGAACAGGCAGTTAACTGGGACTATACAAGAGAGCTTATCAGAAAAGCCAACCGTCCCGTAAAGGTGCTTAACCTTTTTGCATATACAGGCGGTGCTTCAATTGCAGCTCTTAGTGAAAATGCTCATGTTGTTCACGTTGATGCTTCAAAGGGTATGACTCAGTGGGCAAAGGAAAATGCTGTTTCATCCTCTCTTCAGGACAGAAGTGTAAGATGGATTGTTGATGATTGCATCAAGTTTGTTCAGCGTGAAATCAGAAGAGGTAACAAGTATGACATCATCATTATGGATCCTCCTTCATACGGAAGAGGCCCGGGCGGTGAAGTCTGGAAGCTTGAGGATGAGGTTTATAATTTCGTTGAGCTTTGCAGTGAGCTTCTTTATGAGGATTCACTTATGATGCTTATCAATTCTTATACAACAGGACTTTCAGCCTCCGTTATGGAATATATTCTCGGAGCTGTTATAAAAAAGAAGTTCGGCGGTGAAGTTAAAAGCTCCGAAATCGGACTTCCCGTTACCGAAACAGGTATGATTCTTCCCTGTGGCGCTTCAGCCATCTGGGAAAAAACCGGTGATAAATAATGAGTAAATATATTGAATTCGATTCTGTCTTTTTCTCTTACAAGGATGAAGAAGAGGGGACAGAAAACAGGGTTATCGAAAACCTGAATCTCTCAATTGAAAAGGGTGACTTTGTCTGCATCCTCGGTCATAACGGCTGCGGCAAATCCACCACGGCAAAGCTTTGCAATGCGATTATCATTCCCGACAGCGGCAGAGTGCTTGTTGACGGAATCGACACAAAGGATGAAGATAAGATATACGATATCCGTCGTAAGGTCGGTATGGTTTTTCAGAATCCCGATAATCAGATTGTTGCCACAATTGTTGAAGATGATGTTGCTTTCGGTCCCGAAAACCTCGGTATTGACCCGAAGGAGATAAGACAAAGGGTTGATGAAGCGCTCAGACAGGTTGAGATGTACGATTTTCGCAACTCTGAGCCTCATAAGCTTTCAGGCGGACAGAAGCAGAGAGTTGCCATTGCAGGTATCATCGCAATGAAGCCGGAATGCATCGTCCTTGACGAGCCGACAGCTATGCTTGACCCGAGAGGCAGACGTGAGGTTATGAAAACAGTAAAAATGCTCAATGAGGAGTTTGGTATAACCGTCGTTTTCATCACTCATTATATGGACGAAGCTGTTAAGGCTAAAAGAGTCATTGTAATGGATGAGGGCAAAATCATTCTTGACGGAGCTCCCCGTGAGGTCTTTACTCACATCGATACCCTCAAGAAGGTAGGCCTCGATGTTCCCGAGGCAACAGAGCTTGCAATGCTTCTTAACAAGCAGGGTGTAAAAATAAAAAAAGATGTTCTTGATATAGATGAACTTTTTGACTGCGTTGTCAGTCTTATGGAGGAGAAAAATTGAGTGTAACCGTTCTTCAGACAGAAAATCTCAGTCACGTGTATTCTAAGGGTACGACCTCTCAGGTGCATGCTATCAGAGATATAAGTGTTAAAATTGAACAGGGTGAGCTTGTGGGTATTATCGGCCACACAGGCTCAGGCAAAAGCACCCTCATTCAGCATTTCAACGGACTTCTCAAGGGCACTTCGGGCACGGTTCTTCTTGAAGGCAAGGATATCTGGAGTGACAAAAAGAATATCCGTGATGTGCGCTTTAAGGTCGGTATATGCTTTCAGTATCCTGAGTATCAGCTCTTTGAGGAAACTGTTTATAAAGACATTGCCTATGGCTCTAAAAATATGAAGCTTCCCGAAGAGGAAATTGACAGACGTGTCCGTCAGGTTATCTCCTTTGTGGGTCTTGATGAAAGCTACCTTGAAAAGTCGCCCTTTGACCTTTCAGGTGGTGAGAAGAGAAGAGTTGCCATTGCAGGTGTTATGGCAATGGAGCCCTCGGTGCTTATTCTTGACGAGCCTTGTGCAGGTCTTGATCCCAAGGGCAGAGAGACAGTGCTTTCACTTATCACTTCCTACAGAGAAAAAACAGGCAGTACGGTGCTTGTCGTTTCTCACAGCATGGAGGATATTTCAAAAATCGCCACAAAGGTGCTTGTGATGAATAACTCTTCACTTGCTTATTACGATACAGTCGACGGAGTTTTTACTCATTCTTCAGAGCTTTATGATATGGGACTTAATGTTCCTCAGCTTACAATGCTTTTTCTTAAGCTCAGAGAAAAGGGGTACGATGTGCCCGTTGATGTGTACACTCTTGAAAGAGCAAAAACGGAGCTTCTTAAGCTTCTTTCAAAGGAGGGTGAAAAATGATTTCCGATATTACCATTGGTCAGTATTACAAGGAAAATTCTTTTGTTCACCGCCTTGATGCCAGAAACAAAATCATTCTCACAGTGCTTATTATTGCAATGATTTTCACTTGTAAGAATTTTCTTTCTCTTGCACTTGTCGGCCTTGTGATTATCTCATCGGTGCTTTTTTCAAAGGTTCCCGTAAAGATGTTCTTAAAGAGTCTCAAGCCGATTGTTCCTATTGTTATATTTACAGCAGTGCTTAATATGTTTTATATAAAGGGCGGACAGGAGTGGAAGCTCTGGTTCCTTACCGTTACTGAAAAAGGTATTTATACCGCAATTTTTATGGCGATAAGAATAGTACTTCTTATTGTTGCAAGCTCAATTCTCACCTATACAACAGTTCCCACGATGCTCACAGATGCTATTGAGAAGCTGTTGTCACCGCTTAAGATTTTTAAAATTTCCGTTCATTCTCTTGCAATGATGATGACTCTTGCTTTAAGATTCATCCCTACACTTATTGAAGAAATTGAGCGTATTACCAACGCCCAGAAGGCAAGAGGTGCCGATTTTGAAAACGGAAACATTATTGAAAGAGTAAAATCACTTATTCCTGTTCTTGTTCCCTTGTTCGTTTCCTCTTTTAAAAGAGCTTACGATCTTGCATTTGCAATGAGCTGCCGATGTTATACAGGCGGAGAGGGCAGAACGAGAATGAAGCAGATGAAATTTGCCTTAAGAGATGGTGTTGCTCTTGTATATTTCGTTGCAGCTCTTGTCGGAATAATTCTTCTTAACAGACATTTCGGAGTGTTGATATAATTATGGAAAGAAATATCTGCCTTACACTTTCTTATGACGGAAGCCGTTTTCACGGCTGGCAGATGCAGGATAACGCTGAAACAGTGCAAGGCTGTCTTGCAAAAGCCTGTGAGCGGATTTTTGGTCATAAGGTCACGATTTACGGCTGCAGCAGAACAGACGCTCTTGTGCATGCAAATATTTTCTGTTGCAACTTCAAAACAGAAAAAGAAACTCCTTGTGAAAAAATCAAGGTGGGCCTTAACGCACTTATTCCTGATGAAATTGCTGTCTTGAGTGCGACGGAGGTTGCTTCGGATTTTAATGCCCGTTTTGACTGCAAGGGTAAGGAATATGTTTACAAGGTGTGGAACTCAAGGGTGAGAAATCCTTTTCTTGTCAGCAAGGCGCTGCATCATCCGATTCCTATAGATGAAAAGCTTCTTGACAGAGAAGCGAAGGCATATATCGGTTATCATGATTTTTCTGCCTTTTGCGCAAGCGGTACCGAGGTGCAGGATAAAAGGCGTACGATTTTTGATTTCTCCGTAAAAAGAGAAGGGGATATGGTCCTCTTTACGGTAAGAGGAGACGGCTTTCTTTACAATATGGTAAGAATAATGGTCGGCACTCTGCTTGATATAAACAGCGGTAAAATCGAAAAGGAAAGCCTTTCTGATATTATTATTTCGAAGGACAGAGTCAGAGCAGGTATAACCGCTAAGCCTGTCGGGCTTTACCTTAATGAGGTCTTTTACGACGTAGAGATAAAATAGGTTATAAATATTGTTTTTTTAAAACAATATGATATAATATAGTCTAAAAAATAATCACCAAAGGGGGTATTCAATGGCTTATATCGTGGATATTATTCTTATAGCAATATTTGCCATAGCAATCATCATTTCAGCACATAAGGGATTTTTCAGAAGTCTCATCGACCTTGCAGGCTCACTTATCGCAGTTTTCGCCGCAAGAATTCTGTCACAGAGCTTTGCACAGCCTGTTTATGACAGTGTCGTTGCAGATACAGTTGAAAAAGCACTTATAAATAAAATAGGTCAGGGAGCTTCTGTCGGTTATGCTCAGCAGCTTGAGGAAATCCTTGCTTCAGTCCCTGAGGCACTCAGCGGCGTTCTTGAGATTATGGGCATTGATAAAGAAATGCTTCTTGACAAGGTTACATCTGCAAATTTAAACGGTGACAACCTCATCGAAAGCCTGATGAACAGCGTTGTTTCACCTGTACTTACAGCTGTCATTCAGTTTGTTCTGTTTGCAGTTCTTGCCATTGTACTTATCATCGCAATCAAATTTGTTTCAGTTATACTTGATAAGGTTATCAAAAAGCTTCCCGTTATCAAGGGCTTCAACAAAACTCTCGGTGCCGTTTTCGGTGTCGTAAGAGGTGCGATTGATGTTGTTATTGTTTCACTTCTTGCAACAGTAGTTGTCGGCTTTGTGAACAGTCAGGAGCTTATTACTGCTGTTGAAAGCTCCGTAATAATCGGTGTCGTAAGGGATCTTTTCACTTCCCTTGTCGGCATAAGTATCTAAAAAAGAGAGGTTAAAAAAATGAAAGATTTATTCAAGGGCTGTTGGACCATACCCAACCTTTTATCAGTTATCAGAATTTTACTTATTCCCGTTTTCGGCTATCTTTTCTACAATGATATGAAAGTAGAAGCAGTTGTTGTTCTTGCTCTTTCAGGTCTTTCCGATATGCTTGACGGTAAAATCGCAAGACGCTTCAACCAGATCAGCGCTCTGGGCAAGGTGCTCGATCCCGTTGCCGACAAGCTCACACAGATCACAATCGCAGTTATGCTCTTCATCGATTTCAAGAATGCAGACGATAAGCTCATCAACGCTTTCGGTTGGGTGTTCCTTGTATTCCTTATCAAAGAAGCTGTTATGATCATCGGCGGTCTGGTTATGCTTCTTATGAACATCAGACCCGGTGCTGCTGAAATCTGGGGCAAGCTTGCAACACTTGTGTTTTATGTAGGTATGGTAATCATCATTGCTGTAGGTCCCGAAATCGGTGCACTCAACAGCATTATCGGCTTTGAGCTTCCTGCTGCTGTTACAGGTGTTATCGTTGTAATTTCCGCAATTATGACAATTGTAGCCTTCCTTAGCTATATGCCTGAAACCTTCAGACAGTTCAAGGAGCATTTTGCAGAGAAAAAGGCTGCAAAGACAAAATAAGAATTTCCCAGGAAAGGAGCCGTTTTTAACGGCTTAAGGCACTTTTTATGAAAAAAATGGTTTGCTCAAGATGTAAAAAGCGTCCGGCAGTGATTTTTATTTCAAAAATTGTTGACGGCAAAACCGTACCCGAAGGACTTTGCATTAACTGTGCGATGGAAATGAATATTGGTCCCATCAAGCAGATGATGGAGCAGATGGGGATTACGGAGGAGGACGTGGACTCAATCAGTGAGCAGTTCAGTAATATGTTTCCCGACAGCGATGATGAAGAAGGCTTTGAAGCAGGTGGTTCACCCACGATGCCCTTCCTTCAGGGACTTTTCGGTGATTTGCAGAACAACCTTGCTGTAAGAAATGAAAGCAAGTCAGAGCTTACAAAGTCAGAATCAAAACCTGAAAATGAGACAAAGAAGTCGGGCAAAAAGAACAGAAAAGAGAAGGATAAGAAAAGAAAATTCCTTCAGCTTTACTGCACGGATCTTACAGAAAAAGCAAGAGACGGAAAGATTGACAACGTCATCGGCAGAGACAAGGAGCTTGCTCGTGTAGTTCAGATTCTTTGCAGACGTTCAAAGAACAATCCTTGTCTCATCGGTGAACCCGGTGTAGGTAAAACTGCAATTGCAGAAGCGCTTGCGCAGAAGATTGCTGCAGGTGAGGTTCCTGCCAAGCTCGCTGACAAGGAAATACACCTTCTTGATCTTACCGCTCTTGTTGCCGGTACACAGTTCAGAGGTCAGTTTGAAAGCCGTATCAAGAGCCTTGTTGATGAGGTTAAGTATAACGGTAATATCATTCTCTTCATCGATGAAATTCACAATCTTGTGGGAACAGGTGATGCGGAAGGCTCAATGAATGCCGCAAACATTCTTAAGCCTGCTCTTTCAAGAGGTGAAATTCAGGTTGTCGGAGCAACGACCTTCACCGAGTACAGAAAGCACATTGAAAAGGATGCCGCTCTTGAAAGACGCTTCCAGCCTGTCAAGGTTGAAGAGCCTTCTATCGAGGATGCAACAGAAATCCTTCTCGGCATCAAGAAATATTATGAAGCTTACCACAGAGTAAGAATCAGTGATGCTCTTGTTAAAAAGGCGGTTGTTCTTTCTGAAAGATATATCACAGACCGTTTCCTTCCCGATAAGGCAATTGACCTTCTTGATGAAGCCTGCACCTGTGCAAATCTTCGCAACAAGGCAATCAGCGATCTTGAGATAAACGAAAGAAAGCTTGCAGATCTCAAGCTTGATGAAGAAGATCTTATGAGCGAAACTGAAAATATCGACTACGAAGCAATTGCAAAGCTTAAGAGTGATATTGTTCTTTGCGAAACAGATATACAGAATCTTACCGACAGAGCTAACGACAATGCCGTAACCGAGCAGGATATTGCGAAGGTTATTGAGCTTTGGACAGGTGTGCCTTCGAGTAAGGTTATCGAAAGTGATCTTAAGAAGCTTGCAGGTCTTGAAGAAACCCTTAAAAAGAAGGTTATAGGTCAGGATGAAGCTATCTCAGCTATTGCCGCTGCTATTAAGAGAAGCCGTGTGCAGATAAGCCCGAGAAGACGACCTGCATCATTCATTTTTGTCGGCCCCACAGGTGTGGGTAAAACTGAGCTTGTAAAGCAGATTTCAACCGAGCTTTTCTCAACTCCGGAAACTCTTATCAGACTTGATATGTCCGAGTTTATGGAAAAGCACAGCGTTTCACGCATCATCGGCTCACCTCCGGGCTATGTAGGCTACGATGAGGCAGGACAGCTTACAGAAAAGGTAAGAAGAAAGCCCTACAGCGTTATTCTCTTTGATGAAATTGAAAAGGCTCACCCTGATGTGATGAATATTCTTCTTCAGATTCTTGACGAAGGCAGAATCACAGACGCTCAGGGAAGAACTGTCAACTTTGAAAATACAATTATTGTAATGACCTCCAATGCCGGCAGCGAAAGAAAAGCAGGTGCTTTAGGCTTCGGCAAGGAAAAGGGTGACGCAACTAAGGAAAAGATTATGAAGGCTCTTTCCGATTTCCTTCGTCCCGAATTTATCGGCAGAGTTGATGAAATTGCAATCTTCAATCCTCTTACCGTAGAAAATTACGAGAAGATCGCAGAGCTTCTTCTCAGCGAGCTTGCAGGATGTCTTAAGGAAAAGGACATTGAGTTTAAGTGGAATGAGGAGGTTGCAAAGCATCTTGCTGAAAATTCACACGGGGGACAGCGTGGTGCAAGAGATCTTCGTAATCTCATCAGAAAGAAGATTGAAGACGGCATTGCAAATATTATTATTGACAATGCTGAAGCTCCCGTAAGCGGTATTGCTGGCGAGGTGAAAGAGGGAGAAATTGTTCTTTCTCACATATAAATCTGAAGGGGTTGCTTGTTTTGAGTAACCCCTTGAATTTTCTTTAAAAATATCTTATGTTTTTTTGAAAAAGGTATTGACATTGAGGGTACAATTGTGTATAATAATCAGCGTTGCACAGCTATGCGGGTGTAGTTCAATGGTAGAATCCCAGCCTTCCAAGCTGGTCGTGTGGGTTCGATTCCCATCACCCGCTCCATAAAATTTAATATGCGCTTGTAGCTCAGTTGGATAGAGCAACTGCCTTCTAAGCAGTAGGTCAGGGGTTCGAGCCCCTTCAAGCGCGCCAGTATGCGGTGGATATAGCTCAGTTGGTTAGAGCGCCAGGTTGTGGCCCTGGAGGTCGTCGGTTCGAATCCGATTATCCACCCCATTATTTTTTATATAGGGGTGTCGTCAAGCGGTAAGACACAACACTTTGACTGTTGCATTCGTAGGTTCGAATCCTGCCACCCCTGCCAAAAAATCCGACAAGTTTCGACTTGTCGGATTTTTTTATCCAAGCCGACAGGCTTGGTATATAATCACGCGTCAGCGTGCATATCATCAAGGGCGGCAACACCGCCCATGTATCTCATCACACCTTTAGGTGTGCATTCTGTCGGCTTGATGATATACAAAACTTCGTTTTGATGATATGCAATTCCTGCGGAATTGATGATATACAAGGTTTCGCATTGATTTCTTTAGGTTGATTTGATATAATCATCTCAACAAATAAGAATTTGTGGGGGAGGGAATATCAATGCTAGATAGATCAATACCCTTTTATAATACGGTTTTAAGATGTGATAATTATCAGTATAAAGATGCGGTATTACCAAATGGATTTTCTATTGTGCCCTATAAAAGCGGATACGAAAAATCTTGGGCAGAATTAGAGTATTCCATTGGAGATTTTGAGTCTTTGGAAGAAGCAGAAAGCTATTTTATTTCAACATATTTACAGGATCGTACATTACTAAACAATATCTTTTTTCTTCTGAATGAGAATAACCTTATAGTAGGCTCTTGTATAGCATGGCAAGATAAACGCAAGGAATCTATCGTATCTTCATTGCACTGGTTGGTTGTGGACTAAGAGTATCAAGGACGAGGATTAGGAAAAGCCTTATGTTATACAACTATGAATAGGTTTAAGGAGCAAGGGAATTTTCCTGTCTATATTCATACACAGCCATGGAGTTGGAAAGCTATTTTCTTATATCTTTCTATAGGATTCAAACTACAAAAAACGGATACGTTCTCACATTATGAAAATGAGTATTATAAAGCAATGACCACGTTAAAGCAGGTTATTACACCGAAACAATTTCAATTATTACAGGAACAATCTGAGAGTTAAACAACTTCCATTTTGTCGGGTTGTTGCTAAATTGACCTGTAAACACAAAAAAACTCCGAAAGCATTTGCTTTCGGAGTTTTTTTGTCCAAGCCGACAGGCTTGGTATATCATCAGCCGTAGGCTGTATAATCGCTTTCGCAATGATGATATACAACGGTTTACACCATTGATGATATGCAATTACTGCGGGATTGATGATATACAAGGCTTCGCCTTGATTGCTGATTAATCTATTTTTGTAATATCTCTGATGTTTTTAACTTGATAATCATCTTGACATGTAATCCCTCTCAGTTTATAATTAGACAGTATTTTATTTAGTTATCCGGGAGGATTCGTTATGCAGAATAAACTTTCAGCTCAGGCAAAAGCAGTAATTGCCGAGCTTTACGATAAAGCAAAGCTCAGAGAAGGGGATATAGTGGTTATAGGCGGTTCCACAAGCGAAATTGTAGGCTCAGTTATCGGCTCAGACTCAAGTCCCGAAACTGCAAAAATTGTATTTGAAGCTCTTTATTCTTTTGCCAAGGAAAAGGGGATTTATCTTGCTTTTCAGTGCTGTG
>JAZKYQ010000066.1:0-6033 GCA_045612205.1 Acutalibacteraceae bacterium | reverse complement strand
TATGCCTATCGGTATGTTGGTTGTTCTTGACAGTATTCTCAACCGTATTACTAAAAACAGAGCAGAGGGCAGAGAAACATACATCTTCATAGATGAAATCTATCTTCTGTTCCGTCATCAGTACACGGCTGATTTCCTTTTTACTCTTTGGAAGCGAGTAAGAAAGTACGGTGCTTTCTGTACAGGTATCACACAGAATGTGGATGATATGATGCAGAGCCATACTGCAAGAACAATGCTCGCTAACTCAGAGTTCATTATTATGCTCAATCAAGGCAGTACGGACAGAGATGACCTTGCTAATCTTTTACAGATTAGCGATGACCAGATGAAGCACATCACAAATGTTGATGCAGGTCACGGTCTTGTTAAGGTAGGCTCTGACCTTGTACCCTTTGAGCGTAAATTCCCTAAAAACACACAGCTCTATAAGTTGATGACAACTAAAATGGGCGAATAGTTGTAAGCACATAAAGTTTGTGCTATACTAAATCTAAAGAAATATTTTAAAGAAATGAGGTATTTATATTATGTACGAAATCAAAAATTTCACAAATAACGACGATGTTAATATTCTTGTTGAAAAAGGTCCCTTTACTGTTATTGAATACAAGAGGGATTTGAGTGTTACACCGTCAACAGCAATGGCAGCTTACTACTGTAACGAGATGAATGTCCGTAAAAGACAGGTAGTATGTGACCTTACAAAAGCAAACGGCATTACTTGTCAGTCAGGTGCTATGCAGTGGTCAGCAGGTAATGTCAATGCCACAACGGGCATCAAGGGTGTCGGTGATTTCTTCGGTAAGGCTATGCGTGGCAAGGTAACGGGAGAAAGTGCAATCAAGCCCGAATATACAGGTGACGGAACACTTGTCCTTGAACCAACCTATAAGCACATTATTCTCCTTGATACTCCAGATTGGAACGGCTCTGTTGTTCTTGATGACGGTCTTTTCCTCGCTTGTGATTCAGCTCTCAAGCAGAAGGCAGTAATGCGTTCCAATATTTCCTCTGCGGCTCTTGGCGGAGAAGGTCTTTTTAATCTCAGTCTTAACGGCAACGGCATCTGCTGTATTGAATCAAGATGTCCGCAGAATGAGCTTATCGAAATTGAGCTTAAAAATGATGTGCTCAAGGTTGACGGCAATATGGCTATTGCTTGGAGCAGTTCACTTGATTTTACCGTTGAGCGTTCAGGCAAGACACTTATCGGCTCTGCGGCTTCGGGTGAAGGTCTTGTAAATGTTTATCGTGGTACGGGTAAGGTTCTTCTTGCACCCGTAAGTAAAGTTCCTTTTGAAACAATCTAAAACGTAAGAAACAGGTGTGAGAAATCACACCTGTTTCTTTATAGAGAGGCAACTAACTTTTTGCATTGTTCTTCAAGTCTTTTTGTGTAATATACTTCATCAAAAGTGCCATAGATAAGAGATTCAACAATTTCAATAAATAACTCTTTGTCGCAAATATTGAACGGTAAACGATGTTCATAAAGGCGATCAATGTATTCAATGTCAAATACCTCTCTTAATTCAACAATAGGGCAAATTACAAACGGTGCAAAAAAAGGAGTAACAGATAAAGTTTCGTATAACTCATCTTTTGTGATAACCCTTGATTTGTAAAGGCGTAGGGCATCTCTTGAGTAAACGCCACTTAAATCTAAATATAAAACATGAAGAATTATGCGACAAGCTTGCTTTCGTTTGTTTTCCTCAAGCAGAAGCTGATACATCATATAATATTGGCTTCTACCAAAATCGGAACTTTTAAGTATTCTTTCGTTGAAGATTTCCCAAACAGTATCTGAAAAGCTGTATCCGGGCTTTTTGTGGGCATCAAATTCTTCCCAATCAATGTCCCAATCTTTATGCTTGTGAAGTCGAATGTAATCTTGGTTATTATCTAAAAAGTGCCTGCCTTTTGCAGTTATGGTATACATTACCTGACTGCAATAATTTTTTATAAATTTTTCATCTGTTTCATTAAGAAGTCGGTATATTAACTGTTGCTTATTACCGGAAGAGGGGAGTCCGTATTCTCTTAAAATGTCTTTCAAATCAGTGACTTTAAGATGAGACAGTTTTTCTTCTACTCTTGCCTCTCTTAAATAACCTTCTTTTATCATATGCCTATGATATGCTGGTGCATTTTTTATGCCGCATTCGTATAGCAAATATGATTGATATTCATTTTTTTCTTTAATAGGAGAAGGGGAGGAGTAAGCATTTAAGAAAATAGCTTTTGCATAATTACCCTGCAAAGCAGGAATTCCTGAATCGTTTTTCTCTTCTTTGGCAGATGTTTGAATTTGAGTTTTATTTATTTGTTTTTCGTCTTTTTTGAACAACTTACCTAAAAATCCCATATTATTCGACCTTTCTAAATCTTCAATGATATTTTATCATTTGTTTTTCAAAAATTCAATATTTAGGAGGTGATAAATGTGCCTAAAAATATTAAAACCCGTGAGGTCGTTGAAAAGGTAAAAGAAGCAGCTACACAAACGCCAAATGCACAGAGCAGAAAATCATCTTTGACTAAATCTGCCGTATCAAAGGCAAAGACTAAGACTGAGGAAGAAGCCGAAAGGCAAGATGATTCAAAGGATGATAACCCTTCGCCTGAACAGTATGCTACGGATAAGGTAACTGAAACAGGTAAAAATGCGGCCGAAAATCTTGTGAGCGGTACGGCAACAGTTACCAAAAAGGTTGCACGCAAGGTAAAAAACAGTCGCAGAGTAAAAAAGGAAGCATCTGCTGACGGGGGAAATCCACTAACAGAGGATATTCCCGTACAGCCACAGATTGAAGCGACCAAACAGGAGCCTAAAAGGTTAGTGCAGAAAAGCTCTGCTAATATGGAAAAGCCAACTGATAGCACACCTAAAGCCGAAACAAAAAAGTCCGTTGCTGATAAAAAGCAACAGACCAAATCAAAAGCAAAAACTGTCAGTGAGGACAAACCCAAAGAAAGGTCTAATCCTTGTACTCGTAAGCAGTCTGCACCAAAGCAGAAAGCAAAGCGTGAGATACGCAATGTCCGTTCAGGTGACAAAACTATTAAATCTGCTGATGTGGGAATAAAGCAGAGTACGAGAAATCTTGAAAACACATCAAGGCAGATTAAGATTGCACAGAAAGGTACAGAAGCCGCAAAGAAGAGTGCGGAAGTCTCTGCAAAGGCGGCTAAAAAAGCTGAACACTCGGCAAGATTTACTGCTAAAGTAACTGCGAAAACTGCAAAGAAAGCGGCAGAGGCAACCGTCAGAGCTATAAAAGCAACCATAGCGGCAGTTAAAGAGCTGGGAGCCTTAATTGCCGCAGGCGGTACAACGGCAGTAGTTATAATTATTGTTCTTTGCTTACTTGCGGCAATAGGTGGTACTTGCTTTGGCATATTCCTTTCCAATGACAAAACAACGGGAAGTGATATGACTATGACGCAGGCTATTTCTGCACTAACATCAGAGCATTATGCAAATCTGACTGCATTTAAAGAAGGCTTTACTTACGATACCGTTGAAGTACAGGGTGACTCCAACATTGAATGGAAGGATGTTCTTTCTGTATATGCGGTAAAAACAACAACCTCAGAGGATAATGCCTTTGAGGTCGTGACTATCAATGAAGAAAAGTTAGAGTTGCTTCGTGGTATAATGAACGATATGAATAAGCTGACGGGTGTGGTTACACCCAAAGTTGTTGCACAAACCGTAGTTACCACCGATGAGGATGGAAACTCAATCAAGACCACCGAATATGTCTCTAAAAAGGTTCTGACGGTTAATATTATCCGTTTGTCGGCAGAGCAGATAATTGAACTTTATAACTTCAATGACGAGCAGAAAAAACAGTTAAACGAGCTTATGAGTGATGATTATACTGACCTTTGGAATGAACTTATAGGCGGTAGCGGTGAAATAATTATGTCGGGTAGTTCTTGGGTGAGCAAAGGCTACTTTACATGGCCCTTGCCTGAAACCTTTACCATAACATCATACTTCGGTACAAGAGTTGACCCCATTTCAGGTGTTGTAAAAACTCACGGAGGTACTGATATTGCTGCTCCCGGAGGTACGCCTATTCTTGCGGCGGCAGATGGTACGGTAGTAGTGGCAAGCTATGATGCTGACGGCTACGGCTTCTATGTAAAGTTAAAGCACGATGATACTTATTCCACCATTTACGGCCATTGTTCTGCGCTTCTTGTTTCGGCAGGTCAGACAGTAAAGCAGGGACAAGTAATTGCAAAGGTTGGCTCAACAGGTTACTCAACGGGTAATCATCTTCATTATGAGGTGATTCAGAACGGCGTTAGAGTTAATGCTTTAAATTTCTATGAATCATAACCACCCGTTTGACGGGTGGTTATGATTGTAGATTACAAATTTTCGTCGTTATAAAACTCTTATTCGCAACCATATTTATTCTGTCGCTCTGTAAAGCATACAGGGTCTCCCGCCTGTTTCATAGTTTATTTCACCCTGAGCTTTGCCTGATTCGACAAGGTAGTTCATATATCTTCTGACTGTTACGGCGGTAATTCCCGTTTTTTCGGCTATTTCGTCACCGGTCAGCCATTTGTTTTTGTTTTCTTTCAAATGATCAGAAATAATTGAAAGTGTCTTTTCCTGTATTCCCTTCGGATGCAGGTCTTCACTTTTTTTACGGGATGAATCAATAATAAAATCAATGCTTTTTTGATTCAGAGTGTCAAGCTCATTTAGTGCTTTTTGTTGTGTTATATATTTCTGTAGTGCCGTTTGAAATCTGTCAAAGGTAAACGGCTTAACGAGATAATCAACTATGCCCAGGTGAAGAGCTTCTTCAAGCGAGTCACGGTCATTGGCGGCAGTTACCATAATCACATCAGCAGATATCTGTTTCTTTCTTATCTGACGTAAGGTTTCAAATCCGTCAAGCTTAGGCATATATACATCCATTATGATAAGGTCAACGCTGTTTGTTTCCAAAAATTCAAGAGCAGAAAGACCGTCTTTACATTTGCCGCAAACTGAAAAGTGTTTATTCTTCATTACATACTGCTCGTTTATCATGGCAACCATTGGGTCATCTTCAACTATAAGTACCTTATACATTTTTGCAGCTCCTTTTTTATTTCTTAAAACTGTCGGTAAAGGATGTTCCTATACCTTCCTGTGATTCAACATTTATTTTGCCTCCGGCAGCTTCAATGAGGTTCTTTACTTGATATAGTCCCGTGCCCCTGCCGCTGCCTTTAGTGGAAAATCCGTTTTCAAAAATACGTCCGATGTTGCTGTCGGATATGCCTGAGCCTGTGTCGTCAGCAGTGATGAGAAGCGCTCCCGGTTTTGAATACATACCGAATAATAATTCTTTTTGACCGTCATAGTTCATATCGTTCATTGACTCAAAAGCGTTTTCAATGAGGTTTCCGATGATAGTAACAAGAACTTCAGAGGGAAGAGATATATCTGCAGAAGAATAGTAACAGCCTTCCCTTAAAACGAACTTAACATTAAGCTCTGAAGCTCTTGCAATTTTTCCTATAAGAAGTGCGGCTATTGCAGGCTCGTTTATACAGTTCATAACCTTACTTATGGTTTCTCGTTGTACCATTGTTATATTTTGAATATATGATGTCGCTTCATCATACATTTCCATCTGTATCAGACCGAGAATAACATGAAGCTTATTAGTGAAATCGTGGTTGTTAGCTCTCATTGAATCTACAAGATATCTTGTACCCGTGAGGTCTTCCATAAGCTTTGTGTATTCTTTTCTGTCGTGAAGAATACCAACGGTGCCGGTAACAGAATCGTTTTCTTTAATCGGTATTGTATCAATTAGTATGTTGTCATAAGCTGAACTTACAGAACGACTAATTTCAGAAGCACAAAGAGGATTAAGCGCAGGAATTGAATTGCTTAGATTATTTACATACTTTCCGATGAAAGAATCTTCTTTTCCGTCAGTTGTAAGCATTTCGACGGCTGATTTATTTATAAACTGAACTTTACCTACCTTGTCAACAGCTACTATG
>JAZKYQ010000065.1:0-2688 GCA_045612205.1 Acutalibacteraceae bacterium | reverse complement strand
AGGAGTCAAGTCATGACAGAAAAGCTTTATGACCGCGACGCCTACCTTACAGAATTTGACTGTAAAGTTTTAAACCTTTACAGCGACAATGATTATATTTATATCGAAACTGACCGCACAGCTTTCTTTCCCGAGGGCGGCGGTCAGACTTCTGATAAGGGTTGGCTTGACGGCGCCTATGTGGAAAACGTACAAATCATTGATAACAAGATAATACACTTTGTTGAAAACACTGAGGAAAACGTTGAATTGCTTAAGAATTCCACAAGCTTACACGGAAAAATCGATATGAAGAAGCGCTTTTCCGATATGCAGCAGCATTCGGGAGAGCATATCTTCTCAGGAATTGCACATAAGCTTTTCGGATGCACAAATGTGGGTTTTCACCTCGGAAGTGAGGTCGTAACTCTTGATTTTGACAAATTTCTCGACGAGAATGACATCTGTAAAGTAGAAAACCTTGTCAACAAAGCTATATGGGATAACCTTGAAATCAAGATTCACTTTCCTACCGATGACGAGCTTTCAAAGATAGAATACCGCAGTAAAATCGAAATCGAAGGTCGGGTAAGACTTGTTGAAATTCCCGGGGTTGATATGTGTGCCTGTTGCGCTCCCCACGTTAAAAGAACAGGCGAAATCGGCATTGTTGAGGTTGTCAATTCTGAAAAATATAAGGGCGGAACGAGAGTTTCTATCCTATGCGGTGAAAGGGCCTTAAAGGACATCCGCCATAAATTAAACGAGAACAGAAAAATCTCCGTTCTGACAAAAACAAAGCCTTCCGAAACAGCCGAAGCGGTTGAAAGACTCCTTAAAGAAAAGGATCGACTCGAATATGACCTTGTGGGAGCAAACAGGGAAATTCTTTTTTCAAAGGCTGAAGCAATTGAAAATCAGAAGAAAATAATCATCTTTGACAAAAAGCTTGAAGGTAAGCTTCTTATGGAATTCACCGAAAGCATCAAGGACAAGGCTGACGAATTCGTTGCCTGCTTCTGTGGCGAAGAAGGTGCTTACCGCTATTGCGTTGCAAGTAAGGATGCTGACCTTCGCTCTCTTGCAAAGGAGCTTAATTCTGCTTTTTCGGGCAAAGGCGGAGGAAGGCCCAACTTTGTTCAGGGAAGCCTGTGCGCTACAGAAGATAAAATCAAAGCATTTCTTGAAGGGATGTAAAAAACAACACGGTTACCTTTAAAAAGTAACCGTGTTAATTTTTTTTACGGAAGTAGTTTTACAATCTCCCTTGTTGTAACCTCATAGCCCTTTGCTGAAAGGTGAAGTCCGTCGTAAGTACATTCTTTTTTAAGGTTGCCCTTTTCATCGGCAAGCTTATCAGTAAGGTCAATAAAGCTTGCACCGTACTTTTCGGCAAGTGCCTTGTATTTTCTGTTTGCTTCAAGGATATCGCTGTTCTTTCTCTTACCTGCTTTGCCTTCAATAACAGGATAAATCGCTTCAAGAATTACCTTACAGTCGGGGCATTCTTCCTTGAAAAGCTTAAGGGTATTTTCCATGTTTTCTTCAAGGAAATCCGTACCAAAGCCCATACCAAGGTCGTTTGTACCGATAAGAATTACAACTGCCTTGGGCTTGATGCAGGTAACATTATCCTTTGCTCTTTTGTAAAGGCCGAGGGTTGAATCACCGCCGATACCTCTGTTGTAAAGCTCGAGACCGCTTTTAAGTGAGTACTCACCGTACCAGTCACTTATGTTAAGAAGCTCTGTGATTGAGTCACCGAAGAACACAACCTGTCCTTCCTTTGCCACTGTTTTACAATGGTGTGTAAACCAATCACTCATACGCTTTTTATGTAAATCGTATACTGTTTTTTTAAGTCTTAATTTCTCTTTAAATGTCATTATTTTCTACCTGTGGAGCCGAAGCCGCCTTCCCCTCTTACGGTTTCGTCAAGCTCATCTGAAAGGATGAAGTTTGCTGTAATATAAGGAGCAATCACCATCTGGGCAATTCTCTCCCCTGCTTCAATTGTCTGTGCCTCTTTGCCGTGATTGTGAAGAGCTGTCATTACCTCGCCTCTGTAATCGGAATCAATTACACCGACCTTATTTGCCGGAGCAAGGCCCTTTTTTGAAGCAAGTCCGCTTCTTGCATAGATAAGTCCTGCATAGCCTTCGGGAATTGCAAGAGCAAGCCCCGTAGGAATAAGCTTTGTTTCACCCGGTTCAATTGTAAGTGCTTGATCAATTGCGGCATAAAGATCCGCACCTGCGGCAAACTCACTGCCGTATGTGGGAATTATTGCATTTTCTCTTAACTTTTTGATTTTAACATTATACTGCATTTGTATCACCCTCCCAAAGAATGATTCTGTTTTCTTCCATTGATTTTTTCACGTCGATTATGCGCTGATTTTCCGAGCCTTTGAAACGAAGCTTAAGATTTTTAAGCTCCTCAACAAATTTTCCGTCAACAAGAATGTCAATACAGGAAAGCATTCTGTCGGTAATAATTTTATCACAAAGTCTACCCGAAAGCAAATCCTTTTCAAAATCATAGCCTGTATAGCACCAGATTGTCTTGTCAGGATATCTTTCCTTTATTTTCGGAAGAAATTCGGAAAGGACAGCCTGATTTTTAGGTTCAAAAGGCTCACCGCCTAAAAGTGAAAAGCCTTTGATATAATCGGGAGCAAGGGCTTCAAGAATTTTTTCCTCTTCAGCT
>JAZKYQ010000064.1:0-6815 GCA_045612205.1 Acutalibacteraceae bacterium | reverse complement strand
CGCACAGAACTGCCGAGGGCTGGACTTACGGCTTTCCTGAGCTATCATCAAAACATCGTGAAAATATCAGTAAAGCTAAGAGAATTGCTAATCCCGGTTGTCATGCAACAGGCTTTATTTCTTTGGTCTATCCTCTTGTTTCCGAAGGTATTATGCCTTGCGATTATCCTGTGACTGCTCACAGCATCACAGGCTACAGCGGTGGCGGCAACAAGATGATAGGGGAGTATGAGGATGAAAATCGTCCCTTTGATTATGATTCTCCAAGACAGTACGGTCTTTCTCAGAATCATAAGCATCTTCCCGAAATGAAAAAAATCACAGGTCTTGCTTTTGAACCAGTCTTTAATCCTATTGTAAGTGATTATTATTGCGGAATGGCTGTAAGTGTTCCTGTGCATACTTCACTTCTTAAAGATAAGAAATCAGCTGAAGAGCTTTATGAATTTTATGCATCATATTATGCTGACAGTAACTTCATAAGTGTTGAAAAGCTTCTCGAAAACGGGTTCATTTCACCTATGGGTCTTGAAGGAACCAATTGCATTAAAATTTATGTTGGCGGAAATGATAACAGGGTAACACTTACTGCGGTGTTTGATAATCTTGGTAAGGGTGCTTCATCAGCGGCTTTGCAGAATATGAATATAGCTATGGGCTTTGATGAGACCACTGCTTTATAACGGAGGTAAATTATGAAATATATTGAAGGTGGCGTTACAGCTGCAAAAGGCTTCATCGCATCAGGCATACATTGCGGTATCAGAAAAAATCAGTCTAAAAAGGATCTTGCAATGATCAAAAGCGAGGTTAAAGCGGCAGCTGCGGCTGTATATACTCAAAACAAGGTTTACGGAGCGCCTATAACCGTAACAAGAAATAACATTTCTGACGGATATGCCCAGGCTGTTATTGTAAACAGCGGTAATGCCAATACATGCAACAGTGATGGCGTAGAAAAAGCAGAAATGATGTGCGATATAGCATCAAAGGCTCTTTGTGTTGATAAGAATGATGTTATTGTTGCTTCCACAGGTGTTATCGGTATGAGTCTGGATGTTACTCCTATTGCAAACAGCGCTCAAAAGCTTGCATCACAGATGACGTCTGACGGTGGTAACGATGCTGCTTATGCAATTATGACAACAGATACTATTGCTAAAGAATGTGCAGTTGAAATTGAACTTGGCGGTAAGAAGGTTACTCTCGGAGCCTGTTGCAAAGGCTCAGGTATGATTCATCCCAATATGGCAACAATGCTCTGCTTTATGACAACAGACTGTGCGATTACTCCGTCTATGCTTCAGAAGGCGTTAAGTGATACAGTAAAGGATACGTTCAATATGATTTCCGTTGACGGAGATACATCTACAAACGATATGGTTTGTGTTATGGCAAACGGCTTTGCTGAAAATGCAACGATTACAGAGGAAAATGATGATTTTGATATTTTCAAAGCGGCACTTAAAGAGGTTTCAGTCAAGCTTTCACGACTTATTGCAGGTGACGGTGAGGGTGCCCAGAGGCTTTTGGAATGTACAGTAAAGAGCGCTCCTGATGAAATAACTGCAAAAAAAATTGCGAAGTCAATTATTTGCTCATCACTTGTGAAAACTGCAATGTTCGGTGCAGATGCAAACTGGGGCAGAATTCTCTGTGCAATCGGATACACTGAAGGTGATTTCAAGATTGACACAATAGATGTTTACCTTTCATCCTGCAAAGGTGAGGTTAAGGTTTGTGAGAATGGATTCGGCATTGAATTTTCAGAAGAAAAAGCTAAGGAAATTCTTTTGGAAAGTGAAATTGTACTCACGGTTATTATGAATCAGGGTGAATATGATGCAACAGCCTGGGGCTGTGACCTTACCTATGACTATGTTAAAATCAACGGAGATTATCGCACATAAGAGGGTGTAAATATGGAAGAAAAGATTATAAGTGACAGTATGAAGGCTCAGGTGCTTACTGATGCTTTGCCTTACATACAGAAATACTACGGCAAAACCGTTGTTGTAAAATATGGCGGTAATGCCATGATTAATCCTGAGCTTAAGCAGGCAGTTATGAGTGATATTATTCTTTTGACTCTTGTAGGCATCAGAATTGTTCTTATTCACGGCGGAGGTCCTGAAATCAGCTCAATGCTTAATAAGTTAGGAATTGAATCGAAGTTTGTCAACGGACTTCGTTATACCGATAAGGAAACAGCAGAGGTTGTGCAGATGGTTCTTGCAGGTAAAACAAACAAGGATCTTGTTTCTCTTGTTGAACGTTGCGGTGGCAAGGCTGTGGGACTTTGCGGAATAGATGGAGCGATGATCAAGGCTAAGCCTATGCAAGACGAATTTGATTACGGCTTTGTCGGAGATATAACAGAAATTGATCCAAAGCCTATTAACAAGGCTCTCGAGGAAGGCTATATTCCCGTTATTGCAACTGTAGGCATTGATGAGGACGGTCAGGTTTATAACATCAACGCTGATACCGCAGCTGCTGAAATTGCGGCGGCACTTCACGCTGAAAACATCATAACTCTTTCTGATATTCCCGGACTTCTCAGAGATGTGAACGATCCGAAATCGCTTATTCCGGAAATACACGTTGATGAAGTACCTGCTCTTATTGAAAGCGGTATTATTTCAGGCGGTATGATTCCTAAAATGAAAAGCTGTGAAAAAGCTGTGAGAAGCGGTGTTAAAAAGGCTGTTATGATTGACGGCAGAATACCGCATTCAATTCTTATTGAAATGTTTTCTAATGAGGGTATCGGCACCCTTATGACAAAGTGAGGCAGTAAAATGAGTAATTTTGAATTTATTCAGTCAGAGGATAAGCAGTATGTTGCAAATACATACGGAAGGTTTCCCGTTGCAATTGAAAAAGGTAAAGGTGCAACCTGTTATGATTTTGACGGTAAAAAATATATCGATTTTTCAAGCGGTATAGGAGTTAATTCTCTTGGCTTTTGTGATGACGGATGGGTCAGTGCTGTGACAAAGCAGCTTAACACTCTTCAGCACATTTCTAACCTTTATTACACTTCTCCCTGCATTTCAGCGGCAAAGCTTCTTTGTGAAAAGACAGGGATGAAAAAGGTTTTCTTTTCAAATAGTGGTGCTGAAAGTAATGAAGGTGCAATCAAGTGTGCAAGAAAGTACAGCTTTATGAAATACGGTGAGGGCAGAAACAAGATTCTGACTCTCAATAACTCCTTCCACGGGAGAACCGTGACGACTCTTGCGGCAACGGGTCAGGATGTTTTTCATAACTATTTCTTTCCGTTTACCGAAGGATTTGAATTCACTCCTGCAAATGACATCAATGCTCTCAAAAAGGCTCTTGAAGACGGTTCTGTGTGTGCTTTGATGATGGAGCTTATTCAGGGTGAAGGCGGTGTAATGCCCCTTGAAAAGGCTTTTGTGAAAGAAGCAGAAAAGCTTTGTAAGGAAAAAGATATTCTTCTTATCATTGACGAGGTGCAAACAGGTGTAGGAAGAACAGGTAAGCTTTTTGCTTTTCAGCAGTACGGAATTCTTCCTGATATCGTAACTGCAGCAAAGGGTATAGGCGGAGGACTTCCGCTCGGTTGCGTGTTGTTTAGCGAAAAGACTGAGAATGTTCTTGTTGCGGGTGATCATGCAACAACCTTTGGCGGAAATCCTGTGGCAACAGCAGGTGCAGAATACATTCTTAATAAAATGGATGATGTTTTTCTTTCCGAGGTTTCAAAAAAGGGAGAATACATTAAAGAAAAGCTTCTTAAAATGCCTCACGTTATCGGCTGCGACGGAATGGGTATGATGATCGGTGTTCGTCTTGCTGACGATGTAAAAGCCGCAGATATCGTAAGAAAAGGCATTGAAAACGGTGTTCTTGCTCTTACTGCAAAGGTTAAGCTTCGTCTTCTTCCTCCTCTTACAATTACCTATGAGGAAATCGATGAAGGTCTTGCAGCTATAGAAAAGGCACTTGCTGAAATCTGAATATTGAAGTGACGGTTCGTACATTATTGAAACAGCCGTCACTTTTCTTATGCATAGCAAAGATCTTTTGCGCATAGTAATTGAGTAACAAATTCATAAGAGGACGGATGACATATGACAAGCATTTATAATTCAATTGCACAGCGTACGCAGGGTGATATTTATATAGGAATAGTCGGCCCTGTAAGAACGGGCAAATCAACCTTTATAAAAAGCTTTATGGATAAGCTTGTTTTGCCGAATATTGAAAACGAGTCCCAAAGGCAAAGGGCGAAAGATGAGCTGCCGCAATCAGCTTCAGGTAAAACTATAATGACAACAGAGCCAAAGTTCGTTCCTGAAAAGGCTGTTGATATAACCGTTGATGATTCTGCTAATTTCAGAGTAAGGCTTATTGACTGCGTGGGATATGTTATTCCGGATAGCCTCGGATACATAGAAAACGGTCAGGCAAGAATGGTGAAAACTCCTTGGTTTGAAAGGGAGGTACCCTTTAATCTTGCGGCTGAAATCGGAACGAAAAAAGTAATTGAAGATCATTCAACAGTAGGACTTGTTGTGACAACTGACGGAACGGTTTCAGAGCTTGAAAGAGCCGGTTATCTTGAAGCGGAGGAGAGAGTGATTGCAGAGCTCAAAGCAATCAACAAGCCTTTCCTGGTTCTTCTCAACAGTAAAAATCCTTCGTCAAGAGCTTGTCGCGAATTGGCTGAATCGCTTACGGAAAAATATAAGGTCAGCGTCTTGCCTGTAAATTGCCTTGAAATGTGTGAAAAGGAGATAAGTGATATTATTGCTGAGCTTCTTTATGAGTTTCCGATAAAGGAGCTTCAGGTGGATTTCCCCAAGTGGATTTCGGGGCTTGAAAAGGAACATGATATCAGGAAAAAACTTTATACTGCGATAACACATTCAGCATCCGAGCTTTCAAAAATGCGTGACGGAAAGGTTTTTTCGTCGGAAATTGCAAATGCAGAAAACGTTAACAGTTGTACTGTAACAAGAATGGATTTGTCAAAGGGCAGTATAAGAGTAAGACTTGATATAAACCCTGAAATGCTTTACAGAGTGCTTAGCGAAAAGTCAGGAGTGGAAATCAAGGATGAGCAGGAGATGATGAAAAGCTTCGCTGAGCTTACGAGAGCAAAAAAGGAATATGATCGCTTTAAATCTGCACTTGAAGAGGTGGAAAAAACAGGCTACGGAATCGTTATGCCGACTATGGATGAGTTAACACTGGAAGAGCCTGAAATAATGCGCCAGGGCGGAAGATACGGCGTGAGACTTAAGGCTTCAGCACCTTCAATTCATATGCTTAAGGCTGATATTACAACAGAGGTTGCACCTATTGTGGGCTCTGAAAGTCAATCGGAAGAGCTGATAATGTATCTTCTTAAAGAGTTTGAAGAGGATCCTGCAAAAATATGGGATTCAAATATATTCGGTAAAAGTCTCAACAGTCTTGTAAATGAAGGACTGCATAATAAGCTTTACAAAATGCCTTCGGATGCACGGATGAAAATCCAGGAGACCCTTGAAAGAGTAATAAATGAGGGCTGCAGCGGCTTGATTTGTATTATACTTTGAAAAGAAAACAACTCATTGATTTATTTAAGTCAGTGAGTTGTTTTTGCATACCGATGTTGCAAAAGTTACAGATTGTTTACAAATAAATGAAATTTAGAATATATTGTGAACTTATAATTAGAAAGAATTAAAAACAAAAATGGAGATAAGCTATGGTCGGAAAACTTTCAACAGTAAAACAACTTGCACAATATGCCTCGGAAAAATACGGCGATAAGGATTTTTGCCGTTTTTTCCGAGGTGAAGAGATGGTTACAAAGAGCTTCAAAGAGTTTTACAGGGATAGCCTTGCTGTTTGTCGTTATATAAAAAATACATCCGGTGAAAAGATACATATTGCTTTTATCGGAAAGACAAGCTATGAGTATATAGCTTGTCTTACAGGTATGATATTCAGCGGAAATGTAGTTGTACCTTTTGCCTCTGATATAACTATAGCAGAAGCGAAAGAGCTTTTTGAAGATGCTGATATTGAGCTTCTTTTCTGTGAGGAAGAGTTCAGTGATAAGGCACATGAAATAAAGAAAGCTTATAATGGTATTAAAGAGATTATATCTCTCGGTGATTATAAATGGTTTGATAATATATTCGAAGCATATTCGGATGAATCTGAATATGCTGAGCTTGGTGAATTTGCAGAGAATCCTGACGAATGCTCCCTTATAATATACACATCCGGTACTACAGGAGAAAGAAAAGGGGTTATGCTTTCAAATCGTAATCTTGCGGCAAATTCCTGTTATCAGGCTTACAGCATGGATGACGATGACATAAGCTTTTCAATTCTTCCGATGCATCATGTTTTCTGTTATGCTTGCGATGTATTGAAAACTCTTTATGATGGAGGAACACTGTGTCTTAACGGTGATCTTGTAAATCTCTATGTAAATATTCTCAGATTTCAGCCTACTATTATGCGCATTGTTCCTTCAATATGTAAGTCTATGCTGACGCGAATAAAAATTGCAGAAAGAAAGCATCCTGAACTTTCAAAAAGGGCTGCTGCAGAGCTTGTGGTTGGTAAAAACTTCAGAAGAATGATTGCAGGAAGTGCATTTCTCAGCGGTGCTCTTATTGATGAATTTGAAAAGTACGGTATAACCGCAAGACAAGGTTACGGTATGAGTGAATGCAGTCCCAGAATTACAACCTCGGACTTTTCTGATGTGTGCAAATATTCTAACGGAAAGCTGCTCGGTGTTGACGAGGTTAGGGTTCAGGACGGTGAGATTCAGGTTAAAG
>JAZKYQ010000063.1:0-10723 GCA_045612205.1 Acutalibacteraceae bacterium | reverse complement strand
GCAGGCTATGCTCACATGGGCGTTGGTGTTGCAACAGGTCGTGATAAGGCTGAACAGGCTGCTCGTATGGCTATCAACAGCCCGCTTATCGAAACCTCTATGGATAACGCTCCCGGCGTAATCATTAGCATTACAGGTTCTGTTGATATCGGCCTTGAAGAAGGTGAACTTGCTTCTTCTATCATTTCTGATATGGCTCATCCCGATGCTACTATCATTTGGGGTGCTCAGCTTGTCGAATCTATCGAAGATACCATCCGTGTAACTGTTGTTGCAACTGGTCTTGGCGACGATAAGAAGGATAACAAGTCTGACGTTTTAGGTTCTATCCTCAACACTTCTACTGATGAAGACGAAACCTATGACGACGTTATGAGCTTCTTCAAAAACGACTAATTTTTAGTCAATATATAAAACCTGGGATTAAGAGTAGTAACTAAGCTTCAAATTTTTAGAGAGCAGCTGTCGGTGGAAATGCTGTAATTTCGGCTTAGCGAATGGACTTATGAGGGCGACCGAAAGCTTTATTGCGAGTAGTAGTCGACGGGGAACCGTCCCCGTTAACAAATCGGCTTACATTTTTGTGTAAGGCAGAGAGGTCGTTTTCGGCAACTCGGGTGGCACCGCAGGATTATTAAGTCTTGTCCCGAACATTAGGGACAAGACTTTTTCTTTTGGGTGATACTATGTTTTTACTAACTAAACGATGGTGAATTTCAACCGTTTTTAATAAATGATTGAAAGGAAGATTATAATGAATTTTAATAACGTAAATTTTGATACTTATTTTAAAAATTATCCCAATGAAGAGGGTTACTTCGGTAACTATGGTGGATGTTATATTGAGCCTAAATTGAAAGAGGCTATGGAAGAGATTACACAAGCTTATTTTTCAATTTGCCAATCTCGCAAGTTTATTAACGAGCTTCGCCGTGTTCGTAAGGAGTTTCAGGGTAGACCCACTCCTATCACACATTTAGAACGCCTTAGCAACTCTTTGGGCAATGTTCAGCTTTACGCAAAGCGTGAAGACTTAAACCACACAGGCGCACATAAATTAAATCACTGTATGGGCGAAGCCTTGCTTGCAAAGTATATGGGCAAGAAAAAGGTTATTGCTGAAACAGGTGCAGGTCAGCACGGTGTTGCCCTTGCAACTGCTGCGGCTTACTTCGGCCTTGAATGCGACATCTATATGGGCTCAGTTGACATCAAAAAGCAGGCTCCCAACGTTGCAAGAATGAAGATTCTCGGTGCAAATGTTGTTGAGGTTACCCACGGTCTCAAGACTCTCAAGGAAGCAGTTGATGCCGCTTTTGATGCTTACAGCAAGGAATATAACGATGCAATCTACTGCATCGGCTCAGTTTTAGGCCCTCATCCCTTCCCCATGATGGTGCGTGACTTCCAGAGTGTTATCGGTGTTGAAGCAAGAGATCAGTTCATCGAAATGACAGGTCATCTTCCCAGCGCAATCGTTGCCTGTGTCGGCGGCGGTTCAAATGCAGCAGGTCTCTTCTCGGGCTTCCTCAACGATCCCGTTGACATCTACGGCATTGAGCCTCTCGGCAGAGGTGAAAAGCTCGGTGATCACGCTGCTTCACTCAAGTACGGCACAGAGGGCATTATGCACGGCTTCAACAGCATTATGCTCAAGGATGAAAACGGTGAGCCCGCTCCCGTTTACTCTGTTGCAAGCGGTCTCGACTATCCCTCATCAGGTCCCGAACACGCTTTCCTTCACGAATTAGGCAGAGTTAAGTACGACGTTATCAACGACGAAGAAACAATCGACGCCTTCTTCAAGCTTTCACGCCTTGAAGGTATCATCCCCGCAATCGAAAGCTCCCACGCAGTTGCTTACGGTATGAAGCTTGCAAAAACTATGGAGCACGGCTCAGTTCTTATCAACCTTTCAGGCAGAGGCGATAAGGATATGGATTATGTGCTTGAAAATTTCGGCATAAGATAATAGTAGTCAGGGCATCGCTATGCGATGCAGTAGTGAGTAGTCAGTAGTAAGTAGTAAGGGATGCCTTTGGTATTCAGTACTTCGAAAAAAACATAAAACAAACAAAAACCGCAAGGAACGATTTTCTCGAACCTTGCGGTTAATTATTACTTTTAATTTTACTCGGCACCTTGACCCTTACTACTTACTACTTCAGCTTTATTACTTTGCAGATTCTGTCAAGAAATACAATCATAAACACGCTCTGAATCACCGCTGAAACAAGGCACTGAGGAAGTCTTGTCATAAGCACGGCTGTGTAAGGTGTGCCTGTCTGAAAGCTTCTCCAGAAGCTGTTCATAAGAAATGAACCGACAAGCTGTGTAAGAAGCACAGAGAGAATGATTTTGATGTTTCTTGCAATCGGAGCTTCCTCTTTTTTTGCCGGGCGAAGAAAAACGCCGAAAATAAAGCCTACAACTGCCGCCGTAAGAGTGTAACCCGGGAAGAATGCTCCGCCTGTAGGGAAAACTATTGCACCCACAAGGTCACCGAGCCCGTAAACAGCAGTGCTTGCCACAATGCCGAATTTTCTTGCGGCAATGACAACGGGAATGAAGGACAAGGAAAATCTCATCATATCACCTACGGGTATTACGGCAAAACGGGCAAGAACAACCTGAATTGCAATAAGAAGTCCGAGGCAACAAAGAGTGAAGATTTTTTCCTGATTAAAAGATTTTTCTTTCATAAAAAAAACACTTCCTTTCTTTGTTCTCGCTGAAAAAGAAAGGAAGCATTACAATAATCCTTTTTTATAACAGCGGGATGCGATTTGTGTATCGCAAGAAAATCTTTTTCGTCCTCACGGCAACTCCCCGTCCCTGAGGCACTCAGACGCACACAAATCTACTCTGTTTTTACCTTGAATATGATAACACCCCACAGAGCTTTAGTCAATAGTCTGTGGGGATTTTGTTTTACATAAAACGGAAAAGCTTATGGAATTTTTTCTGCCAGACAAGAACATAAACGGTAACAATCCTTGTCAGTGCCACATCAAAAAGAATGAAAACAAGATTGCCTGCCGCAAGCATTATGGGAAGAGCATACTTTGAGAAAAATGCACTCTCACCGTCAATTCCGAGAAGCACATCATAAGGCATACCGAAAACATTGACAAGCACTACACCTGCAAGAATAATTGACACGTTGAAAACAAGGAATTTCAGAATGTACTCAAGAGCTCTCGGAAGCTTGCTTTCAAAAATTGCCTTTACCACGGGATAGTAGCCGAAAAAGGCAACATAATAAACCACTGCCTCCTTGTTCGCAACAAGCAGAAGTCCTATAAGTGAGGTTGCGGCATAAATGCCCATTGCCCACTTTTTGTCAAGCTCCACAACGGCAAACATTGTAAGCATTGCCGCCATTGCAGGCAAGGTGTAAACAAACACCTCAAGAGCTGACGGAATGAGAATCACTACGGAAAGGGCGCTTATCATTGCACCCATTGCCGTTTTTGCACTTATTGACTTTTTCATTCATCTTACCTCAACAGCAGGGAATAAGGTCACCGCCGCAGCATTCACAGCAGCAATCAGCACACATAAGACCCGTGCAGATGTCACATCCGTCACAGCTGCCTGAGCCTCCGTGGTGCTGTGTACGGTTTGTTCTGAAGCCACCGTTTCTGTTTGAGGAAACTCTCTCAAAGGCTTCTCTGTAGATAGGATTTCCCGGCTGCATATTATATGCCATTGAGTAATAGCTGTAAGCCTGCTGAGTCCAGCCGCGCTTGTAATTAACCTGTCCCTTGAGATAGTACCAATGCGCATCACGGTTGTTGCTGCTCATTGTTTCAAGGATTCTTTCCGCCTCTTCAAGCTGACCCCGGTCAATAAGATTTTCAACAGCGGAGTAATCATTCACCGCATAGGACGCTGAGCCTGCGGACTGTGAACGGGCACCTGTGTTTCCTGACATAATTGCATCATAGGCCTCATTGATTTCCTGCATTTTTTCCTTTGCAAGATCTTCAAGAGGACTGCCCGAATACTGATCGGGATGATATTTTTTTGCAAGCTCTCTGTAAGCTGATTTTACTTTTTCTCTGTCGGAGCCTCTGGGCACTCCGAGCACCTCATAGGGATCTCTCATTTTTTATTCTTTCCTTTCAGAATGTTATTCATTGTCTTATCCATTCCGCCGTAAATTATGTTTTCTGCAATGGGGATAAGAGTTTTATTTTCAATTTCATCAAAGCTCTCTGCCGCAAAGGCACAGCTCATATTCAGATTTCTTTCAATTATGCAAAGGTCACCTTCGGTTATTTCATCGCCCTTTTCAAGTCCGAGCATATTGGCAAAAACATTAAAAGAGCCTTTTTTTATATCATCTCTCAGGTCATCTGCCGCATCGCAGAGGTAAACCCATTTTCCGACTCCGTAGCCGAAGCGATAGATACTCCCCTTTTCATCCTCAAAGCCGTAGGAAAGAATTTTGCCAAGAGCATCGGCACTTTCGTGGGCGGCCTTATCGGGTGAATCCGTGCCTGCTTTTTCTGTTTCCGACTGTCTTTCCATTGATGCTCTTATAATCGCACCGACCTCACCGTACATCCTTTCCGCCTTTTTGTTTTTAATAAAAGCATAGGGCAGAATAAGATACATAAGAAGCCGTCTGAAAAATGAGCCGTCACTGATGTTATCCTTAACCTTATGGTAAAACATCATCATAGAAACTGAGGCGGCGTATCTGAGAGCCTCTTCACCGTTAAGGCAGAAATTACATTTTTTCGTTGGATTAAAAGGACATCTTCCGCTGTTGAAGTCAGGGGTAACATTCCCGAAGGACAAGCGCATCAGCACAAGAAAAGCAATGTCATAATTAAGAGTGAAGCTTGACAGAATTCCGAAATGCTTTCTCATTGCTTTACACAGCGAGCAGTAAAGACCCTTATAGGCTTCATACTCCTTGACCTTCATTTCAGGCTTGTCACATTTTACATAACCGAACATTTTCTACCTCTTAACTCCGTTTGCCTAAATAATATTGATTTATATTATATATTATTTCCCTTATAATGTAAACAATGTTAAGTTAATTACTTAAAAAATACATAAATTTGTTGATTATTTTTCCCTGTTATATTATACTGTAATATATAATTAAAATAAAGGAGCTTCTGTTATGGCAATAATAAAAAAAGATGCTTATTTTGTTTCATCAACCGCAGTAAACAAAATTCACTGCTGTATCTGGCAGGACGATGAACAGGAATACAAAGGAATTTTCCAGATTGCTCACGGTGTAAGCGAGCATATTGAAAGATACGATGAATTTGCACGCTTTCTTGCTTCAAAGGGCTTTATCGTGTGCGGTAACGACCACATCGGCCACGGCAAGAGCGTTGACAGTCTCGACGACCTCGGCTTTTTTGCCGAAGAGGACGGCGACGTAAGAATGGTTGACGATATGCATATTCTTCACAACATTATGCACAAGCGTTACCCCGAGCTGCCCTATTTCCTTTTCGGTCACAGCATGGGCTCATTCTGTGCAAGAGTTTATGCAACCGCCTTTCACAACGAGCTTTCAGGCCTTATCCTCTGCGGCACAGGTGAGCTTCCCTCTGCGGCAGTTGTGCTCGAAGAGCCAATAAAGCTTCTTTGCAAAAAATTCGGTCCGAGAGCAACAGTACCTGCCGTACTCATTGACAAGCTCGGTGAGCTTACCGTCAAGGATGCAAAAACAAGTAAGGACTGGCTCAGCAGAAACGAAAAGAATGTTGAAGCTTACCTTGCTGACCCTCTTTGCGGTGCTGATCTCAAGCTCGGTGGTATGAGAGACCTTCTCTCCCTTGCTAACTCTGCCTGCACAGACGAATGGGCATACCTCATCCCCCCCACTCTTCCCATTCTCCTTGTTTCAGGTGCAAAGGATCCCATCGGCTTCAACGGCAAGGGCGTAATCAATGTCTGCGACAACCTTGAGGATGCAGGCCACGAGCCAAAGGTTATCCTCTATCCCGGTGACAGACACGAAATTCTCAACGAGGACGACAGAGAGGTTGTTTTCAACGACATTTACGACTTTGTCAAATCAATTCTCGAGCCTATTGACATAAGCGAATACGAAAGCTTTTTCATGCAGTCAGAGCAGGGTCTGTAAGATGAAATGTAATCTTTGTCCCAGAGGCTGTAACGTTGACAGAAGCACAGAAAAAGGCGTCTGCTCAATGGGCGAGGAAATTCTTCTTGCAAGAGCGGCAAAGCATTTCTGGGAGGAGCCACCCATAAGCGGAACAAAGGGAAGCGGAACGGTTTTCTTTTCAGGCTGCAGTCTTAAATGCGTATACTGCCAGAATTACGAAATCAGTCATGAAGGAAAAGGCAAGGCAGTAAGTGATGATGAGCTTTCGGAAATTTTTGACAGACTTATCAGTCAGGGCGTTCACAACATAAACCTTGTAAACCCTACTCATTATACACTTAAAATAAGAAATGTGCTTTCAAAGAAAAAGCCTTCTGTCCCCGTTGTGTATAACAGCTCAGGCTACGAGAAAGTAAGCACACTTAAAAGTCTTGAGGGACTTGTTGATATTTACCTTCCCGACCTTAAGTATATAAGTGCTGAACGCTCACTTAAGTACAGCGATGCGGAAAATTACTTTGACTTTGCTTCGAAGGCTCTTTCGGAAATGAAAAGACAATGTCCCGAAAATATTTACGGTTCTGACGGGATTATGCAGAAGGGTCTTATTGTAAGACATCTTATTTTACCTCAGAACACAAACCAATCAATAAAAATTCTTCAGTGGATAAAAGAAAATCTCGGCACAGATACTGCTATAAGCCTTATGAGTCAGTACACTCCCTGCGGTAAGGCTGAACGCTACAAAGAGCTTCAGCGAAAAATCACACCGAGAGAGTATGACAAGGTTATTTCTGCAGCCCTTGATATGGGATTTACTGACATCTTCACCCAGGAAAACACATCAGCGACAACAGACTTCATTCCCGATTTTGACTTCACGGGAATATAAATAAATATACGGAGGACAAAAAAATGAAAGGATTTTTAGCAGAATTCAAAAAATTTATTATGCGCGGCAACGTCATTGACCTTGCAGTCGGTGTTATCATCGGTGGCGCATTTCAGGCAATTGTAAACTCACTTGTAAACGATATCGTTTCACCTGTTATCTCCCTTGCAACAAAGGGCATCAACTTTGCCGACAAGTTCATCGTTCTCACAATGGACGAGGTTGCCTTCAAAACAGCGGAAGCGGCAAAGGAAGCAGGCTATGCTACCCTTAACTACGGCTCATTCATCACCGCAGTTATCAACTTCCTTATTATGGCAACAGTCATTTTCCTTCTTGTAAAGGCAATCAACAAGGTAAGCGAGATCGGCAAAAAGAAGGAAGAGGAAGCTCCCGAAGAGCCTACAACAAAGGCTTGTCCCTTCTGTAAGAGTGAAATTTCCATCGAAGCAGTCAAGTGTCCACATTGTACATCTGACCTTCCTGTTGAGGAGGAAGCAGAATGATCGGCTTCATAGGCTGCGGAAATATGGCTTCTGCCATTATCAGAGGTCTTGTTTCAGGCGGCAGATACAAGGGCGAGGACATTGCAGTTTTTGACCTTTGCAAGGAAAAAACAGAAGCCTTTGCAAAGGAGCTCTCCCTTAAGGTTATGGAAAGTGAAAATGAAATTGCAGAAAAATGTGAGACGGTTGTTCTTGCAGTAAAGCCTAATGTTTTCCCGTCTCTTCTTGAATTCATCGGTGAAAAGCTCAAGGAAAATGATCCTCTCATCATCTCAATTGCGGCAGGCAAAACAACGGATAACATCTCAGCTATGCTCCCTTATACACCTAAGCTTATCCGTATAATGCCCAATATCAACGCAAAGGTTCTGTCGGCAATTTCAGCCTTCTGTGCAAACGAAAGAGCTACAGACAAGGATAAGGAATTTGTTAAAGAGTTCTGCGACTGCTTCGGAAGAGGAATTGAAATTGACGAAAAGCTCTTTTCAATCTATAGTGCAATCGGCGGCTGCAGTCCTGCCTTCTGCTTTATGTTCATTGACTCAATGGCAAGGGCGGCTGTCAAAAACGGCATGACAAAATCTCAGGCTCTTGAAACAGCGGCTCAGGCAATGCTCGGCAGTGCAAAGCTCATTCTTGAAAGTGATGACCATCCCTGGAAGCTTGTCGATTCCGTTTGCTCTCCCGGTGGCACAACCATTGAAGGAGTATGTGCATTACAGGAAAACGGCTTTGAAGCGGCAATAGAAAAGGCCGTTGAAGCCTCCTTCAGAAAAGACAAATCCCTTGCAGACTGACTGTAATTACGGAAATTTCTTCATAGCAAAGCTACGCTGTGAGCAGTTTCCGTTTTTTATGTAAAAAAGGAGAAAACTATATGGAAACAGCTACAAAACCCGGTCTTAAGCAAAAGGCTGTTACAGCCTTCAACACGGCAAAGACCTATTGGAAGGAACCGGCCAAAGGAAACTATGTTTCATACAAGGAAGTGGCATTTTTAAGCGGTGCAGGCTTCGGTGTTCATTGGCTCACGCTTCTTTCTTCGGAAATAGGACTCAGTGCTTCAAACTACATAGTCGGTGCAAGCATCGGACTTAAGCCGATGGATCTGCAGATTATGCTCATCGTTGCAAATCTCATCGGTATACCTATCGGTATTTTCCGCAGCTGGTATTACGACAATCACAACATGAAGGGCGGAAAATTCCTTCCCTTTATAAGAAGAACGGCTCTTCCGATTTTCCTTCTGCCGGCAATTTTTGTGTGGCTTCCCTTCGAGCACATGGATTACATAACCAAGGCAATCTCCGTTGAGATAATGTACCTGCTCATAAGCATCTGCCAGAGCTTCTACATTGAAAGCTACAACTATTTCCAGCAGATTATCACCCCTAATTCACAGGAGCGCTCAAATGTTATGAGTATCTCTCAGATCATTTACTCCCTTGCTCCTACAATAACATATGCGGCTCTGCCCGCACTTGCCGGTATGACCTGGGGCAGAGATAACATTATGACCTACAGAGTTATTTATCCCTGCTTCACCGTAATCGGTCTTATCATCAGCGTTATTTTCTTCCGCAAGGTCAAGGAAAGACTCATTCTTCCCAAGGTAAAGCCCGAGCCTATAAGAATGATTGATGCAATCCGTGAGGTTGCAAAAAACAAATACTACTGGATTATTCAGGCCGCTTCCTGGATTGTTTTCCTTGAATCAGGCTACGGTGTAATCCTTTCCTGGAGCTTTAACTACGGCTTTGACGGACAGTACAAGGGTGCTCCCGAGGGACTAGCAAACCTCGTAATAGGTAATGCAGCTCTCTGGTCAATGATGCTTTGTCCCTTTGCAATCAAGGCAATGGGCAAGCGCAATGTGCTGATTCTTATCAACTCCATTAACGTATGCGTCATTTTTGCCCTTTATTTTGCTTACCACAACATTCTTCTTATCTGTATCCTCTGGTATCTCAACAGCTTTTTCAGCACCTTCTGGAACATTGTCCAGCACAATATCAGCGCTGATATGCGAGACTACCATCAGTGGAAAACCGGTGTTCGTGTTGACGGACTCTTCGGACCTCTCGGTATGATCGGTACCGTTATCGGCTTCTTCACAGGTATGTTCTATCCGGCAATTTATGAAAAAATGGGACTTCAGGACGATTACAGCATCCTTTATGACGACACTATGAGAAACGGACTTTTCGAGGTTCTTATTCTCTGCTCAGTTGTCGGTGCTATACTTAACCTTGTTCCCTTCTTCTTCTATGATCTTACAGAAAACAAACACAAGGGCTATGTTGACGTTCTGAAAATCAGAGCAATGTTCATCAACCATTCCGTCGGAGAGCTTACAGATGATGAGCTTTGCGACACAATGGAAATCATCAGAACAGCCAAAGCACTTCACAGCAAAGAAAAGCTCGCGCTTGATAAAACCGTTCTGAAAAACGCAAGGGCACTTTCAAAAGGCACGTCCGAGGAAAAGGAAATCCGCTACAATGCAATCAAGGCGGCAAAGGCCGAAATCAAGCGCATAAAAGAAACAAATCTTGCCATTGAAAGAGCTCTGATAATCCTTGAAGAGCTTAACAAATTCAACGGTAAAGCCGCTGATATCCGCCTTAGTGAAGCAGAAAAATGCATTGCAAAAGGTGAGCTTTACCTTTACGAAAACGCAAAGGAAGAAATGTCCATAGCAAAGGCTATGCCTAAAGCAACCAAGGAAGAAAAGGAAATCCGCACTGATGCAATCAAGCTTGCAAGAATCAAAAAGGAATCAGCAAGGCTTATTGCAAAGTACAACATAACGGCTGACTTCCTTCCCGATGAAAGCGTTAAAACAGAGCTTCAGCATAAGGATGCTTCAAGCTTCCTTGAAAGCCTTAAGATAAGACGGGACCTCAAGGCTTACGCAAAGGCTGTTTCAATTTATGAAAGAGCTACAAAGCCTTACACCGAAGCAAAGCTTCTTCTCCTTCAGGCAAAGCATTACACTCACCTTGAAGAGCTTGAAGCTAAGTACGACGAATTAATGGCATAATATACACAAAAAAATCCACCGAATTTCTCGGTGGATTCAGACTGTCGAAAAAACCGTGTTTCGCAATCAAGCGAGACACGGTTTTCTGTCTGTATTGTCGAATATTTGGAATAAAGTGGATAAAAAGGTGTAAAAGTCACGGAAATTCTCGTTTTTGAACTTCCACATTGCCATTT
>JAZKYQ010000062.1:0-28025 GCA_045612205.1 Acutalibacteraceae bacterium | reverse complement strand
TGAAAAGCTTAAGGCAATGAAGAAGAACAGCGAGATCACAGAGGACGATCTTAAGGATGCTGAAAAGGAAATCCAGAAGATTACAGATAACTTCATCAAGGAAATCGAAGGAATCTGTGACGTAAAGCAGAAGGAAATCATGTCCATCTGATAGAGACTCATCGGGGCTGTTTTTACAGCCCCTTTTATCCATATTTAAGTTAATTTTAATTAGGAGGACGGATAATGGAAAAGAAGTTTGAAAACTTACCTGAGCATATAGCCATTATCATGGACGGTAACGGCCGTTGGGCAAAGCAAAGAGGTCTTAAGCGCACCGAGGGCCACAAGGTAGGTGCAGAGGTTTTCCGCAACATCTGTCAGTATTGCTCGGACATTGGTGTAAAGTATGTTACCTTTTACGCTTTTTCAACCGAAAACTGGAAGCGTTCAAAAATGGAGGTTACTGCCATTATGAACCTTCTTCGCAGATATCTTGACGAAATGCAGGAAAGATACCTTGAAAACGAGCAGGCGGGTTATCATATCCGTTTCATCGGCTCACGAGAGGGTATGCCCAAGGATATCGTCAAGCTTATGGACTCTGTTGAAGAAAAATCCGACGATAAAAACAAGACTTATATCAATATTGCCGTCAATTACGGCGGAAGAGACGAGATTGTTCACTCTGTAAGAGATATAGCTCAAAGAGTGAAGGAGGATAAGCTTGACCCGAAGGATATCACAGAGCAGATGATTTCCGACGGACTTTACACAGCAGGTCAGCCTGATCCTGATCTTATCATCCGTCCCAGCGGTGAGTTCAGACTTTCAAACTATCTTCTCTGGCAGTCAGCTTATTCCGAAATTTATATTGATGATGTTCTATGGCCTGATTACAAGCCTGAGGATCTCGACAGAGCAATTGAAGAATACGGCAGAAGAAACCGTCGCTTCGGCGGAGTCTGATTTAATCAACAACGCACAATTCACGATTCATAATTGCGAGTTGTATTAAGAAAGGTAAAAAATAAAATGGAAAATAAAGAAAAGAAGAAAGTATTTCAAAAGGACAGAACAATATCCTTTTTTATGATAGTTTTAGGTCTTGCAGGCTTCCTTGTAGCAATTGTATTTGACCTTAAGCCCGTAATAACCGTTATTCTTTCTGCACTTGCCGCAACTGCTACCTTTGAAGTTGTCAGAGCAGTAGGCGGTAAAAGCAAGGTGCTTTTTGCTGTTTCCTGTGCAGTAAGCTTCCTTACAGTTATGGCATTCGGCTTTAATGTTGCTCTGCCGTCAGCAGGGGTGCTTTACGGAATTTATGTGCTTTTACTTATGAGCCTTATGGTTTTTTTCAATAAAGAGATCACCTTTGCTCATACATCAGCGGCTTTTATGGCTTCTGTTGCACTTCCCTTTGCATTTTCATGCTTTTTGAGACTTAATAATATCGGTGACTGGTTTGAAGGCTATACTCACGAAGAGGGCATTTACTTTGTAGGTCTTGCTTTTGCCTGCTCATGGCTTACAGATACCTTTGCTTATATCGTAGGTGTAAAATTCGGTAAGCATAAGATGGCTCCCGTAATCAGCCCCAAAAAGTCAATCGAGGGTGCAATCGGTGGTGTTGTGATAACAGCGGCTCTTAATGTGCTTATCCTTTATCTGTTCACAATAGGCTGCAAGAATCTTTATGATTACACCATCTTCGGTGCGAGCTCACTTAAATATCTTTACATCATTCCAATTTCAATGGTGCTTTCACTTGTAAGCATGCTCGGTGACCTTTCCGCTTCCGTAATCAAGCGTAATTACGGCATCAAGGACTACGGTAAGCTTATTCCCGGTCACGGCGGTATCATGGACCGTTTTGACAGCGTAATTTTCGTAGCACCTTCACTTTACTGTATCCTCAGCCTTATCACCTTCTTCAAAGGCTGATTGACTTAATTGCACATATAAAAGGGGGAGAATCCTATGTCTCAGAAGCTTACCATACTCGGTTCAACAGGCTCAATCGGTACTCAGGCACTTGATGTTGTGACAAAAAGAGGCTACGAGGTTGTGGCTCTTACTGCATCAAAAAATGTTGCCGAAATTGAAAAACAGATAAGACAATATAAGCCGAAGTTTGCCGCGATGGCTGATGAAAAGGCTGCAGCAGAGCTTAAGACAGCTGTTGCCGACACAGACACAAAGGTGCTTTCAGGTATGGAAGGCGTGTGTGAGTGCGCTAGCTTGCAGGAGGCTGACACCGTGCTTAACTCCGTTGTTGGCATCGCAGGTCTTAAGCCTACACTCTGTGCCGTTGAGCAGGGTAAAAACATTGCCCTTGCAAATAAGGAAACCCTTGTTGCAGGTGGTGAGCTTGTTATGGGTAAGGCAAAGGAAAAGGATGTTGCAATTCTTCCTGTTGACAGTGAGCACAGTGCAATTTTTCAATGCCTTCAGGGTATGAATAAAAAAGAGGAGCTCAAGTCAATCATATTAACAGCATCGGGAGGTCCCTTCTTCGGTAAAACAAGAGAAGAGCTTAAGGATGTAACCGTTGCTCAGGCTCTTAAGCATCCCAACTGGAGTATGGGTGCAAAGATAACCGTTGACAGTGCTACAATGATGAACAAGGGTCTTGAGCTTATTGAAGCAGTGTGGCTTTTTGATATAGATCCTTCAAAAATTGATATCGTTGTTCACCGTGAGAGTATTATTCACTCACTTATTGAATATAATGATAACTCTGTAATTGCGCAGCTTGGTGTTCCTGATATGAGAATACCCATCCAGTATGCTCTTACTTATCCCGAACGCTTTGAATCTCCAGTCAAAAAGCTCAACTTATGGGATTATCCCAATCTTACATTCTTCAAGCCGGATTACGATACCTTCCGTTGCATTAATCTCTGCCGTGAAGCAATTACCAAGGGCGGTCTTTATCCCTGCATTGCCAACGGTGCAAATGAAATGGCAAATGAGATGTTCCGTGAGGGTAAAATCGGATTTTTGGAAATTGCTGACCTTGTTTCTTACGCAATGGAAAATGCACCTAAAGTCTCAGGCTCAACTCTCGAAGAAATTCTCGAGGCTGACAGAAATGCAAGAGAAATTGTAAGAAGCAGAGCATAATATTAATTAACATTTCCAATGTAATGTCAAAGCATTACACAGAAAGAGGCAAACTAATGGACTTAAACTTACTTTTAACCTTTGCCGACATCAAGGCTAAAGGTGTTCCCATTCTTATAGGCATCCTTTTCTTCGGACTCATCATTGCAATTCACGAGTTCGGTCACTTCATCACTGCCAAGCTTTTCAAGGTTAAGGTGAATGAATTTGCTATAGGTATGGGTCCCACAATTCTCAAAAAGCAGGGCAAGGAAACAAAGTATGCTCTCCGACTTTTTCCAATCGGCGGATTCGTTTCCATGGAAGGTGAAGGCGAGGAAAGCGACGACGAAAGAGCTTACTGTAATCAGAAAACCTGGAAGAAAATGATTATCATTTCTGCAGGTGCGGTAATGAATCTTCTTCTCGGCTTTATACTTTGTGTGGTTCTTGTAAGCGGTGAGGATGCTATCACTTCAAGAAAGATTTCGACCTTCTATGAGGGCGCTAAGAGTAATTCCGTGCTTCAGGTCGATGATGAAATCCTTGAAATTGACGGTAAGCATGTCTTTTCAAGCTATGATATTACCTTCCTTATGCAGCGTAACGCAACGGGTAAATTCGATTTTACCGTTAATCGTGGCGGTGAAAAAACAGAGCTTGAGGATGTACCCTTTCTTAAAATGACAAGCGGTAACTTCAACTATAAGGGCAGAGTGATATCTAATGTAAGTGCCAACCTCAAAAGAGCAGGGCTTAAGGACGGTGACCTTGTAACAAGTGTAAACGGTGAAAAGGTTACAACTGATGACGAGCTTATAACTGCCATCCGTGCTGATGAGGACTTCATTTATTCTCTTACCGTTGAAAGAGAAGGGGAGAGCCTTTCCTTTAATGAGGTTGAGTTTATGTCTGTAACTATATTCGACTTCACAGTTTATCCTGAGGATAAAAACTTCCTTTCAGTTATGAAGGAAGCCTTTTGCTACTCCTTGTCCTTGGGCAGAATGGTTTACCTGAGTCTTTTTGACCTTGTCAGAGGTCAGTACGGCATCAACGACCTTTCAGGTCCCATAGGTACAATGTCAATCATCACAGAAATTGCTGAAGAGAGCGTTGCCACTACAGATTATTCAACTCTCTTTATGCTCTTTGCGATGATAACAATCAATATCGGTCTCTTCAATCTTCTTCCCGTTCCTGCACTTGACGGCGGACATCTCTTCTTTATGTTTGTTGAGCTTATAATCCGTCGCAAAATTCCGCAGAAATATGTTTCATGGGTAAGTGCCGCAGGACTTGTTCTTCTTCTTGTATTTATGGCGCTCATTTCTGCCAATGACCTTTGGAAGTGGATTTCGGGAATAGGATTTATATAATTAAAGTAGTCAGTAGTGAGTAGTCAGGATGTCTGACGGCACTTCGGATTACATGTTGTTTTAATGGCATACTTGCCTCTCCTTCTAGGAGAGGTGGCGGCAAAGCCGTCGGAGAGGGTGTGTCAGAAATGTCAGCAAGGAGGTATAAATATGTTGAAAAGAAACAGCAAAAAAATAAAGGTAGGCAATATTTTTATCGGTGGTGACAGCAAGGTTACGGTTCAGTCAATGCTTAACATCCCTGCACACGATATCGAAGGTAACGTAAAGCAGGCACTTGAGCTCCAGCAGGCGGGCTGTGAAATTGTCCGTGTGGCTGTGCCTGATATGGAGGCTGTAAAAACTGTTGCCGCACTTAAGGAAAATATCAGCATTCCTCTTGTTGCAGACATTCATTTCAACCATAAGCTTGCTCTTGAAAGTCTTGCGGCAGGTGTAGATAAAATCCGTATCAACCCCGGTAATATCGGTGCTGACGAAAATGTAAAAGCAGTTGCCGAGGCTTGTGCCTTAAGAGGTGTACCTATCAGAATCGGTGTTAATTCAGGCTCCGTTGAAAAGGAAATCCTTGCAAAATACGGTGCTCCCACACCTGATGCAATGGCTGAAAGTGCAATGTATCACGTCAGACTTTTACAGAAGTACGATTTTGACGATATTGTAATTTCAATCAAATCCTCAAACGTAAGAAATATGATTGCTGCATACCGTAAGGTTGCTTCAATCTGTGATTATCCCTTGCATCTCGGCGTTACCGAATCGGGCACGGAGAGAATGGGCCTTATTAAATCCTCTGTGGGTATCGGCTCACTTCTTTGCGACGGAATCGGCGACACAATCCGTGTTTCACTTACCGACAGTCCCGTAAAGGAAGTATATGCAGGATTTGATATTCTCAAATCTGTTGACCTTGACAACTCGACCCCCAAGCTTGTTTCCTGTCCCACCTGCGGCAGAACAAAAATAGACCTTATCGGTCTTGCAAAGGAGGTTGAAGAAAAGCTTCGCAATGTTAAAAAGAGCATTACCGTTGCAGTTATGGGCTGTGTTGTAAACGGCCCCGGTGAAGCAAAGGAAGCCGATATCGGTATTGCAGGCGGTGACGGTTGTGCAGTAATCTTCAAAAAGGGTGAAATTCTTCGTAAGGTTCCCGAGGAGGACATTCTCGAAGAGCTTCTCAAGGAAATAGAAAAGCTGTAATCAGTAACCAGTTAAAGATATAAAGGAAACCATTAAAATGAACAACAGTTTCGAACAACTTTTCGGCACCTTTTCAGACGGGGTGCTTCATGAAGCCTTCAAGGGCTGTCAGATTGAAAATGTACGAATAGCAATGGAAAAAAAGAGCATCGAAATTGATGCTTTTTTTCCGCTTGTAGTTAATTATAAAGTTATCGAGTCTGCCGAAAACACTTTAAGAGATAAATTGCTTGTAAATCTTGTAACAATCTTTCCGAGAATGCCCTCCGAGAGCTTTTCCGAGGAGTACTTCTCATCCCTTGTTTATGAGGCAAACAGAGCAATTGCCGCAACAAACGGCTTTTTCACTCACAGTAATGCACGTTTTGACGGACGGACTCTTTTTGTTGAGCTTTCTCATGGCGGCGGAGACATTCTCAAGGGTGTCGGTGCGGCAGAGTTTATGAAAAGGCTTATTCACAAACGCTTTTCAAGAGATGTTGAGGTTGAGTTCTGCGGACAGACAGAGCTTGAAATCAGTGATGAGGAGATTGCAGCGTTTCACCGTAAGGCTGAGGAGGAAAATCTTCTTAAAAAAGGCCTTGACCCTGTTTATACCGCTCCCTCAAAGCCTAAAGAGCACAAGGTTGTCGAGGGCATTCCTCTCTATCTTGAAACAGCGAAGCCTATTTTCGGCAACAAAATCACAAAAAATCCCCGTCCTCTCAAGGAGATTTCTCCCGAAGACGGCTCCTGCGTTGTCTGGGGTGATGTTTTCGGCTTTGAAACAAGAGAAACCCGTGACGGCAGAAGCTACATCATTACCTTCAACATCACCGACGGTACATACTCCTATACCTGTAAGATTTTTGACCGTAAGGAAAATTGCGAGTCAATCGTAGGTAAAATCAAGGACGGCGTAACCCTTCTTTTGAGAGGTGACCTTGCCTTTGATAAATTCTCAGGTGAAAATGTAATTTCACCCAGGGCAATCAGCCTTGTTGATAAAATCAAGAAAAAGGATGAAGCCGAAGAAAAGCGAGTTGAGCTTCACCTTCATACAAAAATGTCTATGATGGACGGTATGACCGATGCCAAGATTCTCGTTCAGCGTGCAATTGACTGGGGTCATAAGGCAATTGCAATCACCGATCACGGTGTTGTTCAGGCTTATCCCGAAGCTGTTGGTGCAGCAGGTGGCAAAATAAAAATCATCTACGGTATGGAAGGCTATTTTATGGACGATACCGAGGTTGATTTTGAAACCTGGAAAAAGGGTAAAAACAAATACTTCCATCAGATCCTTATTGCAAGAAACCTCACAGGTCTCAAGAATCTTTATAAGCTTATAACTCTATCAAACCTTCAGTATTTCCACAGAAGACCCATCATCCCCAAAAGTGAGCTTATCAAGCACAGAGAGGGCCTTATTGTGGGCAGTGCCTGTGAAGCAGGTGAGGTTTACAGAGCAATTGTTGAAGGCAAAAGCGATGATGAAATTCTTAAGATTGCTTCCTTCTATGATTACCTTGAGATTCAGCCCTGCGGAAACAATGATTACATGATAAGAAGTGAACGCTTCCCTCATGTAAATTCCGTTGATGATATCCGCAACTTCAACCGTAAGGTTATCCATGTTGCTGATGCTTTGGGTAAAATGGTAGTAGCAACCTGTGACGTTCATTTCATTGATCCCGGCGATGCCAAGTACAGAGCAATTCTTATGGCAGGTCAGGGCTTCGGTGATGCGGATAATCAGGCACCTCTTTATTTCAGAAACACCGAAGAAATGCTCGCAGAGTTCGATTATCTCGGTGAAGAGACGGCAAGGGAAATAGTTATTACCAATACAAACAAGATTGCCGATATGGTAGAAAAAATCATTCCCATTCCGAGCGGCAACTATCCTCCCTCTCTTGAAGGTGCTGACGAGGAGCTTACACGACTTTGCTGGGAGAGAGTAAAGGATCATTACGGTGATCCCGTTCCCGAATATGTTGCAAAGCGCCTTGAAAAGGAGCTTACATCAATCATCAAGCACGGCTTCGGCGTTCTTTATATGATTGCGCAGAAGCTTGTTAAAAACTCAAACGAAAACGGTTACCTTGTAGGCTCACGAGGATCGGTTGGTTCATCCTATGTTGCCAATGCTTCGGGTATTTCAGAGGTTAATCCTCTTGCACCTCATTACCGTTGTCCCAAGTGCCGTTACAGTGAATTTTTCCTTAACGGTGAAGTCGGCTCAGGCTACGACCTTCCTCCGAAGGATTGTCCCGAATGCGGTACTGCACTTATCCGTGACGGTCACGACATTCCCTTTGAAACCTTCCTTGGCTTCAAGGGCGACAAGAGCCCTGATATCGACCTTAACTTCTCAGGTGAGTATCAGTCAAGAGCTCACCGCTACACCGAAACGCTTTTCGGTGACGGACATGTGTTCAAGGCAGGTACAATCGCTTCCGTTGCTGATAAAACAGCTTACGGTTATGTTAAAAAGTATCTTGCTGAAAGAGATATTGTTGTCAGCCGTGCCGAAGAGGACAGACTTACAAGAGGCTGTACCGGTGTAAAGAGAACAACGGGTCAGCATCCCGGCGGTATGGTTGTTGTGCCGAATGAGTTCGTTTTCTCGGATTTCACTCCCATCCAGCATCCTGCCGATGACAGTAAGAGCGACACAAGAACAACTCATTTTGACTTCCACGCTCTTCACGATACCATCCTCAAGCTTGATAATCTCGGCCATGATGTTCCCACTCTTTATAAGTACCTTGAAGATCTTACGGGCATTCCCGCAATGGATACAGATATCTGTGACCCGAAGATTTACGAGCTTATATTGAGTCCCGAGCCTCTTGGTGTAACCGCAGAGGATATTGACTGTCCGACGGGTACACTCTCAATTCCCGAAATGGGTACACCCTTCGTTATTCAGATGCTTCTTGATGCTCAGCCGAAGAACTTCTCTGACCTTCTTCAGGTTTCAGGCCTTTCTCACGGTACTGACGTTTGGCTCGGTAATGCTCAGGAGCTTATTAAAAACGGCACCTGTACCATTTCAGAGGTTATCGGTACCCGAGACAATATTATGGTTTATCTTATGCATAAGGGTGTTGAGCCCAGCGTAGCCTTTAAAATTATGGAAATTGTCCGTAAGGGTAAGGCGACAAAGCTTCTTACCCAGGAGCACATCCAGACTATGAAGGATAACGGTGTTGAGCAGTGGTACATTGATTCCTGTATGAAAATCAAGTATATGTTCCCGAAGGCTCACGCAGCAGCATATGTCAGTGCGGCATTGAGACTCGGCTGGTATAAGATTTACTATCCGCTTGAGTATTACGCAGCATTTATGACAGTACGAGGCGGAGACCTTGAAGCTGTAACGGTGCTTAAGGGCAGAGATGCCGTAAGGCGAAGAATGGCGGAAATCAAAGCAAAGGGTAACGATGCACAGCCCAAGGAGCTCAATATGTATCCTACCTTACAGGTTGTAAACGAAATGATGGCTCGCGGAGTTGAATTTTTACCCATTGATATTTACAAATCTCACGCCACAGCGTATATGATTGAAGACGGAAAAATCCGTATGCCCTTCGGAGCTCTCAGCGGTGTCGGTGAAAATGCGGCAATTGCTCTTGCAAAGGCGAGAGAGGGAGTAACGGAATTCGTTTCAATTGATGATTTTGCACAGAAGGCGAGTGCTTCCTCTTCAACTGTTGAGGTGCTTCGTCAGATCGGTGCCTTCGGAAGTCTTCCCGAAACAAGACAGATGAGTCTTTTTGATTTTTAAACTAAAAGGAGTATAAAAATTGGATAATTTTTTAACAGATAAGCAGGCTCTTGAAAAATATATACAGGGCTGTCAGAAAAAATCTACGATGCCTCTTTGGAAGCTTCTTGTAAAAGGAATCATTGCAGGAATTATGATAGGACTCGGTGCAGGCTGCAGCAGTGTTGCAGGTCACAGCATAACAAACATCGGACTTGCACGCCTTGCAATCGGTGCGGTTTTCCCCGTAGGACTTATGGTGATTATTCTTCTCGGTGCAGAGCTTTTCACCGGTGACTGTCTTGGAATTGTCGGTGTTCTTGACAAAAAGACAAAGTGGAGCTTCTTTTTCAAGCTTCTGATTGTTGTTTTTATCGGTAATTTCATTGGTGCGGTCATAATGTGTACGCTTACCAACTTCAGCGGACAGTGGAATTATTCCGAAGGTCTTCTCGGTGCGTATAACATTTCCGTGGCGGTTGCCAAGTCAAACATATCCTTTGTAAGAGGTCTCACATCGGGTATTCTCTGTAATATTCTTGTCTGCGGCACAGTAATGATGTCTGTCTGTGCAAGAGATGTTGCAGGTAAGCTTTTATCGATTTTCTTCGGTGTGTTCATTTTTGCTGTTTCAGGCTTTGAACATTGTGTTGCAAATATGTATTACCTTACTGCAGGTCTTTATTCAAAGCTTAATCCGACTTATGTTGAGCTTGCAAAGGAGGCCTTCGGACTTACTGCCGAACAGATTGACTCTCTTTCTGTCACGGGTTACATTACAAATCTTATTCCCGTCACTCTCGGTAATCTTATAGGCGGTGCGGTGTTTATCGGTGCGGCATTGTTCTTTCTTAACAAAAGCAATAAAGAAGAAGCCTGATTAAAACTATAAAAAAATCAAGTTGGTCGTATCTTGACGGCCAACTTTTTTCTTTGTGAAATAAATTCAAATATAAATAGATTTTTTTAAAATACTGTGCTATAATGAATTGATTATAAAAAAAGAGGGGGAAGTTATGGGAGAAATATTTCTTTTTTCATTCAATGCGGTTATGCCTATTCTGCTTCTTGCACTTTTAGGGTATTTCCTTCGTGTGATAAAATTCGCTGATGACAGCTTTTTCAAAAAGGCAAACACAATGGTGTTCAAGATTTTTCTTCCGGTGCTCCTTTTTGTCAATATCTATGAAATAGACTCACTTAAAAGTCTTAATTTCAAGGCGGTCATTTACTGCGTTTTTGCAATATTGACAATCTTCCTGTGCGGTTATCTTATTGCTCATCTTGTAACAAAAAAGCGCAGTCACCTTGGCGTGCTTACCCAGTGCTCCTTCCGCTCGAATTATGCGATTATAGGCATACCTCTTGCCCTTTCTCTCGGCGGTGAAGAGGCGGTTGCCTTTGCTTCGGTGCTTTCGGCAGTTGCCGTACCTATGTTCAATTGCCTTGCCGTTATCATTCTTTCTCATTATGTCGGTGATCACAAGGAAAACGCTGTCAGGGATACGCTTAAAAAGACTGCAAAAAATCCCCTTATTATCGGTGTTTTTATCGGTATAGCAGTTCTTGTGATACGCTCCTTCATTCCCGTAAACGAAATGGGCGCTCCCATTTTCACAATTGAAAACAATATTCCCTTCTTTTATAAAACTCTCAAGAATCTTTCTTCCGTTGCTTCGCCTCTTGCTTTGGTTGTTCTTGGTGCAAGGTTTGATTTCAAAGCCGTGGGAAGCCTTAAGAAGGAAATTATAATCGGTACACTTATGCGGGTTGTGATGGCTCCCGTCATCGGTCTCGGCGGAGCAATACTTCTTAGTAAGTTTACGGGACTTTTCAGCTTTTCGGCAGTTGAGTATCCGGCTCTTATCTCTCTTTTTGCTACGCCCACAGCAGTTTCAAGTGCCGTTATGGTTGGTGAAATTGGCGGCGATGAGCAGCTTGCTGGACAGCTTGTTGTCTGGACAAGCGTCGTTTCAATGCTCACAATTTATGTGATAGTTTTTGCAATGAAAAGCTTTGCAATTATATAAATCGATAAGGAGGAAAAAATATGAAATTAGACATTAAAAAAGCAGCTACAGCTGTTGCCGCATCTGCAGGTGTGGCTTCTGTTGCTGTTGCAGGCAAGAAAATCAAGGAGAAAACCTTCTGTCCGATCTGCTCAGCCAAAAAGTTGATCAACAAAACAAAAATCAGTCAGTGCACAGAAAATAACTACAACAACGGAGTTGCACTCACACCTCCTATGGGCTGGTCAAGCTGGAACCTTTTCAGACATAAAATCAGCGAAGATCTTATCAAGGAAATTGCTGATGCTATGGTTGCAAGCGGACTTGCTGAGTGCGGCTATAAGTATGTTAACATCGATGACTGCTGGCAGGCTTCAACAAGAGATGCTCTCGGTAAGCTTCAGTGCGACAAGGTTAACTTCCCGAACGGCATCAAGGCTCTTGCCGATTACGTTAACAGTAAGGGCGTAAAGCTCGGCATTTACTCCTCAAACGGTACACACACCTGCGAGGATTATCCTGCAAGCCTCAGAAACGAAAGAATCGATGCTGAAACCTTTGCAGAATGGGGCATAGAGTACTTTAAGTATGACTTCTGTCACAATGTCCCCATTTCATCACTGTGCCCGAGAATTATTGCTGTTTCCCTTGCTGACAATGAAACAGGTAAGGTGCTTTCACGCTTTGAGTCAAAGGATATGACTTTAAAGGGTATGGCAAGAATTGTTCCTGATGAAACCTGCGACACAAAGCAGTATATTGATGGACTTGATGCGCGCGCAGGTAGCATTATTGTTAACTTTAACGCTGAAAAGGCAGGTGAGTATCTCGTTCATCTTGACATCAGAAAGGACGCCCGTAAGGGTGGTAAATTTATGATGGTTAAGGTAAACGGCAGGGAAGAGGCACATATCTATTGCCCGAGCCGTAAGAACTGGACGCCCGAAGGTAAGCTTATGGAAACAGTTTATCTTGATGAAGGTGAAAACACTATTGAGCTTCTTAATCCCGTAGGCTCAAGAGCGGACTCTGCCGCAATTCAGTATAAGCTTATGGGCCGTGAGCTTAAGCGTGCCACGAAGAAGTATGCCGAAGAAAACGGCACAGAAGAAAAGCCCATCGTTTATTCAATCTGTGAATGGGGCTTCAACCGTCCCTGGAAATGGAGCGCAGAGGCAGGTAACCTCTGGCGAACAACTCCCGATATCAGGCCTACATGGCTTTCCTTCCTTGGCATTTATGAGCACAATGTCCGTCTTGCAAAGTATGCTGCTCCCGGAGCATGGAATGACCCCGATATGCTCGAGGTAGGAAACGGAGAGCTTACAATTAACGAAAATCTTGCACACTTCAGCCTCTGGTGTATGATGAATGCTCCTCTTATTCTCGGTAATGATGTAAGAAAGTTCATTAAGGAAGACGGTACAGTTGACACAGAAAACAAGTTTTATCAGATACTTACAAACAGAACAATGATTGGTATCAATCAGGATCCTCTCGGCGTTCAGTGCAGAAGAATCAAGATGGGTATTGTTGATGTTCTTGTCAAGCCTCTTGAAAATTCAAAGGTTGCAGTTTGCGTCTTTAATAAGGGCAACAAGCAAGCAACAACAAAGGTTGATTTTGCAAAGATTTCCAACGAAGGCTTCCTCAATCTTCCCAAGAAGGATGCTTATAAGGCTTATGATGTATGGGAAGAAAGAATCTACGATGCAGTATCAAGCCTCGATGCCGTAACTGACAGCCACGGCGTAAAGGTTTATATTGTTGAATGAAAAACTTGACATCAGAAGATTGATGTGATATATTTACAAAAATACATCAGAGAGGTAAATTGATTTGAACGCATATCTTTCAAACAAAACAGAAATGTATATGCTTTGGCTTGCACCATATTATGGATGCAGGTCTATACCTCTATATTCATTTTCGGATACGTAACTGTATTTTTATAAGGATATGATTATAACGGTGTAGGCTTATTGTATGAGCTTACACCGTTAATTTTTTTATTCAGGAGGAGTTTTTTATGAAACTATCAGAAAAATTTAAGGAAAAAGCAACAACAGAAAACAGTGTTATTGGTTTTTACAATAACTACGACGAAGAAGGAAGGCTAATGCGTAAAAGCCGAATGCCCGAATTTCTTACTACAATGAAATATATTGAAAAGTATCTTACACCAGGTGGAAAAATAATTGAGATAGGTGCTGGCACGGGCAGATATTCTCTTGCACTTGCAGAAATGGGCTATGATGTTACTGCGGTTGAGCTTGTCCCGAAGAACATTGAAATAATGAAAGAAAAAGTTAAACCCAATCACAATATAAAAATTTTCGAAGGTAATGCCTGCGATATGTCTGCATTTGAAAGTGATACTTATGATGTAGTGTTACTGTTAGGTCCTATGTATCATCTTTTTAACGATGTGGATAAGCATAAGGCTCTTAGTGAAGCAATAAGATTAGCAAAAACAGACGGTGTAATATACGCTTCTTATTGTAATAATGATACCTCAATTTATAAGTTCTTTTATAAAAATATTGTGCTTGATTATTTGGAAAAAGGTCTTATTAAAGAAGATTATCATACAGTTTCAGCACCCGAGGAAATATTTGAACTGTACCGTAAAGCTGACATTGATAAGCTTATGAAAAGTCATAATGTTACAAGGCTTCATTTTGTCGGAGTTGATATGATTTCGTACGTTTTTGATGATAAGTTTGATGATTTAAGCGACCGTGAATTTGAGGAGTATATGAAATTCCTTTCCGTGCTTTGCGAGCGAGAAGACTGTGTAGGTATGTCAATTCATATGCTTGATGTGTTCAGAAAAAATTGATAAAAAAGGGGAATGATATGCACCTATATCATTCCCTTGAAAAATATTAAATTCCAACAATAAATTTCAGAAGTTCATCCCTCTCATTCTTAACCTTACCCTCAATCACCGCTTCAAGCAGAAAATTCAGCCTTTCGCCGATTTCTCTTCCTTTAAAGCCAAGTTCTATCATATCATTTCCGTTGACTTCAAGAGATTTAAGCGAAAAGCATTCTTCTTTTTCAAGTATCTCCCGTGCCGTTTCTTCAAGGCGGTCAAAATGCTCACTTCTTGAGTGAAACTCGGGTGCAAGGCCTGCAGTGTCAGCTCTTTTGAGCTTAATAAGATCAAAGAATAATTCTTCTCCCATTGAATTGAGCCTTCGCATTATTATTCTTTCGCTTTCCTCAATGGGTGTGTCGTGAGCCTTAATAAGTCTGATGATGGCTTCCTTTGTTTTGTTGTCGCAACGAAGCTCTGTAAGCCTCTTTTCTGCAATGAGGGCGCTTTTGCTTGCGTGAGCGTAAAAATGTCCCGTGCCTTCCTCATCAAGCGAAAAGCAGTAAGGCTTTGCAACATTGTGAAAAAGAGCCGCAAGACGAAGATGCAAAAGGGGAGGGGTGCTTTCAATCACAACTGCCGTATGTGTCAGCACATCGTAAATGTGATGGAAGTTGTGCTGCTCAAAGCCCTTCATATCTTTAATTTCGGGTATGACCTCTGCAAAAACATCAGCGAATTCAGTAAGAACACTTCTTACATTTTCTCCGCAAAGAAGCTTTGAAAGCTCGGTGAACACTCTTTCCCGGGAAATGTTTTTTATGAGATGGCGGCAGCTTATCATCGCTTCTTTTGTTTCACTTTCAATTTCAAATCCGAGTACGCTTGCAAATCTGAGTCCGCGAAGGATTCTCAAGGAATCCTCCCTGAATCTTTCTTCGGCCTTACCTACGGCACGGATTATCTTTTTTTCTGTGTCAGATTTTCCGTCAAAGGGATCAACGAATCCTTTTAAAGGACAGTAGGCTATACTGTTAACTGTAAAATCTCTTCTCGAAAGATCATCTGTGAGCCTTTTGGTGAAGATAACCTTGTCGGGATGACGGTTGTCCGTATATGTGCTTTCAAGGCGGTAGGTGGTAATCTCAAAAGGCTCCTTTTCTATAAGCACTGTTACAGTGCCGTGCTTTATACCTGTGTCGATTGTTTTGCAGTCAGAGAAAACCTTTTTGATTTCATCGGTTGTGGCGTTGGTCGTGATATCGTAATCGTGGGCAGGAATACCCATGAGAATGTCTCTTATGCATCCGCCGACAGCAAAAGCCTCAAAGCCTGACTTTTCAAGCTTTTCTATCACAAAGTTTGCTTTATCGGAAAGAATTTTCAATTTAACCACCTCCGTTTTTGATTTAATTATACACCATATTGTGAAATTTTTTCAATACGGTTGAATTATATTTGCTTTTATGCTAAAATTAATCTGAAGAATAATGAGAAAAAGGCAGTGAAAAAATGGAAAAGGAATTCGGAACCTTCAGGAAGTCAGCCTTTGGCGGCTTTAACAGAAAAGATGTAATTGACTACATTGAAAAAATGCATAACGAAACCTTTGAATATAAAAAGCAGGTTGAACAGACTGTTTCAAGCCTTAATGAAAAGATTTTTGAGCTTGAAAAGGCAGCGATGCTTATTGAAATGAATGCTTCAGCTTGTGAAAATGAAATTCCTGTCGGCTCAGTTGAGCTTTCGGGAGAGTCAGTCGGAGATATAAGAGATGCAACAAAGCATCTTAAATCCGTTGCTGACGAGCTTTGCAAAAGCCTGAGCGGCTTTATCGAAAAGCTTACTCAGAGAGGTCTTTTTGACAATAATTCAGAAGTAAAAGCTGAATCCGTCTTTGCCGAAAAGGAGGAAGGCGACAAGGTTGAAAGCATTCTTTCAGTTCTTTCCTTCCTTGATAAGGAAAGTGTAGCTGAAGAAGAAATCAAGGAAAATGTACAAAAGGAGAAGGATTGCGTAAGCTCAATTCTTGACGGACTCTCCTTTTTAAGCTGATAGGATAAAAAATATAAAGGATACGGTGTGATTATGAAGAAATTGATGAAAATTAAAAGACTTTTGACGGTGCTTGTTTTCGTGATTCTTCTGACAGTCATCACCGTTTTTTCTGTTTCTGGTCTTGATGAGGAATTTGAAAAGAAAATCGAAGCCTTCCCCGAAAGCTACAAGGTTCATCTGAGACAGCTTCATCAGGAGTACCCCTTATGGGAGTTTGAGCCCTTCTTCACAGGTCTTGATTGGAAAACCGTGATTGACAAAGAGCATGACGATAAATCTCTTGTTTATTATAACACTGCGGCAACGATTTTTATGAGTCGTGACTCCGACGATTATAATTATGAAACCGGTAAATTTAATTATAAGGACGGAGGCTTTGTTGCAGGAAGCAGGCTTGCCGTTGAATTCTTTATGGATCCGAGAAACTTCCTTAACAAAGGCGGAATCTTTCAGTTTGAGCTTCTGAGTTTCAGCAATAAGGTTACGGTTGAAATGGTTGAGGCTGTTCTTGACGGCTCTTTTATGCATCAGAAGCTTATGACATATTACGATGCTGCAGGTAAGTCGTACACCGACAAGCTGACCTATGCTGAGGCTATGTATAAGGCAGGTAAGATCTATAACATCAATCCTTGCTTTCTTGCCGCTAAAATAAGAAACGAGGTAGGAATTAACGGAAGCGACAGCGTTTCAGGTAAAAACTCAAAGTATCCCGGTGTATATAATTTTTATAATATCGGAGCATCTGACGGTGTCGGAGCTATAGAGAGAGGCCTTGAGTGGGCAAGCGGTTACAACAACAAGTACACAAGCTATTCCCGTCCGTGGAACACTCCCTATAAGTCAATTATGGGCGGTGCTGAATTTCTTGCAGAGGAATATATTGCCGCGGGTCAGTTTACAGGCTATCTTCAACGCTTCAACGTAAATGCCGATTCCGACTACAGATTATACACGCATCAGTATATGACGAACCTTACAGGTGCGCTTTCTCAGGGCTATTCAAGCTATCTTTCGTATCACGAAATGGGTATGCTCAATACAGCTATAACCTTTTCAATTCCCGTTTATAAAAACATGAGTAACGAAGAAAGAGCCGGAAGCCTAATAGGTGCCGAAAGTTCTATGCAGTACGGAAATATCGGAGTGCTTTACTGTAATGTGCGCAAGGGCCCTTCAACAGATTATGCAAAGGTTACCGATGCGTCGGGTAAAACCGTGAGCCTTTCTTACAACGATGAGGTTAAAATCATCGGTAAATGCAAAACCGATTCCTATTACCCTTCGGACATTCTTGAATATCCTTATTGGTATAAGGTGTCCTTTACTTCCTCGGGGAAGACCTGCACAGGCTATGTTCTTGCCGAATACGTTGATGTTACAACTGCAGTCCGTGTTGCAAAGGGCAAAGCCGACATATCTCTTTTTAAAAGCGATTCGGTTAAAAGCGGAGTATACTATTCTGATTCTACAATGGTCAGAATTATTGACGAGGATACCGTTGAATTTCTTAAGGACGGCACAGTCAGCCTTTACTTTTATGACTCAACAGGACATTTCGAGGAGATACTTTTCAGCGTAGGTAATTACGCCGATACTTATCCCAAGAACCTTAAAACCGAGCTTGACGCAGGCGTGCTTACAGTAAGCGTTGACAAAAATGATAACGTTCCTTACTATGGCTTTACCATCGGTAACAGCGAAGGCGAGCTTGTTAAAAGTGGTTACATCGCCGATAACAAGGCAGTTATAAGTGATCTTAAAAGCGGTACAGCCTATACGGTTGCCGCTCAGCATTGTTACGGAAAATACGATCTTTCAAAAGCAGTCAGCACAACCGTTGTTATCAATCCTGAGAAAACAGAAAATCTGACATTTACAAAGTCAGATTCAGGTGTGTTTACACTTAATTGGAAGGCTGTTGAAAATGCTACGGCTTATGTGATTCTTTCCTATAACGAGAGCACCGGTAAGTATTCCGTGGTTACTTCTGTTCCTTTCGGAGAAACCTCGTATACTCTTACTGATTTGCAGGCGTCAGAGGATAACTTTGTTGTGCGTGCATATTGTGAACATAAGGATAAGAAATATTACGGTGATATCTCAAATATGGTTTCCCTCACCGGCAAACCCTCAATGCCCTACAATATTACTGTTTCCGATATAACATCGAACTCTTACCGAATTTCGTGGAGCGGAGTTGACTGTGACGGATATCAGATATATTACCTTTCAGAAGCTACCAATAAGTATGTTCTTCTGAAGGATTCAACCGAAGCCTTTGTTGATGTCAGCGGACTTTTACCCGGTCAATCAAGACAGTACAAGCTGAGAGCGTACAGAATTATAGGCACTGAGAGGCTTAATTCTGTTGCAACACCGGCTGTTACAGCCATAACTCTTCCTTCAGCCCCTTCAAAGCTCGTTGCAGCCCCCGGCAGTAACAGAGTTAAGGTTTCCTGGACGGCTGTCCAAGGTGCAACAAGCTACACTGTTTACTACAAAAAAAGTGGTGGTGAGCTTAAGAGCGTACAGGCAGAGGACACTTCTTTGATGATAAACGGACTTGACGGTAATTCAACCTATTATTTTGCTGTCGCTTCAAACATTTCTGAAAACAAGATAAGCGTAACAGGCAAAAAGACAGCATCGGTTAAAGCCGTTACCAAGCCTTCCGTTCCTACGGGAATTTCAATTCTTTCCATCGGTGAAAATTATGTTAATGTAGGCTGGAACAAGGATAAGAACCTTGATAAATACAAGCTCTTTCTTCTTGACAGTAACGGAAAGGTTATTGCAAGCAAGGTTCTTGCAGATAACAAGCTTAAGGTTTCACCGCTTACAAAGGGTGTGACCTATCAGGTTATTTTAAGAGGCTATAAGCTTGTTGACGGAAAATACATTTCCTCGGAAAATTCTGCGACTGTGAAAATAACAGCCTTTGACGGCAAGGTGAAGGGGATTACCTCATCCGCTGAAACAAACAAGGCAACAATCAGATGGAATAAGGTTGCCTCAGCATCTTATTATCAGGTTTATCTTTATCAGAACGGCATCTTTAAGCTTGTCGGCACAACAAGCAGCACAAGCTACACTGCCGAAAATCTCAAGGACTGCACAACCAACCATGTTGCTGTAAGAGCTTGTTTTACCGGCTCCTACGAGGATTATTACGGTGAACATACAATCCATAAGTTTTATACCCGACCCTTAAGTGTTGAAAAAATCACTCAGAGCAACCGCACAGACACTTCTTACACCCTTACCTGGGCTGCATCATCCTCTGCGGTTAACAGATATTATCTTTACCGTTATAACGAAAGCACAAAGAAGTTTGACCTTCTTGGCTCAACTGCGAAAACAACCTGTACTCTTAAAAATATCACTCCGGGCACATTGCAGCATTACGCAGTGATTGCCGCAGTTGTAAAGGACGGAAAAGATATAACAAGCTCAAGATACACTTACTACTACACCTGCGGAACTTATCTTTCAAAGGTGCAGAACATCCGACAGACTGCCGCTACGGAAAGTGCGGTACAGTTTGCCTGGGATGCCGTTGAGGGCGCAACGGCCTATAATGTTTACCGTTATGATGAAACGCAGAAGAAATTCGTGCTTTTAGGCACAACGGCAAAGACTGTTGCAACGCTGAAAAATCTCGAGCCGTCAAGTGAGTACATCTACCGTGTGAACGCAATAAAAGAGACACAGAAGTATGATTTTGTCGGTTATTATTCATCTGTTCTTTATGCCAAGACAAAATAAGTCAGATTTTTTGAAATAAAAAATAAAAAAATGAGATATTTTCATTTTTATTCTTGACAAATCGAAGGTATATCTATATAATGTTATTCGTTAATATGAGGTGAGTTATGTTTATTGCACTTGAAAACTTATTCAACGGTGGCGTCAGATCAATTCCTCTTGATTATGAATTTGATTTTTCAGCTGAGAGCTATAACGGTGTGTTTCCATTCACAACGCCTGTTAAGCTTAAAGGTGAAATTACAAATACTGCAGGAATTGTAACAGTCAACGCAAAGATCAGCTTTGTTCTTGAAATCTGTTGCGACAGATGTGCCGCTGAAGTAAAATTACCTTTTGAGGTGGTCATGGACCACGGCCTTGTTTCCTCACTCAATGACGAGGAGAATGATGATTACATTCTCGTTGAGGATATGAAGCTTGACATTGCTGAGCTCACATCAGAAGACATTTATCTTGCTTTGCCTGGCAAAATCCTTTGCAGAGAAGATTGCAAGGGCATTTGCACAAAATGCGGAGCAGATTTAAATGAAGGTTCCTGCAATTGCAAAAAGGACATTGATCCCCGATGGGAAGGACTTTTTGATTAAAGGAACGGTATAACTTGGTTATAATTAATTATTAATTTATAAGGAGGTGCTGGAAGATGGCAGTACCAAAGAGAAGAGTATCAAAGGCAAGAAGAGATAAGAGACGTTCAAACGTATGGAAGCTTGACGCTCCCACACTCGTAAGATGCAAGCAGTGCGGTGCATACACAGTTCCCCACAAGGTTTGTGCTGAATGTGGTTATTACAAGGGCAAGCAGGTTGTTGTTAAGGACGAAGACTAAGCCTTTGGAACTTTGAGAGGTGAAGAAGCTTTTGGCTTTCTTCACCTTTTTTATTAGAAGCCGTTACACGAGAGGAGGGCAACTATGTCAGTTATAATCAAAAGTGTAAAAAATTGGTCTGTTGCCTTTTTCAAGGGTATCAAGGCAGGAGATAAGCTCATAAGCGTAAACGGCAACGAAATCAATGATTTCCTTGATTACGATTTTTATATGGGTGAAGAAAAGCTTTGTCTGGAAATTGAGCACAAGGAAAAAACAAAAAAAATCAACATAAAAAACAAGGGCGAGGATATCGGACTTGAATTCGAGTCATATCTTATGGATAAGCAGAAGCGCTGTAAAAATAAGTGCATTTTCTGCTTCATTGACCAGAACCCTTGTGGTATGCGTGAAAGCATATATTTCAAGGATGACGACTCCCGTCTGTCCTTCCTTTTCGGTAATTATATTACCCTTACTAATCTTACAGATAAGGATATTGACCGCATTATAAAAATGCACATCAGTCCCGTGAATATTTCTGTTCATACTATGAATAAGACTCTTCGTGTGGAAATGATGAAGAATAAGAACGCAGGTGAATGTCTTTCTTATATTTACCGTCTTGCAGAAGCAGGAATTGAGATCAATACTCAGCTTGTGCTTTGCCCGGGTATCAACGACGGCAAGGAGCTTGAATACAGCATCAGCGAGCTCGGAAAGCTCTATCCGGCTGTTCAGAGTATTGCGGCGGTGCCCGTAGGCATCACAAAACACCGTGAAGGCCTTTTTGAGATGCCTTCCTACACAAAGGAAACATCCGCATCGGTTATAGAGATAATCGACCGTATGGGTGCAGAATTCAAAGAAAAATACGGCACACGTCTTGTGTATGCCGCCGATGAATTCTATCTTAAGGCAGAAAAAGCCTTTCCGGAATCCGGTTATTACGAAACCTACCCTCAGATTGAAAACGGAGTAGGTATGTGCAATGATTTCAGGGATGAAGCCGAAGCTTTTATCGACTCAATCGATAAAAATGCAGATATCGAAAGAAGTCTCAGCCTTGCAACGGGTGTGGCGGCTTATCCTCTTATAAAAGAGCTTGCTGAAAAGCTTAAGTCCCTTTATCCGAAGCTGAAAATCAATGTTTATGAAATCAAAAATAACTTTTTCGGTCACAGTGTAACCGTAGCAGGACTTGTGACAGGACAGGATATTATAAATCAGTTAAAAGACAAAGAGCTTTTCGGTGAATTGATTATTCCCGATGTAATGCTCAGAAGTGAAGGTGACCTCTTCCTTGATAATGTTTCAAGGCAAGAGCTTGAACAGGCGCTTGATGTTAAACTCAAGGTTGTAAGCACAAGCACATCACCCGAGCTTATAAAAGATATTTTAGAAATATAAAAGGAGGATATAATATGGCAAGACCCGTAGTTGCTATTGTCGGAAGACCCAACGTTGGTAAATCCACCCTTTTTAACAAGCTTATCGGTGAGCGTCTTTCCATTGTTGACGACACTCCCGGTGTAACAAGAGACAGAATTTACGGAGACTGTGAATGGCTTAACCGTCACTTCCTTCTCATTGATACAGGCGGTATTGAGCCTCAGAGTGATGACATCATCTTAATGCAGATGCGCCGTCAGGCTCAGCTTGCGATTGACAGCGCAGAGGTTATCATTTTTGTTACCGATCTTCGCACAGGTGTTGTTGCAACAGATGCCGATGTTGCCGCTATGCTTCAGAAGAGCGGCAAGCCTATTATCCTTTGTGTCAATAAGTGTGACACCGTCGGTGAAACACCTCTTGAATTTTACGAATTTTACAATCTCGGTCTCGGTGATCCTATTGCTGTTTCCTCCGTTCACGGTCACGGCACAGGTGATCTTCTTGATGCAGTTATGGAATATCTTCCCGAGGCTGATGAAGAGGTTGAGGATGACGGTCTTATCAAGGTTGCCGTTATCGGTAAGCCCAATGTAGGCAAATCCTCACTTATCAATGCAATCTCAGGTGAGGAAAGAGCCATCGTTTCAAATATTGCCGGCACAACAAGAGACGCAACAGATACTTATATTTCAAACGAGTACGGTGACTTTATGTTCATTGATACTGCAGGCCTTCGCAGGAAAAGCAAGGTGGAGGATCAGATTGAAAAGTATTCTGTTATCCGTGCAAAAATGGCAGTTGAAAAGTCTACAGTATGCGTTATTATGATTGATGCTCTTGAAGGCTTCACAGAGCAGGATTCAAAGGTTGCAGGTATTGCTCACGAAATGGGTAAGGCCTGTATCATTGCCGTAAATAAATGGGATGCTCTTGAAAAGGACGGAAAAACCATGGACGCCTACAGAAAGAAGCTCATGGTTGACTTCTCCTTTATGTCCTATGCACCTATTATTTTCATTTCGGCAAAAACAGGTCAGCGACTTGACAGACTCTTCGAGCTTATTAAATTTGTTGACGAGCAGAACTCAATGCGAATTTCAACAGGTAAGCTCAATGATGTTCTTGCCGCCGCAACTGCAAGAGTTCAGCCTCCCACAGATAAGGGCAAGAGACTTAAGATTTACTATATGACTCAGGCCTCAACAAGACCGCCCACATTCGTTTGCTTTGTCAACGATAAGGAGCTTTTCCATTACAGCTATCAGCGTTATCTTGACAATCAGATAAGAGAAATCTTCGGTCTTGAAGGCACTCCTACACGTTTTGTTGTAAGAGAAAGAGATAAAAAATAATTTTTCAAGGTATAATATAATAAAGCCTTGAATTAACCGAATTTATTGATAAAGGGGCGATTTGCGTGAAAATTAAACATTCACTTATCGTGCCTTGTTATAACGAGGAAGGCAATGTTGAAAAGTTCCTCGAGGTAACAAAAAAGGCAATGGCAGATTACACAGATGCTTACGAAATTATTTTTGTCAATGACGGAAGCCGTGATGAAACTCCGAAAAAGCTCAGAAGGCTTTTTAACGAAAACAAGGATGTAAAAATCAAGGTTATCAATTTTTCCCGTAACTTCGGAAAGGAAGCGGCTATGTACGCAGGCTTTACCGAGGCTGTAGGGGAGTATGTTACGGTTATTGATGCTGACTTACAGCAGGACCCTGCCTATGCTGTTGAAATGGGAAAAATCCTTGACGAAAATCCCGATTGTGATATGGTTGCCGCTTTCCAGAAGGAAAGAAAGGAAAGCAAGTTCATCAACATCTGCAAAAAGGACTTCTATAAAGCAATCAACAAGGTTTCCGAGGTTGACTGCATCAGTGATGTCAGTGACTTCAGAACAATGAGACAGTGTGTGGTCAAAACAATACTTGCCCTTCCTGAATATCACCGTTTTTCAAAGGGAATATTCTCCTGGGTAGGCTACAATACCATTGCCATACCCTATGAGGTAAAGGAGAGGGAAAGCGGTGAAACCAAGTGGAACTTCACAAAGCTTCTCAAGTATGCTCTTGACGGTATAATCGCTTACACAGATATGCCTCTTAAATTGCCTTTGTATACAAGCGGAATTATGGCTGTAGCTTCTGTTGTTGTGCTTTTTATCTGTATGTTTTTTGATATTATGCATGCGGATTTCAGCGGAGCAACAGGTTATCTTGCCGCACTTGTTCTTTTCCTTGCTTCGGTGATATGCTTCTTCCTTGGTATTGTTGGTTATTATATCGGGAAAATACACACTCAGGTCAAGGACAGACCGATTTTTATTGCAAAAGAGATTTTAAGCTATGATAACAAAGATTAAACAACTTATAATTAAATATAAAGAGCTTATTATTTATGTGCTTTTCGGCGGACTTACAACAGTAGTCAACCTCTCTGTTTTTGCTGTTACAAACAGATTGCTCGGTGATGAAAGATATCTTATAACCAATGCAATTGCCTGGTTCGCTGCCGTAGCCTTTTCTTATGTTACTAATAAGCTGTGGGTGTTTGAAAGCAAAAGCTGGAAGGCAAGGGTCTTTTTCAAGGAGGTTGCTGCCTTCTTTGCCGCAAGAGTGCTGACCCTTTTTATTGAAGAGGCGGGGCTTTATATACTTGTTGATTTGCTTGGCTTCAACAAATATTCCTTGTATTTTCTCGGCTTCGACATCGGCGGAGCATTTATTGCAAAGGCTATGATTGCCGTGTTTGTCGTTGTTATCAATTACATCTTTTCAAAGCTCGTTATTTTCAGAAAGAAAAAATAATCTGATCCCGTTACTTGTAAAAAAAGAGGCGGGATTTTTTTAGTGCATAAATTCAAAATATGTTGTAAAAAAATCGGAAAACCTGCAAATGTTCTATATAATGCTCTTTTTGGTTTTTGTGTATCGTTTGATGTTTTTGTATTGACTCGGGAAAAGGTTTTTGGTACACTCTGTGAGAAAATTAAAAACAATTAAAAGGAGATGTGCTATGAACACTAAGGAAAGAGAAAAAATCAAGCTTTTACATAAGCCTGCAAAGGGAAAGATGGGCGGACTTCTTATAGTTTTTATCTGGATAGCCTTGTGGAACATTATATATCAGTTGCTTCACGGAATGTGGCACGACTGGGATATTCAGATTGTCAACTGGGCATTTTTTGCATCCGTAACCCTTTTCTTTATGCAGGAGGAGCTTACTTATAAAGAAAGATTCTGGTATACTCTGGTAGGCGGAAGCATAGGTCTTATTATTGCGGCAGGTGTAAGCTCAGGATGTAAAGCTCTTATGGGATTTGGTCTTGATCACACATTGGCAGTTATTCTGATGCTTCTGGTGGCGGTTGCCGTGCTTATCCTGGCGAATCCTTATCTGCCGATGATTTTCAATAATGTAGGATTTATTTACTTCATAGTGTCCTTTGTGCAGACAGATAAGATTGTCACAAATTTGCCGAGCCATCTTGTATCTCTTCTTGCAGGCTCTGTAATACTGAATCTCGGTTGCTCTGTTCTTCTTACAGCTTATAAGAAGAGTCTTTCAAAGAAAGCAGCAAAATAAATCGTAAAAAAACTCCCTTGTTTTTGGGAGTTTTTTGTGTTTTTTGTTGAAAGCTGAGATTTCTTTTGTTATAATCTTAAGGTAACTAATTTTATAGGAGAATTATGATGGAAAACAATGCAACAATTATTGCCCTTTCAGGTAAGGGCGGTGTAGGTAAAACCTCAATTTCCGCCGCAATTGTAAAGCTTCTTGTTGAAAAATATCCCGACAAGAAAATCCTTGCAATCGATGCTGACCCTGCCGTAGGACTCTCGGTGGCACTCGGAATTGAAGTGAAAACCACAATTGACGATATACGAAAAGAAATTATTGTTTCCGTTGAAGACGGTAACACAAAGGATGCCGTTGAAATGCTCGGCGATGCAAGATACAAAATCTTTGACGCTCTTGAGGAAACAGACGGCTTTGCATTCATTGCAGTCGGAAGACCCGAAAGTGCGGGATGTTACTGTAAAATCAATGCTTACCTCAAGGAAGTAATCAGTATACTTTCAAATGAATTTGATTATGTAATCATTGACGGTGAAGCTGGAATTGAGCAGATTAACCGCCGTGTTATGGAAAAGGTGACCCACCTTCTTCTTATCACAGATGCCAGTAAAAAGGGCACTCAGGTTATCTCGACCATCAAGAAGGTTGCCGATGAGCTTGTTATGTACAAAAAGCTCGGTGCAAACGTAAACCGAATTGCCGACAAGAGCGTAATGGAGTAGCTTGATACAGGAGACATTCCTGTTTTATCTTACATAGAAAACGACAGCAATCTTGCTATTTTTGACATTGCCGGCAAGGACATCACAAAGCTTCCCGACGATTCAAATGTTGTCAAAGGCGTGAAAACAGCTCTCAGTGAGCTTGGTGTATTATAAGGAGGGGACTATGAGAGATTTAAAGCATCATTATTATTTTGAAAATCTTCTTCAGGAAGCAAATAATGAGCTTGTGCAGAAAGCAAAGAGTGAGGGCGGTTTTGCTCTCGGCTACACCTGCTATCATATTCCGGAGGTGCTTCTTAACTGCGGTGATTGCTTTTCCGTAAGACTTCGTGCACCCCGTACAGGCTCGATGGACATTGCAACCTACTATATGAGCAACTTCCTTTGCGGCTATTCAAAGGCAATACTCGAAAGAGCAATTGAAGGAGGCTACAACTTCCTTAACGCTCTTCTTTCTTCCGAAACCTGCTCGGAAATGAACAGAACTGCAGAGCATTTTGAGCTTCTCAATCTTGTTGAAAACGATAAGTTCTTTCTTACCTTTCTTGATGCACCCTTTAAGGTGGAGCCTCATACGGTAAAGCATTATGTTAAGCAGACACGCCTTAAAATCCTTGATAAGCTTACTGAGGTTTACGGTGTTGACACCTCGGACGAAGCGCTGAAAAGGGCTGTTGAGGAGCATAACGAGGTGTGCCGTATCTTAACTGAAATCGGTGATTACAGAAAAGAGGACAACCCGAGAATCACCGGTTACGAATATCACATTCTTAACCTTGTTTCCTATTGCTGTCCTAAGAAGCTCATCCTTCCTTATCTTCGTGAAACCGCAGAGGAGCTCAAATCAAGAGTTCCCGATGAAAAGAAAAATTACAGAGCAAAAATCGTTGTTGTCGGAAGTGAAATGGACGACCCCGATTTCACTTCACTTATCGAGGACAGCGGTGCACTTGTTGTCGCAGACAGATTCTGCTTCGGTGCCCTTCCCGGTAGACAGGAAATCATCCTTAACGATGAAGAGGATGTGCTTACTCAGATCTGCCGTCATTATCTTGCTTCAAGTCAGTGCCCGAGATTTATGAGCCATGATAAGGTTCAGGAAAGAAGGGACTACGTTAAAAAGCTTGTTGAAGAATATAATGCCGACGGTGTAATGTACGAGCAGCTTAAATTCTGCGAATACTGGGGCTATGAAAGAGCACTTGCCTCCTACGTTATGAGTGAGGATTACGGTGTTCCGACAGCGGCGGTTGACCGTCAGTACACGGCTTCGGCTTCAGGTCAGCTTCGCACACGTGTACAGGCTTTTGTTGAAAGCCTTGAAATCAAGAAAATACAAAAGGAAAAGAAGGTGAAGGATAATGGCTGAATACGGAAAGCTTTATAAAGAGCACACAGGTATACTCAAGCACAGAGAATGGCGTGGTGTCAAGGATACC
>JAZKYQ010000061.1:0-41646 GCA_045612205.1 Acutalibacteraceae bacterium | reverse complement strand
ATTGAAATATGCCTTAATAGCTCAGTCGGTAGAGCACGCGGCTGTTAACCGCGGTGTCACAGGTTCGAGTCCTGTTTGAGGCGCCAAAAAAGACAGATACTCATTCGAGTGTCTGTCTTTTTTTATGTTTCAGTCAAGATTTAAATTTGTGTAACCGTGTTTCCACAGACGTAACGCGGCTGTTAACTGGTTCATCGTGCCCCGCGTCCGGTGGACGATGAAGGGGTGCGATGAACAGGAAAAAACAAGGAGTATCACGAAGCGCTCCAAGCGAGTGAGACGACTATGTTTTTGACCGAGGTGTCACAGTTATATATCTCCAAGCCGTAATGAGCTTTGGGTACCGCAAGTCGAGGTGTCACTATAATATTAATTAAAATATAATACATCTTCTATGAATTTCTAACAATATAATTACATTTTTCTTACAAAAAGACACGATTGTTGAAAAGTATTAAAAATCAAATTATAATGATATTGAAAAAGGAGGCGAACTTATGAAAAATAAATTACTTATCAGCTTTTTATTAATCATTGCAATTGTTGTTTGTGCTTTTAATTTCTTTGTAGTGAATGTTGATCGGAAGGACAGCGCTATAGCAAGATACATATACAAGGATAAAAATATTGAAGTTGTAATTTCAGCTGAAGACATGAGCGTGATTGCTGAAATTTTGGACGGTAAATCTATTGATGTTTTTGCTTTGCCAGCTTGCGGATTTGATGAGAATGTTGCAGTGATAATCAATAACAAAACCTTTTGCATAGCTTGCGATGTATGCGGTACGGTATATTTAAAAGAGCGTAATGGTTATATATCATTAGAAAGTGATGAAAACGAACAACTTCGTAATATCTTACACGATTATGGTTTTGAATGGCCTTGTAATTAAGCTTACTTAAAATAATCGTAAAAAAATCTATCCTTTCAATTTTAATTTCAAACATCATCAGCAGTCAGCCTTCCAAACAGCTACCTGACTGCATTTTTTTCACCCAAAAACACCCATGTGACAAATAGTATCACTGAAAGTTACCCACTTTTTCTTTATTTTTCTCACTCTTTGTGTTACCTTGTTTTTATAAAAAAAGAAAGGACAAAAATTATGAAAAACAAAGAGAAAAAAATACTTCTTTCGGGAATAGCTTTTTTAGTCGCCTTTGCAGTGTGGACAGTGCTGATACAAACCGTAGACGTGCAGCCCGTCGGACAGAAAGGAACAGATGTGGGCTTTGCAACGGTTAATCTGTGGTTTCATAAGCTTACAGGAGTCAACATGATCCTTTACAATTTAACCGATTGGCTCGGTCTCGTACCGTTGGTTGTGTGTACGATATTTGCTTTTTTCGGCTTAAGTCAGCTTGTGAAAAGAAAAAGCTTGTTAAAAGTTGACTATGATATTATACTTTTAGGTGTGTATTATATTGTTGTGATAGCGATGTACCTTGTGTTTGAAATGATCCCCGTAAATTACAGACCGATACTGATAAACGGCTTTATGGAAGCGTCTTATCCGTCGTCAACAACTCTTCTTGTGCTGAGTGTTATGCCGACGCTTGCCTTTCAAGTGAAAAGAAGAATAAATAAGCTTGCAATAAAAAGGCTTATAAGCGTTTTTTCTGTTGCCTTTTCATGCTTTATGGTGACAGGCAGGCTTGTGTCCGGTGTTCATTGGCTTACGGATATAGTTGGCTCTGTGCTTTTTTCGGTGGGATTGTTTTACGTTTATAAGGCGTGTGTTTTGTCAGGCGCAGGAAAGCAGAGGTTATAATATGGAGTTTAATGAAAAGCTTCAGCAGCTGAGGAAAAGCAAAAATCTGACACAGGAAGAGCTTGCAGAGGTGCTTTATGTTTCGAGAACTGCAGTTTCAAAATGGGAATCGGGCAGAGGTTACCCTAATATAGAGTCTTTGAAGGATATATCAAGCTACTTTTCGGTATCAATAGATGATTTGCTTTCGGGGGAAGAGCTTATAATGCTTGCCGAAAAGGAGAACAAGTCGGAAATCAGAGCAATGTATGACCTGATGCTCGGACTTGTTGATATGCTTTCGCTTTTGCTCGTGATTCTGCCTCTTTATCCCGATAAGGCGGATAATTATATTTATTCAGTTAGCTTGCCGTTTTACACGCAGACATCAAAGTTCAATATTACCGTTTATTGGATTTTGTTTGTTTCGCTTTTTCTTCTCGGTATAATAAAGGTTGCACTTGCAAGATTTGCCAAAGGGGAAAGCCACAGAATAATTACAGATATTTCAATGGTGCTCAATGTCCTTGCAGTGATGTTTCTTGCTCTTACAAGGCAGGCTTATGCACTGATTATGGTGTTTGTTATGCTTCTTGTGAAGGGGATATTCATTTTTAATCACATTAAAAAAGGAAAATAAAACTCATTACATTTCACCGCAGACATAGCTCTGCGGTTGACTTTTTTCATATTTGATTGACTTTCCTTTTGCTGTTATGATACAATAAAAATAATATGGGGGGTGCGGTTATGAAAATCAAATTGGCATATTGGAAAAAATCCGATAAAATGCTCTTCAGACGTGGAGGCACCTTGCTGATAACGGACAAAGAGGTTATTGTGAAGGGTGCTTTTTGCCGGGATATAGCTTTTGACCGCATCTCTCTCAGATATAATGAGCTTCCCGATGAATTGTTTTGCAAAGCCGTTGAGCTTTATGATTGGGAGAAAAGCGTGACCTGTCTTTTATATAAAGGATGCTACAAAAAGCTGATTGAAAATTTATAAAATCTCAATGAGGTGAAAAATATGAAGGAAAACATCAAAAAGATTTACACCGTTGCAACGGCTCACCTTGACACCTGCTGGCTTTGGACCTATGAAAAGAGCATAGATTCTTTTATTCCCGGCACTCTCAAGGAGAATTTCCGTTTGTTCAGAAAGTTCCCCGAGTACAAATTCAACTTCGAGGGCAGTAATCGTTATGAGCTTATGGAAGAGTATTATCCTGAGGATTTTGAAAAGCTCAGAGCTTATGTCAAGGAAGGCAGATGGCATCCCTGCGGCTCCTGCCATGAAAACGGTGATGTTAATACTCCGTCTCCCGAGGCTCTTACAAGAAATATCCTTTACGGTAACGGCTATTTCAGAGAAAAATTCGGTGTTGAGTCAAATGATATTTACCTTCCCGACTGCTTCGGCTTCGGAAGAGCACTGCCGAGCATTGCAGCTCATTCAGGTCTTACAGGCTTTTCTACTCAGAAGCTTACCTGGGGCGGCTCTGTGGATGTGCCCTTCGACATCGGCAGGTGGACAGGTAAGGACGGTAAGGCTATCTGGTGCGCACTCAAGCCCGGACCTTACTCAAGCGTTGCAGGTAATGTGAGAAAGCACAAGATCGCTCTGTCCAACCTCAAGGAAAATATGGAAAAATCAGCTGCTGCATTGACAATGATTTATCACGGCACAGGTGACAGAGGCGGAGCTCCCGTTGTTGCCTCTGCAAAAAATGTTGTTAAGTCAATGAGAAAGAACGGAAAAAGTGATATCAAGGTTTTATCCTCAACAACAAAGGAGCTTTTTGACGACCTTGAAAATATGAGTGCAGAAGAAAAGGCACGTATGCCCGTATATGACGGTGAGCTTCTTCTTACAGAGCACGGTGCAGGCAGCTACACCTCAAGATCAGTTACAAAGCGCTGGAACAGAAGAAGCGAGCTTCTTGCTGATGCCGCTGAACGCTTTTCTGTTGCCGCTTTAACAGAGGGTCTTGCAGATTATCCTCAGGTTAATTTTGACAATGCCTGGAAGAAGGTTATCCTTCATCAGTTCCACGACGATATTACAGGCACATCCTTTGAGGAGTGCTATAAGAGAAGCCACAACGATTACGTTCAGGCAATGCATACCTTCTCAGCGGAATATACTGCTGCAACAAAGGCTCTTGCAGAGGCTCTTGACACCTCATTTGTAAAGGGAACTGCAGTCGTGGTTTCTAACCCCGTTCAGAATAAAGAAGTCAGAATTCAGGCAGTAAGTGCTGATCTTTCAATTGAGGATGGCGGCTTTATCCGAGTTTATAATTCAAAGAAAAAGGAAGTTCCTTCACAGAAAAAGCTTCTTTCAAACGGCAAAATCCGTGTAAGCTTTATGGCGGAGGTTCCATCCTGCGGTGTTGCCGTTTATGACGTGCAGTCAGACAAGAAGGAATCAAAGCTTGAAACGGAGCTTAAATACAGTGATAATGTTATCGAAAACAAATATATCAGGGTTACCCTTGATGAAAAGGGTGACATCGCTTCCGTTTACGATAAGGTGAGAGACCGTGAGGCGCTTAAAAGCAGCGTGAAGATGGCAATACACAGCGATGTTGACAGTTTCCATTGGCCTGCATGGGAGGTTAAGCTTTCAGACCTTTCAAGAAAGCCTTATCTGTATCCTTCAAAGCCCGTTATCACCGTTGAGGAAGCCGGTGCGGCTCTTTGCAAAATCAAGGTTGTGCGCAAGGCTGACAGGTCAAGCTTTACACAGATTATCTCTCTTGATGCGGAAAGCACTTATGTTTCAGTGGAAAATGAGGTTGACTGGCGTCAGGAGACTTCACTTCTCAAAGCTCAGTTCAATGTCAATGCCAAAAATGAAAAAGCTGCTTACGATATCGGCTTCGGATACACAGAAAGAAAAACAAACACAGAAAGGCTCTTTGAAGTTCCTGCACAGAGATGGGCAGGAATCACCGATGAAGGCGAAGGCTTCGGCACTGCGATTTTCAGTGATTCACGCACAGGCTGGGATAAGCCCGACGAATCAACAATCAGACTTACCTGTATACATACACCTCTTAACCATTACCGTTGGGAATGCTCACAGCACCTTATGGATTTAGGTCTGAACCGTTTCGGCTTTGCAATTTATCCTCACGGAGATGAAAAGGAAAAGATTATGGCCAAGGCAGATGAATTCTGTCAGAGCATGCACACCTTTGTTACCGATAAGCACAAGGGCGCACTTAAGAGCGGTTACTCTGTGGTTAAAATCAACAGCGACAAGGCAAGAATTACCGCCGTTAAAAAGGCTCAGAGCAGCGACAAGGTGATTATCCGTCTCTGCGAATATATCGGTGAAAAGCAGAAGGGCGTTGAGCTTGAGTTCCCCTTTGCCGTAAGGTCAATCTGTGAGGTCAGAGGTGACGAAAAGGAAATCGGAGCAATTGAAGCAGTTGACGGTAAGCTTAAGCTTGACCTTGATGAAAATCAGGTAAGAAGCTTTGCGCTTGAATTTGAAAAGAAGGAAAAGAAGGCTGAAAGCAAGGCTTATGACCTTCCTTATAACGCTGTTGCGATTACTTCAAATAAAGATAGACACCTTTCAACTCTTAAGTCAGGAATTTCAATTCCCAAGGAGCTTGTGGCTGAAAGGGTGCTGACTTCAGGCGTTGAGTACAGCCTTCCTCAGGGTAAGCTTAACGGACTTATCTGTAAGGGTCAGACTATTGAAGCTGACAGGAATTATTCCGAGGTAAGCCTTCTTCTTACTTCGCTTGACGGTGATAAAGAGGTTGTCTTTATCGCTGACGGAAAAGAAGTGAAGCTTAAGCTTCAGGATTGCTTTGAGGCTATCGGTGTATGGGACCTTATGGCAAGCAAAACCATGGGCTACATCAAGCCGCAGGCACAGGCTCTGAGCTTCTCACATACTCACAGTAAGCAAAAGGATCTTACCGCAAAGCAGATGTATTTCTTCAAGGCTGATATCCCCGTTAAAGAAAAGCTTGTTCTTCCCGATGACGAAAGCATTCTCATTCTTGCGGCAGCTGCGGTAAAGGATACTGCTTATTTTGAAAAGGGCGATGAGCATTTTGATCGCCTTGAAAAGAGAAGCTTTGACTACAGCTTTTCAGATTACGCTGTCAAGGCTTCAAAGCCGCTCGGATATGAAGCTGTCCTTGACAGATACTTTGACAGAACGGAAAGCCGCACAGTCAGAGCTTTCAATATGTGCAGTAAAATGTGTCTTGGAGATGTATACACCAATATCCGTAACATATCAACAAAAATGCGTTATCCCGGACTTAAGAAAAAAATACTTGACGAGAGAAAATAATAGAGGTGACAGTTTTGAGCATAATCAAAGAAATTAAATTAATCTCATCCCTTGAAAAGATTTATCAGGGGGATAAAATTCCTGCGGCGTCTTTTGATAAGCTTACTCTTCTTAAAAATGAGAAGAAATCCTTTCAGGTAGCAATTGAAACCACCGATGAGGGCGAAATCAGCTTCAGGACAGAAACAAAGCTTTCAGGTGTAAGTGCTTATACCGTTGAACACATCAGATCTGATTTCCCGATGTGGAAAAAGGGTGCTGATGACTATTACAGATACAGTAAGACAGGTTATTATCCCGACCTTCTGTTACCTGCAGAGGATAAGATTACCGCAAAGCAAGGCGGTGTAATGTCCCTGTGGTTTGAGCTTGATGCAAAGGGCAACAAGCCGGGAGCTTACAGCATTGAAATTACTGTAGGTGACAAAGCTGTAAGCCTTGAGGTTGAGATTATCGATGCAGAGCTTGACTTCGGTGACTTTGTTTACACCTCCTGGTTTTACACAGACTGTCTTATGTCTCATTACGGCTTTGAGGCCTTCACCGATGAATACTGGAGAGTGACGGAAAACTTCCTTAAAACTGCAAGACAGTACGGAATGAACTGTGTTCTCACTCCTATTTTCACTCCTGCTCTTGACACTCAGAGAGGCAAGGAAAGACCTACAGTTCAGCTTATTGACGTTACACTTGAAAAGGGTGTTTATTCCTTTAACTTTGACAAGCTTACACAGTGGATTGAAATGGCTCAGCGTTGCGGAGTTGAATATTTTGAGCTTGCTCACTTCTACACACAGTGGGGAGCAAGACATGCTCCGAAAATTATGGCGACGGTTGACGGCAAATATATGAAGATTTTCGGCTGGAAAACAAGAGCAAATTCAGAAAAGTACAAGTACTTCCTTACTGCTCTTTCCGTTGAGCTCAAGAAGTACCTTGAAGAAAGAAACCTCAAGGATAAGGTGCTTATTCACGTAAGCGATGAGCCGAACGGTGCAATGCTCGGTGCGTACAAAAAGGCATCCGATCACATTCACAGCCTTTATGAGGGCTACAAAATCGTGGATGCTCTTTCCGATTACTCCTTCTATGAGAAGAAGATTGTTTCAAATCCCATCCCTGCAAATGACCACATTGACAACTTCCTCGGAAAGGTGGAAAACCTCTGGGTTTATTACTGCAGTGCTCAGAAGAGCAATTATGTTTCAAACAGATTCTTCTGTAACAGCTCACTGAGAACAAGAGTTATCGGTTATCAGATGTATAAGTACGACATCAAGGGCTTTTTGCAGTGGGGCTACAACTTCTATTACAGCAGACTTTCAAAGAGTGTAATTGATCCCTTTACCGTCAGCGATGCAGGCGGAGAGTTCCCCTCGGGTGACAGCTACGTTGTTTATCCTGCAAAGGACGGCACAGCCTACCATTCAATCAGACTCAAGGTTTTCTATGACGCCCTTCAGGATATGGCGGCACTCAAGACTCTTGAAAAGCTCACAGACAAAAAGACCTGTCTTGATGTTATCGAGCTCAGAGGTAAGCATAACATTACCTTCAGCAAATATCCTCACGATGAAGAGTGGCTTCTTCAGACAAGAGAAGAGGTCAACAGACTCATCAAAGAAAAAATCTCAAAAGGAGAATAATTATGAAAAAGCTTATTTCAGTTTTTCTTACTTCGATTCTTGTTATGACTTGCTTTGCAATGAGCCTCAGTGCTTCAGCAGAAACACTTTCCGTCGGCAACGATGTGCTTGATTCATGGTTTCTTGACGGTGAGTGTCCCGGTGAGCTTGATTATGTTTATTATGAGCCCGAAACAAAGGGTGATACAAAATATCCTCTTATGATATGGCTTCACGGTGCGAAGTCAGGTGACTCTCCCAGAGCTCAGCTTGAGTGGTACCGTTTCAGCAACTGGGCATCACCCGAGTATCAGTCACGTTTTGAAAATGCAGGAGGAGCCTTCCTTCTTGCTCCGAGATCCTCAAAGGATATTACCAATAACTGGTATGAAACAGGCTGCGCATCACTTAAAGCAACAATTGATTATTTCATTTCCCTTCACAGTGATAAGATTGATACATCTCGCATTTACATCAGCGGATATTCAACAGGCGGCTCAATGGTATGGCATATGGTTACAAAGTATCCCGAATTCTTTGCCGCTGCAATGCCCATAGCATCTCTTTATAATCCCACTGCAGGTGAAATTTCAAAGCTCAGTAACACTTCAATATGGATGTTCAGCTGTGACAAGGATTTTTACGCAAGTGCTACTACCTCAATGACAGAGGTCAGCTTTGACAGCCTTAAAAAAATTACAAACCGTCCTGACGGAATCCGTCTTACTGCATTTACCGAGGCAGTATTGGCTTCAGGCGTAAAGAAGGGCTCCTACGATGAAGAGCATTACATCTGGTGCGCTGTAACAAATGATATGTTTATGGATACGGGTGAGCAGTACTGGTATTCAAGAACAGTTGACGGTAATGGTGACAAAATCACCTTCCGGAGCCCCGACGGAATTATCAGCTGGCTTTCACTTCAGACAAATGAAAAGACTGATGAGGATGTTCAGCTTTCCTTCTTTGAAAAAATCATTGCTTCCATCCGTGATTTCTTCAACAGAATTCTTGCAATTTTCGGCTTATAAGCTTACAAAAAAACTGAACGGGTTAAGCCTTGAGAGGTTTAACCCGTTAATCTTTATTAAAAGCAAAAAAATAAGGCGCTTTTAAGCCGCCCAGCATATCTATAATATCAAAAATATTTTTAAAAGTCAACACTTTTTAAGCCTTTCAGCTCACTTTCTCCCTCTTGCATAAAAAGAGTATAGTTAACTTTGTACAAAAAAGATATTGAAATGTGGAATTTTTTATGTTAATATATAGTCACAGAAAGGGAAAGGTGATACCAATGAACAGGTAAAACCCAAAAGTCTTCATAAAAAGCATTTTGAAAAAATAAAAAAATAAAATGAAAGTCAAAAAGCAAAATGCGAAAGGAAGACAACCATTCTGAAGAAAGAGAGGTTGACCAAAGTGAAGTTAGATACAAAGACAGAGCAGAGATAACCCCCCGGACCAACAAAGATGTGTGAAGAAACATCGGTCCTCGGGGGTTATTTCTTTTTTATAAAAGAAATAATGTTTGCCCCAAGGCAAACACTTCATTGCCGACAAGGTCGGCACTTCATATTGCCACAGGCAATGCATCATGCACCTTTAGTGCGCTTCATTTTATTCGTCCCGTCGGGGCGTTTTTTTGCCTTGACAGAAAATGTCAAAGATAGTAGAATGAAGAAAAGGAGGTAAGATTATGAAAAAATCAATTAAAATTTTTGCTGCGGCTGTAGGCTGCGTTGCTATTACAACTGCTTTCGGCTTAGGTGCATGGAAGGTCTCTGTCCGTCACCAGTCAAAAGCCTATAACCTCATCACCCTTGACACAAGCAATATCCCCGAGCCCGTTACAGAGATAGCTTATGAGGGTGATATTGAGCTTTCGGAAATGACAATGCATTATGTTGTTTACGGTGACAAGGGTCACGATCTCATACTTGTTCACGGTAACGGCGGCAGTAAAAAATCCCTTGAGGAAGCGGCACAGTACCTTGCAAACGATTACAAGGTTTATGTGATTGAAAGCCGTTGCCACGGTGAAAGCTCTGATCCCGGTGTGATTTCCTATGAGCTTATGGCAAAGGATATAAAAGAGTTCTGCGAGGAAATGAGCCTCGAAAAGCCTTATCTTATGGGACACAGTGACGGTGGTATAAACGCTCTTACTGTGGCTTATACTTATCCGGATTTACTCGGTGGCTTCATTTCCTGCGGTGCAAACACAACACCTGAAACCTTCAAGCCTTATTTCCCTCTCGGTGTAAAAATTCTTGACCTTTTCAAGCCCGATAAGCTTAACGATATGATGCTGACCCTTCCTGATATTGATGCCGAAAAGCTTTCAAAAATCACTTGTCCTTCTTACATCGTAGCAGGGGAGTACGACATTATGTGGCTGTCTGACAGCGTATTCATTCACGAAAGCATAAAGGACAGTAAGATTGCTATTATCAAGGATGCTGACCACGGCTCCTATATTTCCGCTGACGGTAAGCAGGCATATGTTTTAGCGGATATATTTTTTTCATCTTTATAATGTTATACTTTACGGAGATTTTAAAAAAGTCTCCGTTTTTTCTTTTATAAATTGCTTGAAAAAAATATGCATTTATGATAAAATACTCCGGATATACTAAAATGCAGTTATGCTCGAAAGGAATTACAGAATGGTTTGTGAAAATATTCTTGAAGCAATGGGCAACACGCCCCTTATAAGACTTCGCAATATGACGGATGAAAATGATGCACAGATTCTTGTTAAGTTTGAAGGCCTTAATGTTGGCGGTTCAATCAAAACCCGTACCGCTTATAATATGATTATTGACGCTGAGGAAAGAGGCGTGCTCAAAAAGGGTATGATGATCGTTGAGCCTACAAGCGGTAATCAGGGTATCGGTATTGCTCTTGTGGGTGCCGTAAAGGGCTATAAGGTAAGAGTAATTATGCCTGACTCCGTAAGCCTTGAAAGAAGAAAGCTCATCGCCGGCTACGGTGCAGAGTTAAGCCTTGTTCACGATGACGGCGATATCGGTAAATGCATCAACCTCTGCCGTGACCTTGCAGTAAGAATTCAGCAGGACAACGACAATGTTTTTGTTCCCTCTCAGTTTGAAAATCCTGCTAACTCCGATGTGCACAGATCGGAAACTGCCGAGGAAATTCTCCGTCAGGCTGACTGTGTGATTGACGGCTTCTGCGCAGGTATCGGCACAGGCGGTACAATTACAGGTATCGGTGAAACTCTCAAAAGAGCTAATCCCGCAACAGAAATCTGGGCAATTGAGCCTGATAAGGCGGCAATTCTTTCAGGTGGTGAAATCGAAAGCCACATTCAGATGGGTATCGGTGACGGACTCATTCCCGAAATCCTCAACTGTGAAATCTACGATGAGGTCTGCATTGTTACCGATGAGGAAGCAATTGCAACTGCAAAGGAGCTTGCAGTGAAAGAGGGTATTATGTGTGGTATCAGCAGCGGTACAAATGTTGCCGCAGCAAAGCGCCTTGCAAAGAAGCTCGGCAAGGGTAAGACAGTTGTAACTGTTCTTCCCGATACAGCAGAAAGATATTTTTCCACGCCTTTGTTCGAATAAGTTCAGATCGCCGATAAAGGCGCAAGAGCAAAATGCTTTTTTCTGTAATACATAAAGCTCTTTAAAATTAAAACAGATGAATGATTTAAAATCCGTTGGAACATCGAATTCCAACGGATTTGCATTTTTTGCCCTTTTTTTACCCTCTCGCAGTACCAATGTAAAGCTTCGGAGTAAAGAAAAGGACATCTTGCACCTTTCTCGCCAATCCGAACCGCGATTTAAACAGCCGTGAAATATTGAACTTTCTTCTCATTGACAGAGGACTTCTTTTTATATTATAATAATTTTACAGAGGTGAGAATATGGAAGTCCTTGAAAAGATGGCGGATTTTTTTGCCGCACGTGTTGAGATGTACGACGAGCATATGATAAACGATGTTGAGGGCTGCAGGGAAGGCTATGTGAAAATGGCTGAATATGTTCCCGAAGGTGCGAGAAAAATTCTTGACCTCGGCTGTGGAACGGGTCTTGAGCTTGAGGGGATTTTCAGAAAGCTTCCCGATGCAGAAATTACGGGAATTGACCTTTGCGAAGAAATGCTCGGTCGTCTTTATGAAAAGTACAAGGATAAAAGCATTAAGCTTATCTGCGGTGACTACTTCACCGGAAGCTTCGGCAAAGGCTTTGACTGCGCAGTTTCCTTTCAGACAATGCACCACTTTTCAAAGGAGAAGAAAAAGGGGCTTTACAGAAAAATCTTTGACGCTCTGACCGATGAGGGCATATATATCGAATGTGATTATATGGTGGAAGCTCAGTCGGAAGAGGAGCATTGGTTCAGCGAAAATGAGAGACTTCGCAAAGAGCAGGGGATTGGTGAAGATGAGTTTTACCATTATGACACACCCTGCACGGTTGAAAATCAGATACAGATGCTTAAAAATTCGGGCTTCTCCCATGTGGAGAAGGTTATGCGGATAGAAAACACAACAATGCTTGTTGCAAGGAAGGGTTAAATATGTTTAAAACAATTCTTTTTGATCTGGACGGAACGCTTACCGATCCCGCAGAGGGAATAACAAATTCTGTTGCCTATGCCCTTGAAAGGTACGGCATAAAGGTTGAAAACAGAAAAAGCCTTTATACGTTTATAGGTCCTCCTCTCAACGATTCCTTTATGAAGTATTACGGCTTTTCTGCCGAAAAGGCGATGGATGCAATAATGGTTTACCGAGAATATTTCAGAGAAAAGGGAATCTTTGAAAATGAGGTTTAAGAGGGTGTGCCTGAACTGCTCGGAAGAATAAAAGAGTCGGGCAGAAAGATTGTCCTTGCAACCTCAAAGCCCGAGGAGTTTGCGGCAAGGATACTTGAACACTTTGATCTGATGCAGTATTTTGATGTTGTTGCAGGTGCTTCAATGGACGAAAAGCGCAACAAAAAAGGTGATGTAATTGCTTACGCTATGCAAAAGGGTGGCTTTACCGCTGAGGATGCAGTAATGATAGGTGACAGAGAGCACGACATTTTCGGCGCAAAAGAAAACGGCCTGCCGTCAATAGGTGTTCTTTTCGGATACGGAAGTGAAGATGAGCTTAAAAAGGCAGGTGCAGATTATATTGCTGCATCGGTTGAAGAGATATTTGAGCTGTTATAAGAGGTGCATAAAATGAACTTTGATTTAAGACAAAAGGCAAAAGAAAATATTATAATCGTTGCTCACAGAGGTGTTGCGGGAGGTAACATTCCCTGTAATACCCTTGCTTCTTATGAAATTGCTCTTAAGCAGGGGGCGGATATGCTTGAGGTTGATATGAGCATCAGCGCTGACGGAAAGCTCTTTCTGTTCCATCCGATGATGGAGCACGCTCACTTGAACAAGCCCTTGCTTTTGAGAACTCTTCCTTTTTCACTTATAAAAAAGCTTCGTTATGTAAACATGGACAACACTCCCACACAGTTCGGAATTTCTTCCTTTGACGATTTCCTTGAGCAGTTCAAGGGCAGATGTTATATCAATATCGACAAGTTCTGGTCAAATCCCGAAAAGATTTACAAGGAAATCAAGCGCCACGGTATGACAGAGCAGATTCTTGTTAAAAGTGCGCCGTCAAAGAAGGTTTTTGAACTTCTTGAAAATCTCGCACCCGAGCTTCCTTTTATGCCGATTGTAAAAGATACCTGTAACTGTCACGAGGAGCTGATGAAGAGAAACATCAATTACATAGGCATTGAAACCTGCTTCAAGACTGACGATGCTCCCGTGGCAAGAGATGAATTTATTGAAAAAATCCACGCTGACGGAAAGCTCCTTTGGGCTAATTCAATCATCTTCAATCATAAGCAGCAGCTTGCAGGCGGTCACAGTGACGACACTTCACTTACTGTTGACGAGGCTCTCGGCTGGGGATATCTTGCCGACAGAGGATATGATTTTATTCAGACGGACTGGACAGGGATGTTGGTTGAGTATCTGAAAAGGACAGGTAAGTATTATAAGAAATAAAACAAGTAAAGTTTTGGTCAAGCTTTTACAAAAGCTTGTGGGGTTTGTAAGGGGTGAAACCCCTTACGTGTTAAATTAAAAGTGTTAGATGAAAGAGTTGGTGTTTCATATGTTCAGCATTGAAAAATACAGAGATATACTTCTTAAGAACGGATATGATGAAGCACTGATTAATCAATATCATTTTTGGAAAGTTCTGACCGATAAAACCGCTTTTATTGTTAATCTGAAGAAGCTTGAAAACGGTGTCGGTGTCGTATACGGAGTTTGTTCTACTGCTGTTCTTTGGAGTGATGGAGATTGGGAATGGCATCGCAAACTCGGAACTGCGGATAACGATTGTAATCTCAGATATTATGTAGAGATTACCAATGTTGAACAGGAGCTATCAGCTGAAGCTGAAATAAGCAGGCTTTACAATGAATTCAGAGCTATTGAAAAAGATGCCTTGCTTAATATAGTTAAAGATTTAAGAAAGCAGTTTATTCAGGAAATTACAAACATATTGAAACCTTTGGGGTTCAGAAAAAGAGGTAATCAATGGAGAACGCCCTTAACAGAAAATCTAGTGTTGCAATTTTGGGCAGATAGATGTCCGTATACTGATTTGTATTATTTTCAGGTTGATATCTTTCCACTTGTATCTTCAAAAGGATGGTGCTATTCAAAAAGATTGAAAGCTATCGGTACGGATATATTTGATTGGAAAAAGCATACTCAACCAGAATGTCGATTTGATTGGCAGCTTCAAAGTGCAAATGAGTTGAAAAATCTTATAGCTCATTTGTATCAAACCGAATTGTTGCCTTTAATCAATACTGATATTACGGAACTTGGTAAACAGACTTTCATTTGGAAATGCTGCACCTGTTCACGTAATCGCTGTGAAACCTGTTGGGTTGAAAAAAATTTTTGGGAGGCAAAAGAATTATAATTTTTTTCTGTCTATATATAAAAATCAACACCCGTAACGATTCGTTACGGGTGTTTTCATTGCGTATAGCGTTATTTTATATATGATCTTTGTAAACCTCTGCAGTAATAATACCGTCCTCAACATTAAGCTTACAGATTCTTGCATTTCTTGCGTCAAAGGCACTTGCACCGTCGTTGTCGCCGTAATCTCTTGCGTGGTAAACTGCATACCACTGACCGTCTTCCTTGATCATTGAGTGGTGGCCTGTGCCTTCCTCAAAGTCGTTGGCCTTCATAACGGGATGGTAGGTGTTTGCATCGGGATACTTTTCAAACTTGATTTTTGTAAGGTCGGTTTCATCTGTCTTTGCTCTTGCGTAGCCGATGTAATAAGTTGGCTGTTCAAAGCAGTTGCCCGAATACATAAGGTAATGCCAGTCACCCTCCTTGAAGTAGAAAGCACCTTCGATTGTGTGCCAGTGCTGACCCTTCTTGTAGCGGTCACGGCGGTAAATATCCTCGTCAAGTGTGGGTTCAAGGACAAGAACAGGCTTGCCTTCGGGAGTTACGGGATCGAGCATTCTGTCAACATAAATGCAGGTGCCGATTCTCTCACCCTCAAACTTGTTTGAAGAGTAGAAGAGGAAAAGACCGTCTTCGTTCTTTACAATGTGAGAGTCAATTGAGAAGGGATGAAGAATCTGCTTTGTGTCTGTGAAGGGTCCGAGAGGATTATCCGCAACGGAAACGTGCATTGCACCTCTGTGACCGCCCTTGTCGGGAGTGTCGTTGTAAATTTCGATTGAATTATACATATAGAACTTGCCGTCAAGCTCGATAACGCTCGGTGCCCAGAAGGAATCGTGACCCTCCATTGTCATAACCTTACCGTGAAATTCCCAGCCGTCGAAGAGGTTGTCAGAATGGTATGCGTAAACTGCATCGTGGCCTGTTACGTAGATGTAATATCTGCCACCGCTTTTTAAGATGTAGGGGTCGGCCTGGCCGACATAATGTTCCTTGTCAACTTTAAGTAAATGCATAATGTTTCTCCTGTTTCATTGTTTTTCTACAATTATACATTATATAATGGAATAAATCAATAAAGATGCTTGATAAAGTTTTTTTGCCGTGATACAATCAAAACGGAATTTAAAGAAAGGGAGATGAAAGCATGTCAGACAGCAGCTACAAGATTACGGTAGTTATGCCGATATATAATGTTGAAGCTTACCTTGCCGTGGCAGTTGATTCGGTTATAAATCAGACCTTTGGCTTCAAGGAAAACATTCAGCTTATATTTGTCAATGACGGCTCTCCCGACAACTGCGAAGCAATCTGCAAAAAATACTGTGAGCTTTATCCTGAGAACATACTTTACCTTAAAAAGGAAAACGGCGGACTGAGCAGTGCAAGAAATTTTGCCCTTGAACATATAAAAGGGAAATACGTCAATTTCTTTGATTCCGATGACAGGTGGTCGTCTGATGCTTTTGAGAAGGCTTATACCTTTTTTGAAAAGCACGAAGCTGAAATTGATGTGGTTTGTGCACGGGAAAGAATTTTTGATGCAAAGGACAGATGGCACGTTCTCGATTATAAATACAAAAACGGAACGAGAATTGTGGAGCTGACAGATGAAAAGGACTGCAGCTGCGTTCAGGTGCACGTTATCTCTGCTTTTATGAAAAGTGAAGTGTTAAAGGACAGACGCTTTGACGAAAGAGTTCGTTTCGGTGAGGACGGTCTTTTTATTAATCCTCTGCTTCTTGAAAAAATGAAGTACGGAATTGTTGAAGACTGCATTTATTATTACAGAAAGCGAAGGGATAAAAGCTCACTTACACAGATTCAGAAAACTGACATAGCTTACTACACGACCTCTCCCGGGCTTTACTATAACGGAATTATTCAAGCTTCACTTGAGCGCTACGGTAAGGTTGTGCCCTACATTCAGAATGTTCTCTCTTATGACATCGGCTGGAGAGTGAGAAGTGAGGTTCCCGAAGAAATCCGTGCTGACAGAGTGCTTTTTGCTGAATATCTTGCCTTCCTTGAAAGAATAATTTCTCATATTGATGATGAGGTCTTTCTGAGAAGTCCTGTTCACAAGCGACTTGGAATAAAGCTTGATTTTTATAAATTGAAGCATCCGCACAGAGAACTTGCGGATACAATAAGCTTTGATTTTAAAAAGAAATACGTTTATGCAGATAATGTAAGGCTTTACAATTTCAACAAAGCTAATCATTCTGCTTGTGTGATTAAAAAGCTTCAAAGAGAAGGTGAAAAGCTGAGAGTTGAAGGCTTTGTGTCAAAATGGCTTCTTTCGGCTTGCAATAAAAAGGGGATAAGCTTTATTCTTAAGACAAAGGACAGTGTGTACGAGCCTGAGATTACACCCTGCAATGAGGTTTACGATGTGGGGCTTTTCGGAAGGACGGAGCGTTACTGTTGCTTTTCGGCAGTAACAGATGAAGCCAACGAGCTGAAATTTGCTTTCGCTTCGGGGAAAAAGCATTGTGAGATAACGGTGAAATACGATGAAGCTCTCAGAAGTGAAAATGATAACGCCATAACTTGTTTTGATGACAGAATTGTTATTGAACAAAAGTAAATAAGACTAATCCCCGATAAGCCTTTAAGAGCTTGTCGGGGGAGATTTGTTTTGTAGGCTTCAAGTCCCATCGGATTTTTTCTGTAAAGAACATAAAAAGGAACTCAGCAGCTTTTAACTACTGAGCTCCTGGTGCAGACGATGGGACACGGCTTTGCTACGCAAATCCTGCATCCTCGTCGACCCAATGCTGCGCATTCGGTACCCGACTTCGGACTTCGAAGCTAAAAACAGTTCACCGAACTGTTTTCTTAACGCTTCTCACCCTCTTAGGCTTCAAGTCCCATCGTATTTTTTTGTAAAGAACATAAAAAAGGAACTCAGCAGCTTTTAAACTACTGAGCTCCTGGTGCAGACGATGGGACTTGAACCCACATGAAATTGCTTTCACTAGAACCTGAATCTAGCGCGTCTGCCAATTCCGCCACATCTGCATTTATGAGGGCAACTTTCGTTGCTACATGCTGTATTTTTTTATAACGCAGACGCGCATGCGGTACTCTTGCGGTTCCCAAAATTCATTTCGGGTTGGAGCGCCTATGAATTTTGACCGCTACGCCTTTTCGCACTCCCTTCATCGTCCACAGGACGCGGTCACGCTCAAAGCTGCCAATTCTGCCACATCTGCATTTATGAGGGCAACTTTCGTTGCTACATTTTCAACGAGTGATATGATAACACAAATAACAGGATTAGTCAAGGTGAAACAGATACTTTTTATTTTTCAAATATCAAAGGCCGCAGATTGTTAAGTCTGCGACCTGTTTTTTTTACTTGCAAAGTCTGAAAATTGCACAGCCGTGAGGCTTGATAAGAGCTGAAATTTTATCCTCGTCAGTTGAAGAGCTTCCCTTTGTCCAGAGCTCCGTTGCAGTGTAAGAGCCTTTATCGATGCCGTGGCTTTCAAAGCTGATTGCGACCTCTCTTTCCTTCTCGGAAAGGTTGAAAAGGGCAATAACGCTGTTGCCGTCCTTGTCCTTGCAGTACCAGGCTGCTTCCTTACGGCTTCTTACAAGCTGACGGTTTTCACTTGAAAGCTGGTTGATTTCGATAATGTCTCTGTTTGTGATAACCTCGAGATCCTCGGGACGGTTTTCACGAAGCTCGCCGCCAAGGATAAGAGGTGAACGGAAAACAGACCACAAGGTGAGCATTGTTTTCTGCTCGTCGGGAGTGAAGTTGGTGTAGCGGTCACGGTCACCGAGGCAGGAGCAGTTTTTGCTGATTTTACCTAAGGGGAGCATATCGCAGTCGGGCCAGCAGCCGGTTTTAACGTGAGGTGCCCACTTTTCGCAACGCTCGAACATACTGTAAAGCTTATCCCAATGGTCCCAGAAGTCACCTGTCATTCGCCACATATTAGCGTTCTGTGAAAGGTGGAAGGCCTCGTTCACAACGGCAGGGCCGGGGGAGAGGGAAAGCACCATTGCTCTGCCGCAGTTGTCGATTGCCTTGCGGATCATTTCAATTTCCTCTCTTGCGCTGTAGGGGTCGTGAGGCTTGAATTCGGTGTTTGCGATGTCGTCAACCTTTACAAAGTCAACACCCCAGGAGGCATACAGCTCAAAAATGCTGTTGTAATATGCCTGAGCGCCCTCGCAGGTGCGTAAGCCGTACATATCAGTGTTCCAGAGGCAAAGAGAAAAGCCCTGAGCGATTTCTCTTGCAGTTTTGTCACTTCCCTTGATGGCGGTGTTGCCGTGAACTGCCTGACGGGGGATACCTCTCATAATATGTATACCGAACTTAAGTCCCATAGCGTGGATTTTGTCGGCGATTGCCTTGAAGCCCACACCGTTTGCAGAGGATGGAAAACGGTTTTCAGCAGGGATAAGGCGTGAATATTCGTCCATGCAAAGCTCGGTGAAGTTGTTATAGAAGTTGCTTGTTGCCTTGGGCTCATACCACTGGATGTCGCAGGTGATGTACTCCCAGCCGTAGTCCTTGAGATTATCGGCAACATACTGAGCGTTACCTAAAAGCTGTTCCTCATTTACTGCGGCACCGTAGCAGTCCCAGCTGTTCCAGCCCATAGGCGGACGGGGTGCGAATGTATCTTTTTTCAGCATAGTGATTCTCCTTTTTTATCTGATGAGGGTATTGTAGCATATAATCAAGTGAAAAGTAAAGAGATTTAAATGCAAAATTGAGGGTCACTGTGCTCCGATTTTATTTGCTCATCTTTTGATGAAGTTAATTGCAATCCCGTAGGGGGCGCCCTGTGTGGCGTCCCTTGTTCGGTTTAATATCGGTGGGCAAACGGTCGACCACATGGGGTCGACCCTACGCATTTCTTTTACCACTCCGAAAATCCTTGACAATCTTGCTTTAAACTGATAAAATATAAAATAGAAAAATGTACCCGAAAGGAAGCGTAATTATGAAAGCAATCGTAACAGTAATCGGTAAGGACAGAGCAGGTATTATTGCCACAGTTTGTACTCTCCTTGCTGAAAATAAAATCAACATCCTTGACATCAGCCAGACCGTTATGGAAGGCTTCTTTACAATGACAATGCTTATCGATATGAAGGAATGTCCCGTGCCTTTTGCGGAAATCAGCGATAAGCTCGGCGCTAAAGGCGAGGAAATGAACCTCAGCATCCGTGTGCAGAGAGAAGATATCTTTGATAAAATGCACAGAATATAAGGGGGAAGAGTTATGCACAGTCAGAAAGAAATTCTTTCCACCATTGATATGATTGACCATCAGCACCTCGACGTCAGAACAATCACTATGGGTATTTCCCTTCTTGATTGCGCAAGTGACAGCGTTGAAGTGACTGCTAAAAGGATTTACGACAAAATCACCCGTCTTGCAAAGGACCTTGTGAAAACAGGCGAGGACATTGAAAGAGAGTTCGGCATTCCCATTGTCAATAAGAGAATCTCCGTAACTCCCATTTCACTTGTTGCCGCTGCCTGTAAGGAAACAGATTATACACCCCTTGCCGTCGCTCTTGATGAGGCGGCAAAAAAGTGTGGTGTTAACTTTATCGGCGGCTTTTCCGCTTTGGTACATAAGGGAATGACAAAGGCTGATGAAAACCTCATCAACTCAATTCCCTCTGCTCTTGCTTCAACTGAAAGAGTATGCTCAAGCGTAAGCGTTGCTTCAACCAAAGCAGGTATCAATATGGATGCCGTTGCCCTCATGGGTAAAATTATCAAAAAGACTGCTGATATGACAGGCGATCAGCACGGCTTCGGTTGTGCAAAGCTTGTTGTGTTTGCCAATGCTGTTGAGGATAACCCCTTTATGGCAGGTGCTTTCCATGGCGTGGGCGAAGCTGAATGTGTTATCAATGTGGGCGTAAGCGGCCCCGGTGTTGTTTATCACGCACTTCAGAAGTGCAAGGGTCAGCCCTTTGACGTTGTGGCTGAAACAATCAAAAAGACAGCCTTTAAAATCACCCGTATGGGTCAGCTTGTTGCTTCCGAGGCTTCAAGAAGGCTCGGTGTACCTTCAGGTATCGTTGACCTTTCTCTTGCTCCCACTCCCGAAAAGGGCGACAGCGTTGCAAGAATCCTTGAGGAAATGGGTCTTGAGTGCTGCGGTACTCACGGCACAACTGCCGCTCTTGCTCTTCTCAACGACGCAGTTAAAAAGGGCGGTGTAATGGCAAGTAACCACGTAGGCGGTCTTTCAGGTGCTTTCATTCCCGTAAGTGAGGATGAGGGCATGATTGAGGCGGCTCTTAAAAACAGCCTAACTCTTGATAAGCTTGAAGCAATGACCTGCGTTTGCTCTGTCGGTCTTGATATGATTGCCGTTCCCGGTGACACAAGCGCTTCAACAATTTCCGCTATCATCGCAGACGAATCAGCCATCGGTGTTGTAAATACAAAAACAACTGCAGTAAGAATCATCCCTGCAGTAGGTATGAAGGTGGGCGATATGGTTGAGTTCGGTGGCCTTTTAGGCTCAGCTCCCGTTATGCCCGTACACGAATTTTCAAGCGAGAACTTTGTTCTGCGCGGCGGCAGAATCCCTGCTCCGATGCATTCACTTAAGAACTGAGTAGTGAGTAGCAAGTAGTAAGTAGTAAGGGTCGAGGGCTAAAGGGCCAAAGGGCCGAGCATAAGCGACTATACCCCCGACTCCTGAAAGAAGGAATTTAAATGAAAATAATAGATATCATAAAAAGTGACAAGCCGACACTTTCTATGGAGGTGTTTCCTCCGAAAACAACGGACACCTTTGAAAGCGTAAGAATCGCAACGGAGAAGATTGCCGTGCTGAGTCCTGACTTTATGTCCGTAACCTACGGTGCAGGTGGCGGCACATCGCAGTTTACTGCTGAAATTGCAGGTAACCTTCAGGATAAGTACGACGTTCCCGTGCTTGCACACCTTTCCTGTGTTTCATCAACAAAGGCAGAAATCAGACAACAGCTTGAGCTTCTTAAATCAAAGGGAATTGAAAATATCCTTGCTTTAAGAGGTGACATTCCCGAGGGAATGAGCAGAGATCACCTGGATTATCATTACGCAAGTGAGCTTACTGCTGAAATCAGGGAGTTCGGAGGCTTTTGCATCGGTGGTGCGTGCTACCCTGAAAGCCATCCCGAAAGCAACAGCTCAATTGACGATATGGAAAACCTTAAGAAAAAGGTTGATGCCGGCTGTGAGTTTCTGACAACACAGATGTTTTTTGACAACAATCTGCTTTACAATTTCATCTACCGAGCAAGAAAAGCAGGTATTGATGTTCCCGTTGTTGCAGGAATTATGCCCGTGACTAATCCGAAGTCAATCAAGCGTATCTGCCGTATTTCAGGCTCGGCACTTCCTCAGCGCTTTATAAGAATCGTTGACCGTTACGGTGACAATCCCGAAGCAATGAAGCAGGCAGGTATTGCCTATGCAACAGAGCAGATAATTGACCTTTACGCAAACGGTGTAAGAGCAGTTCACGTTTACTCAATGAACAAGCCCGATGTTGCCCAAAGGATTATGGAAAACGTCAGCGCTATTATAAAATAAGATTGAAAGGATGTCCGCTGATGAAATGTTGGCGGACAATCTGTAATTATGAGTGAAAACATACTTTCATTTTCTTCAGCAACCTTTGACGAGGTCGGTTGCGATAAAAATCAGGCTTTGCGCTTTATGGGATGCAAGGCCGATTCCCTGAATGAGGAGCTTGAAGAGCTTTACCTTGAATGCCTTGAAAAGGTGGAAAAGGAATGCTCCTTCAAGGCTGTGTGGAGAAAATCCGCAGTCAGCTTTCTCGGTGACGACACGCTTGAGTTTGACTTCGGTAAAATCACAAGTGCAAGTCTTTGTAAAAATATGCAAGGCTGTAAAAGTGCCTATGTTTTTGCCGCAACGGCAGGGCTCGGCATTGACAGGCTTGCGCTTCGCTATAAGCATCTTGACCCCGTTATGGCAATGGTGATAAGTGCAATCGGTTCATCCTGTATCGAATGCTGGTGCGACAAAATCAATGCTGAAATTACTGCAGGTAAGGTGACAAAGCCTCGCTTCAGTCCCGGCTACGGCGGGGTGGAGCTCAGGCATCAGAAAGAGGTGCTTGACTTTCTCGATGCTCAGAGGTCGGTGGGTATAACTCTCACAGATTCGTTTTTTATGACACCTGTCAAGTCGGTTACGGCTTTTATCGGAATCAAGGAGGAATAAACGATGGATATAAAAAGATTTCTCAATAAAACAAGACTTTACTTTGACGGAGGAATGGGCACACTCCTTCAGCAAAGAGGGCTCAGGGCAGGGGAGAAACCTGAGGAATGGAACTTCTCTCATCCTGAAATCATAACGGATATCCACCTTGATTATCTTAAGGCCGGAAGTAATATCATTTCCGCCAACACCTTCGGTGCCAACAGTCTGAAGTTTGATAATTACAAGGAAATCATTGCCGCCGCAATCAGAAATGCGAGAAAGGCAATTGAGCTTTTTGACGGTGACAAGACCAGGTGCTTTGTTGCCTTTGATATGGGTCCGACAGGCAAGATGCTCGAGCCACTGGGTGACCTTTCCTTTGAGGATGCTGTAGAGGTTTTCCGTAAGGCGGCTTTTGAAGCTGAAAGGAACAAGGCTGACCTTATCATAATTGAAACAATGAACGATGCCTACGAAACAAAGGCGGCGGTTATCGGTGCAAAGGAAGGCTCCTCACTTCCGATTTTTGTAAGCAACGTCTTTGACGAAAGAGGTACACTGATGACGGGTGCCGATGCCAAGGCGATGATTGCACTTCTTGAGGGTCTCGGAGTTGATGTAATCGGTATGAACTGCTCACTCGGGCCAAAGCAGATGCTTCCCGTAATAAAGAAGTATCTTGAATTTTCTTCACTTCCCGTTATGGTAAGCCCCAATGCAGGACTTCCCAGAAGTGAAAACGGAAAGACTGTTTTTGATATTGATGCAGAAGAATTTTCCGATATTATGGCAGAAATTGCACAGATGGGAGTGGGCATTCTCGGCGGATGCTGCGGTACAACTCCCGAATATATTAAAGAGACAGTTGAAAAGACAAGGGACATTACCTTCAGAAAGGCTGAAAAGAAAAATCACACCCTTGTTTCATCCTATACTCATGCTGTTGAAATCGGAGCTCAGCCTGTGCTCATCGGTGAGAGAATCAATCCTACCGGCAAGCCTAAGTTCAAGGATGCTCTTCGCAGAGGTGACATTGATTACATTGTTGCCGAGGGTGTCAAGCAGCAGGAAAAGGGAGTGCACATTCTCGACGTTAATGTGGGACTTCCCGAAATTGACGAGGACAGGATGCTTTGCGACAGCGTGAAGGCTCTGCAGACCGTGCTTGACCTTCCTTTACAGCTTGACTCGGTTAAGGCTTCGTCCCTTGAAAAGGCCATGCGCCTTTACAACGGCAAGCCTCTCATCAATTCCGTCAACGGCAAAAAGGAGAGCATGAGAGAAATCCTTCCTCTTGTCAAAAAGTATGGCGGAGTGCTTATTGCACTTACAATTGACGAAAAGGGTATCCCCGAAACTGCAAAGGGCAGACTTGAAATTGCAAGAAATATTGTCCTTGAATGCGAAAAGCACGGCATTGACCGTAAGGACATTATCGTTGATCCTCTTGCAATGGCGGTTTCCTCTGACAAAAGCAGCGGAAAGGTGACCCTTGAAAGCGTTGAGCTTATTAAAAAGGAGCTTGGTGTCAAGACGAGTCTTGGTGTGTCAAATATTTCCTTCGGACTTCCGCAGAGAGACGTTGTCAATTCATTTTTCTTCTCTCTCGCACTTGAAAGAGGTCTTGACTGTGCGATTATGAATCCCAATTCCGTTTCAATGATGCAGGCTTACCATAGCTTTTGTGCACTTAAGGGGCTTGATGAGGGCTGTGTGGATTATATCGCCTTTGCAAGTGAAAATGAGCTTACTGCAGTTAAAAAGGAAGGCGAAAAGCAGAGCGAAAGTGCCGATGATCTTATCCGTGCTATCGTCAAGGGAATGAGAGAGCCTGCTTTTGAAAAGGCGAAGGCACTTCTTGAAACAACTGAGCCTATGGCGGTTATCAATGATAAGATTATTCCCGCCCTCGACGAGGTTGGGAAAGGCTTTGAGAATAAGACGGTTTACCTTCCTCAGCTTCTTATGAGTGCCGAAGCGGCTTCCCGTGCCTTTGACGCAGTCAAGGCGAAAATGGGTGACAGCAAGCAGGAAAGCAAAGGAAAAATTGTCCTTGCAACGGTAAAGGGTGACATTCACGACATCGGCAAGAACATTGTAAAGGTGCTTATGGAAAATTACGGCTTTGAGGTAGTTGACCTTGGCAAGGATGTTGCTCCCGGAAGGATTCTTGAAGCGGTAAAGGAAAGCGGTGCAGGGCTTGTGGGCCTTTCCGCACTTATGACAACCACCGTTGAGCATATGAAGGCCACCGTTGAGCTTCTTAAAAAGGAAGCTCCCGAGGTAAAAACCATAGTAGGCGGTGCAGTGCTTACAAAGGAATACGCCGATATGATCGGTGCAACATATTATGCAAAGGACGCTATGGAGGGCGTAAGGCTTGCTTCACTCTCAGGCAATAAGTAACAATGAAAAATGAAGAAGTAAGGCTACGGGTGACCGTGGTCTTATTTTTTATGCCTTTTTTTCAAAAAATCCTTCAAAAACTTTACTTTACCCATTGACAATTGAAAAAGGTAAGATTATAATAAAAACACACTAAAAGTGGTGAATTGGTAAATCTCAGAGTGGATTTGTGGTTTTTCGTGGTGAAAATCCGTTTTCCGCTCAAGTTTCATTTTCAGGAAAGGAAGGTGCTTTTTATGTTTGTCGGTACTTATGAGCATAATATGGACGCAAAGAACAGAGTCTTTGTTCCCGTTAAGTTCCGTGAAGAGCTTGGCGAAAATATCTACTATAAGCTCTACGCATCAAAAGAGTGCCCTTCCATTCAGCTTTACAGTGAAAGCGAATTCAAAAAGCAGTTCGAGGATCCCGTTAACGGAATTACTAACCTTGCAAAGAAAAGAGCTCTGCTTGCCCAGATTTATCTCGGCACAGGCACAGCCTCTTACGATAACCAGGGCAGAATTTCAATAAGTGGTGTCATTGCAAAAAAAGCAGGTCTTGAAAAGCAGTGCATTTTCGTCGGCTTCGGCTCTTATGTTGAGGTTATGAGCCCTGAGGCTTATGAGGCTTACCTTGAAAAGATGTGCATGAGCAACTCCGAGGACGAAACCGCAGTTGAAAAGGAAGCAGATGTTTACCGTCAGATGATGAGCGAAGGCAAGTTCCTCGGCATAGAAGGAGAGTAATATGGAATTTTCACATATAAGCGTCCTTCTCAATGAGACTGTTGATTCGCTGGATATAAAAAAAGGCGGCATTTATGTCGATTGCACCTGCGGTGGTGCGGGACACAGCCGTGAAATATTAAAGCGCCTTGAAGGCACGGGCAGACTTATTGCAATTGACCGTGACCCCGAGGCTATAGAAGTTATAAAAGAAAGAATAGGAAACGAACCGAATGTAACGGTTGTGCATTCTCCCTTTTCTGAGCTCAGAAGCATCCTTAACAATCTCGGCATTGATAAGGTTGACGGTGTAATGGCTGACCTCGGCGTTTCCTCTCATCAGCTTGATAAAAGCGACAGAGGCTTTTCACTTCACAATGACGCTCCTCTTGATATGAGAATGAGCAAGGAGGGTCTTTCAGCTTACGATGTAGTAAATACTTACTCCGAGGGTGAGCTTACAAGAATCTTCCGTGTTTACGGTGAAGAAAAATTTGCCTCAAGAATTGCAAGAAGCATTGTTACTCTCAGAGCCGAAAAGGAAATTGAGACAACAACCGAGCTTGCAGAGATAATCAAAAACAGCATCCCTGCCGCCACAAGAAGAACAGGCGGCCATCCGGCAAGAAGAGTTTTTCAGGCAATCCGTCTTGAGGTAAACAAAGAGCTTGAGCAGATTGAAAACACTCTCGGAGAGATGTTCTCCTGCCTTAATGAGGACGGAAGGCTTTCAATTATTACCTTCCATTCCCTTGAGGACAGAATAGTTAAAAAAGCGTTTCAGGAATTCTGCAAGGGCTGTGAATGCCCTAAGAGCGCTCCTATCTGCATCTGCGGAAAGACACCTGAGGGAGAGCTTCCCTTCAAAAAGGTGCTTCCGAGTGATGAGGAAATTGAGGTAAACCCTCGCTCACGCAGTGCAACGCTCAGATGTATCAAAAAAATTCGTTGAAAGTAAAGGAAGAGGTGGAGTCTGAATGGCACAGTACGCTTATAAGTACAATGACATTTTTGACGATTATGTTGTTCAGCCTGAGCACACAGGTAACACAGCTCCCAGAAGAGCACCTTCGCCAAGACCATATCAGGCACCTGCAAAAAAACAGCAGCCGCCTATACATAAGCATAAAAAGTCAAAAGAGCAGGTAATCCGTGAAAATAAGAGAAAGTTCAAGATTGCTCTTGCAAAGGTAACGGTAATTTTTGCATTGTTTGCTTCAATGCTCCTTATTGCAGGGGTTACCCGTGCACAGCTTTATGAGGCAAAGACAGCACTTGAAAAGGCAGAGGAAAGCTATCAGCTTTGCCTTGAGGAAAATAATCAGCTCAAGCTTCAGCTTAATAATATGATGGAAAATGTCAATATTGAAAAAATCGCTGAAGAACAGCTCGGTCTTGTAAAGGTAGCAAAGAACAGATCAAGAGAAGTCGAAATCTCTTTGTATCAATAATAAAAAGCGACGGAAATGAATATAAATTTCGTGTAAGATTAAAACAAGGGACTGTTCATCAGCCCCTGTTTTGACTTTATAAAACTATATCATTTCCGGGGGAGCTGAAGTATTGCAAAGAGATAACATACAGCGTAAAGCTTCAGATAAACAGATTATCCGTAAGGATATTGCCAAAAGAAGAGTCAGGGGAGCCTTCGGCTTCAGAGTGATTGTGCTTACAGGCTTTATGATTGCGGTGCTTTTGTTTGTCTGCCTCGGGCGTGTAGGATATATTATGACCGTCAAGGGTGAGCAGTACAGGCAGATTGCCGCTGACAATCAGCTTCGTGACACTGTAATAAGAGCCGTGCGAGGTACGGTTTATGACCGCAATATGACTCCTCTTGTGACAAGCACCTCATCGTGGAACCTCTGCGTAAACAGCTATAAGCTGAATATAGCCTTAAAAAAGTACCCTGAAGAAAAGGAAAAATGCTTTTCTTATTTTGCACAAAGACTTTGTGTGATTGTCGGAGTTGAAAGTGAAAAAATCCGTGAGCATTTTGAAAGAAGCTCGAGTCCTGACGTGAGAATAAGAAAAAACATCACCGTTGAAGAAAGAAAAAGCCTTGAGGAGCTTTTCTCACAGCCTTATAAAATCTCGCAGGAAAAAGTGCTTGACATGTCGGACTACTTCTATTACGAAAACGACAATGTGAGAATCTATCCCGACAACAATTTTGCCTCAAGTCTTATCGGTGTTGTCAATGCCGACGGTGACGGTGAAACGGGAATAGAAAGCTATTACAACGATACCCTTAAGGGTGAGAACGGCAGACTGCTGAGCGTAAGAGATTCAAGAGGGAATGAAATTTCCTCGGGGTACGAAACCCTTATTGATCCCGTTGAAGGCAACGCAGTAGTGCTGACGATAGATAAAAACATACAGACCTATCTTGAAAACGCTCTTTCAAAGGCTCTTTTAAGGACAAAGGCGAAGGGCGTTTACGGGATTGTTGCCGATGTTGATACGGGCGAGATTCTTGCGATGAGCGACAAGCCTGATTTTGACCTTAACAACCCCCGTGAGCTTTCCGCTGATGCGGATTTATCCTCTCTTGAAGGGCTTACAAAGGGCACAACAGAGTACAGCGTAAAATATTCGGAGCTTCTCTTTGAGCAGTGGAACAGCTTTTGCATCACCGGCAACTATGAGCCCGGCTCAACCTTTAAGATTTTCACTCTTTCGGCAGCATTGGAAGAGGGTGTCGCAACGGAAAATACGGGTCATAACTGCACCTCGTCAATCCGTGTTGCCGATACGGTTTACCATTGTGCAAATCACAGAGCTCACGGAAGTCAGACTCTTTGTCAGGGGCTGATGAATTCCTGCAATACATTCTTTATCTCCCTCGGGCAGAAGCTCGGTGTGGAGAATTACTACAAATATTTTGAGCTTTTCGGCTTTACGGAAAGAACAGGCATAGATGCGGCAAATGAAAGCATCTCCGTTGTTCACCGAAGAGACAAAATGTCAATTGTTGACCTGGCAAGCACCTCCTTCGGTCAGAGTGTAAGAATCACTCCCTTACAGCTTGTTTCTGCGGCATCGGCAATTGCAAACGGCGGAAAGCTTATGAAGCCTTATCTTGTCGGCAAAATTGTTGACAGTGAAGGCAATGTGATTTCGCAAACGAAGCCGACAGTAAGGCGAAGAGTCATAAGCGAGGAAACCTCGGCTGTTGTCCGTTCAATGATGGAGTCTGTTGTAAGTGAGGGTACGGGTAAAAATGCCTACCTTGAAGGCTTTCGTGTTGCCGGTAAAACAGGCACGGCGCAGAAGCTTGACTCAGGCAGTAACACATATATAGCCTCATTTTTATGCTTTGCTCCTGCTGATGATCCGAAGGTATGCGTGCTTATCGGTGTTGACAGTCCGTCGGGATATCTTACAAGCGGCGGCGCTCTTGCAGCTCCCGTTGCAAAGGAAGTGCTGAGAAGCACCCTTAATTATCTTGATGTGAAGCCGCAGTATACGGAAAAGGAGCTTGAACAAATCAGCGCTCAGGTACCTTCGCTTAACGGCCTTATATTGTGGCAGGCACGAAATTTAGCAGAAAGCCTCGGCTTTGTTTTTAAAAGCTCCGGCTCGGGAGAAGCCGTTGTTTCGCAGTTCCCCGAGGCAGGACAGAAAATACCGAAGGGCGGAATCATAACCGTCTATACAGATAACGCTGAAGAATGCACCGATGTTACGGTGCCTGACTTCTGCGGTAAAACAGTCAGCCAGGTAAACGACCTTGCGGCTGAAAATTCACTGAATGTGATTTTTTCGGGACCTGCAGAGGAATCTGCGGTCATTTCCTACAGTCAGAGCATAGAAAAGGGTACTGTTGTGAAAACAGGCACAACCCTGACTGTTTATTTTTCAAACAAAGAAACCCAGGCAGATTAACGGAGGAAAAATATGCTTATCTCTCAATTATTAAGAGCAATTGATATATCGTATAAAGGTGAGGATAAGGACATAAAATATATTACGGACGACTCAAGAAAATGCAGGAAAGGAACAATTTTTGTCTGTCACGAAAGGGCTTACGGATTTGTTGAAGACGCTCTTTCAAAGGGTGCAGAGCTGGTGCTCAGCGATAAAGAGGTATGTGAAGGCTGTATTGTTGTTGAGGACACGAGAAAGGCTTATGCGAAGTTGTGTGCCTTCTTTTTCGGTAACAGTCATAAAAAGCTTCGTCTTATCGGTGTGACGGGAACAAACGGGAAAACCACAACCTGTTATATGATTCACAACATTCTTACCGTTGCGGGAAAGCGTTGCGGACTGATAAGCACCGTCAGTAACAATACCTGTAAAAGTGAAAGTGAGTCGGTTATGACAACTCCCGACTGCTTTGAGCTTCACAGAATGCTTCAGGAAATCAGCGAATCGGGCGGAGAGTTCTGTGTGATTGAGGCCTCCTCCCAGGGGCTTGTTCAGCAAAGGCTTTATGGGCTTAGGTTTGAAGGTGCAGTTTTTACCAATCTTACGGATGACCATATTGATTATCATAAAACAAGGGGAAATTACAAGAAAGCCAAGCTGATGCTTTTTGAAAGCACGGACTTTTCCGTTATCAATTTTGACGACGGCTCAGCTTCGGATTTTATCAAGGAGTCAACAGGAAGAAAAATCACCTATTCACTTTGCAGTAACGGTGCAACCTATACGGCAAAGTGTATCGACTACAAGGAGCAGGAGACGAATTACGCTTTTGTCGGAGACAGTCTCATCCACAGAATAAAGCTTCGCACTCCCGGAGCATTCAATGTTGCAAATTCACTTGCGGCAATCAGCACCTGCCTTGAATTGGGGCTGAGCCTTTACGAATGTGCTGAAGGTCTCAGACAGTTTTACAGCGTAAAGGGCAGAATGGAATTTCTTGCATTGAACAAGGATTTTTCTGTTATAATAGATTATGCCCATACGGAGGATTCTTTAAGACAGAGCCTTTTGTTTCTCAATAGCATAAAAAAAGGCAGGCTTATTACTGTTTTCGGTTGCGGAGGAAACCGCGACAGAGAAAAACGGGGTAAAATGGGAAAAATTGTCGGTGAGCTTTCCGATGTGATTGTCATCACAAGTGACAATCCTCGCTTCGAGGAACCCGAAAAAATCATCGAAGATATCGTTTCAGGTATGAAAAAAAGCAAAAAATCCCTCTTTATTCACGAAAACAGGAAAAAAGCTATCGAATATGCCTTGAAAAGGGCGAAAAAGAATGATATTATTTTCCTTGCAGGAAAAGGGCACGAAACCAGTCAGCAGATCGGTGACGTGAAGCTGCCCTTTGATGAAAGGGAAATCGTGAAAGAGCTGCTTAAGAAAAATTGAGCGGGCTTTTTCTGTGAAAGATAAATTGAAAGGAATGTTTTAAAATGAACAGTATTATCGCAGTTGCAATCAGTTTTGTGCTGTCCCTTGTGGTGACGGCAGTGCTCGGGTATTTCCTTATCCCCGTGCTTCACAAGCTTAAATTCGGTCAGAATATCCTTATGGACATCGGTCCCAAGTGGCACGCCAAAAAGCAGGGCACACCCACAATGGGCGGCATTATGTTCATTATCGGTATCATTGTTATAACAGCTCTTACTCTTATTATCTGCAAGGTGACAGGCTTTGACGCCTTCTCAGGTCTTGATGTTCTTCGCACTCAGCAGATGACAAGACTTTTTGCAGGTATCCTTATGGCCTTCTGCTTCGCTCTTGTAGGCTTTGCCGATGATTACATCAAGGTTGTTAAAAAGAGAAATCTCGGCCTTACCGAAATCCAGAAGACAATTCCTCAGGTTCTTATCATTGCAGGCTACCTTGCTTCACTTGCAATCAGTGACAGCACAGGAATGTACATTCCTTTCTACGGCAAGCTTGCTCTTGACAGCATCCCCGGGATGATTTTCTTCTTCATCTTCGGTGTATGTGTAATCTACGGTGCAATCAATGCAGTTAACTTCACTGACGGTATTGACGGCCTTTGCGGCAGCGTAACAATTCCCGTAGGTGTTGCCTTCTGTGTGATGGGCCTTCTTATGAAGAATACTTCTGTCGGCATCCTCGGTGCAGCTCTTGCAGGCGGCTGCTGCGGTTACATCGTATGGAACCATTATCCTGCAAAGGTTATGATGGGCGACACAGGCTCAATGTTCCTTGGCGGTCTTGTTGTTGCACTTGCTTATGCAATTGAGTGCCCCCTTATCCTTCTTCCTGTAGGTATCGTTTATGTTATCGAGGCTATGAGTGACGTTATTCAGATCGGTTCAATCAAGATCCGCAAGAAGAAGGTCTTCAAAATGGCTCCTATTCATCATCATTTTGAAATGTGCGGTTGGAACGAAAACAAGATCGTTGTAGTGTTCACACTTGTAAGCGTAATCGGTTGCGCAATCGGTGTTGCTCTTATGTATTTCACAGTATAAAGGTGGTTTCCTATGTCCATGTCGGCATCGGGACGTAAAAATGCTGCAGGGACATTAAAAAACAGGATAAATAAAAGCTTCGGCGCATATTTTGTTCAGGGACGCATTGACTATGTATTTCTCTGTCTTGTGCTTGTGCTTTTCACCTTCGGAATCATTATGATGTATTCCGCATCCTATGCTTTTTCCGAAGCCAACAAGGGTGGCTCGGAGGTGCTTTTGTATTCACAGCTTCAGCGAGGTCTCATAGGCTTTTTGTGTATGGCTGTGCTTTCAAAGGTGGACTATAAATTTCTCAACGGCAGACCGGCACTTTTTGTGTTTTTCAGCACGGTGGGACTTCTTGTTCTGACTCTGATACTCAACATCGGTGCCACGGACAGTCAGACAAAGCGCTGGATAAGTCTCGGACCTGTTCAGCTTCAGCCCTCAGAGTTTGCAAAATTTGCTCTTATAATAGTTCTTGCATATATGATAAACATAATGCAGCAGCCTCTTATGAGCAAAACAAATAAGCATATCCGCCTTGAAAAGGGCAGAGACGGACTGACCCGTGGGGAAGAAAGGTTCTTTTCCTTCGGAACAACCTGCTTTCGTGCGTGTGTGCTTCTTGCGTCGGTAATCTGTGTTTTCTGCGGACTCGTTTTTCTTGAAAGTCATTACTCATGCACGATCCTTCTTTTCAGCGTGGGAGTTATGATGCTCTGGATTTCGGGCGCAAAGGGCAGATATTTTGCCTTTGTTTTTGCTGCTGTTGCGGCAGCTGTTACCCTTGTGCTTTTAAAGCCTGAGATACTCGAAGGCTTCGGCTTTGCTTCAAGCAGAATCGAGTCCTTCATAAATAAGGACACCGCCGATGCTGACAGCAGATATCAGACCTTAAACGGTCTTTATGCCATCGGGTCGGGAGGCTTTCTCGGAGTAGGTCTTGGCAATTCAATGCAAAAGCAGCTCTATATCCCCGAACCGCAGAATGACTTTATCTTTCCCGTAATCTGCGAGGAGCTCGGTTTTGTGGGAGCGGCAGCAGTGCTTATTCTTTTTGCGGCGCTGATTGCAAGAGGCTGTTACATTGCACTTAAATGCAGAAATTACTTTGGTGCTCTGCTTGTTACGGGAATTATGATTCAGGTGGGCATTCAGGTTATATTCAATATATTTGTTGTTACGGATATCTTTCCCAACACGGGAATTTCCCTTCCTTTTTTCAGCTACGGCGGAACGGCTCTTCTTGTGCTTCTTGCCCAGATGGGAGTTGTGCTTTGTGTTTCAAGGGACTGTAACATTGAAAAAATTTAGAACATTAAAATTTAAGAAGATAAGGAGAGATTATTGTGAAAATTCTCTTTGCTGCCGGCGGTACCGGCGGACATATCAATCCCGCACTTGCAGTTGCAGGTGTTGTAAGAGAGCGTTATCCTGACGCTGAAATTCTCTTTGTGGGAACAAAGGACAGAATGGAAGCAAAGCTTGTGCCCGATGCAGGCTTTGATTTTACAACCATCAAAATTTCAGGCTTTATCCGTTCCTTTGCTATAGCGGATATATTCAGAAATCTCAGAACTCTCTGGTATCTTCTTACCTGTAACGGTAAAATCAAAAAGATTCTCAAAAGCTTCAGGCCCGACGTGGTAGTGGGCTTTGGCGGTTATGTAAGCGGCCCTGTTGTGCGTATGGCGGCAAAAATGGGTATTCCCACTGCAATTCATGAGCAGAATGCTTATCCGGGCATCACAAACAAGGCTCTTGCAAAGCTTGTTGACAAGGTAATGCTCACGGCAAAGGAAGCTGAAAAGCACATGACTCCCAAGAATCCTGCCATTCTCACAGGCCTTCCCGTAAGAGGCGAGATGCTCAGAGCTGACAGAGATATAAGCCGTGCAGAGCTTGGTGTAAAGGATAATCAGAAGCTTATTCTTTCAATGGGCGGCTCTCTCGGTGCAACCACAATCAATAACGCTATGCTCGATATCATCGCAGATAACTGTGACAATGAGGAGCTTTACTTCCTTCACGCAACAGGTCAGTACGGACTCTGGTTCGGTGATAAGCTCAAGGAAAAGGGCGTTGATTATGAAAACAAGTCAAACGTTGAAATCCGTGAATACATAAGCGATATGCACAGATGCATGTCTGCGGCTGATGTTGTTGTTTCACGCTCAGGCGCAAGCAGTCTTTCTGAAATTCAGGCAATGGGTAAGGCTTCAATTCTTATACCTTCACCTAATGTTACCGAAAATCATCAGTACCACAATGCCATGGCTCTTGTTAACAGAAATGCGGCTCTTCTTATCGAGGAAAAGGATTTTTCAAAGGAAAAGATGCAGGAGCTTTTTGACAAGCTTACAAAGGATGATGAATTCAGAAAGAGCATTGAAGCTTCAGCCAAGGCAATGAGCACCCTTGATGCAAAGGACAGAATTGCCGACGAGGTTATCGCTCTTATTAAATAACTTTTCTCACAAAAAATCCGCTTTTCGCATAAAATGGGGTGAAAGGCGTGATTTTTATGCAGGATACTATTGTTATAAAAGGCGGCAGACGTCTTGAAGGTGAAATACGGCTTCAGGGCTCAAAAAACAGCTCCTTGCCCATTCTTGCGGCAACGGTGCTTGTTGACGGAATAAGCGAGATACACAACTGTCCCGACCTTACCGATGTAAGTGCCGCAATAAGCATACTGACTCATCTCGGCTGTAAGGTCGAAAGGCAGGGCAGTACGGTAACTGTTGATTCAAGGTTTGTTTCCCGTCACAGTATACCCGACAGTCTTATGCGTGAAATGCGCTCGTCGATTGTGTTTTTAGGCTCAATTCTCGGAAGAACCGGTCAGGTCAGGCTTTCCTCTCCCGGGGGCTGCGAAATAGGACTTCGCCCGATAGATCTTCATATTTCCTCTCTTCGTGAAATGGGTGTTACCGTTGACGAAAGCAGAGGTCATATTGACTGCAGAAGAGAGGGTAATTACAAGAACACCGTTATCAGTCTTTCCTTTCCGAGTGTAGGTGCAACTGAGAACATTATTCTTGCCTGTGCTTTAGGTGAGGGCAGAACGGTTATTCTCAATGCCGCAAGAGAGCCTGAAATAAGCGACCTTGCCGACTTTCTGTGTAAGTGCGGCTGCAGGGTTGAGGTGACCGGTCAGGGGACTGTTATCATTGATGCGGTTAAAAAAGCCCACGGTGCAGTGCACAGTGTCATTCCCGACAGAATTGCCGCAGTTACTTATCTTTGCTGTGTTGCTTCTTCAGGCGGTGATGTGCTGATAAATAACACGAACACTGCCGATTACCGCACGGTGCTTCCTCTTTTTGAGGGTGCAGGGTGTGAAATATGTGACAATATCACGAATATAAGAATAAAAATGAACAGACGTCCTCTTGCTCTGAAGGATATCCGTACCTTGCCTTATCCGGGATTTCCTACGGATGCTCAGGCACCGGTTATGGCTATGTCCTGTCTTGCAAAGGGTAACGGCGTAATAGTTGAAAATATTTTTGAGGGACGCTTCAAGCACGTTGGCGAGCTTGTGAGAATGGGTGCAAAAATCAAGCTTGAGGGCAGGGTTGCACTCATTGAAGGAGTAGAGTCACTTTACGGCACAGAGGTTGAATGTCCCGATTTAAGAGGCGGTGCGGCTCTTGTTGTTGCAGGACTTGCGGCAAGAGGCATTACACGCATTTCCTCGGTCTATCATATTGACAGAGGCTACCAGAGCATCGAGAAATGCCTGAGAGGTATCGGTGCGGATGTGTACAGGAAAGTAGTAAGTAGTAAGTAGTAAGTAGCAGTAAGAGGTTCCTTCGGAAGCTTACGCTCGGCCCATAATAAAGGTGGTGAAATTTTTGGAAGAAAAAAACAGCAATATATTTGATGCCTTGGGAAAATATAATACCAATGGGGGAGAAGTCAAAAATGTCAGCTCTTCCGATTGGACACCTATAAGCAGCGGCGGTTACAACCGACCGACACAGAATTCCGATGCGGCTAAAAGGCAGAGCACGCAGAAGAAGCCGCAAAACGGCAAAAAGGGTGCGTCAAAAAAATCAGCATCTTCCTCGAAGAATACAGCAAAAAACAAAAAATCTCCCTCGAAATCAGCTGACGAGCGTCGCTTTATAAGTGAAGGCACTCCTTCTGAAAAGTCACCTTCTCAGACTAAGAAAAGCACGTCATCTGCAAAGAACGGCTCAAAGAAGCCTTCTCAGGCAAAGAAAAGCACTTCTTCACAGAAAAGCTCACAGAATAAGAGTCAGTCTGCCTCAAGAACTCCCACAGGCAGAGATATGCGTGATGATGCAAGACAAAAGCAAAAGCACAGAGAGGAGCTTCTTAAATCCCGTGAGGATTACAGAAGGCGTTCCCGTGAGGGTGAAAATCACGATGAGATAAGCCGTGAGCACAGTGCAAGCAAGCGCAGAAAAATGATGCTTAAAAATGCCGCTCCCATAGCAGTTGTAATTGCCTTTGTGCTGTTTTTTATGGGCATCTACTGTTATAACAGAGGAGCGCTGATAGAAAACATCATCATTGACGGCTCGAGTATTTACACTCCCGAAGAAATATACGAGGCGGCGGGTGTTCTCAAGGGTAAGAATATGCTTTCACTCAGAGAGAGTAAGGTCAAAAGAGAGCTTACCAAAAAGCTTCCCTACATCAAGGATGTCAAGCTTGAAAGACAGCTTCCCGATACGGTTATTCTCACAATCAGATCAACTGCAGATAAGTACATCATTTCAGGTGATTCTCAGAGTCTTACTCTTGATACCGACGGAAAGGTTGTTTCGGTGACGAAGCAATCTTTAGACGAGGGCCTTTACAGAATAGACGGCTTTGAGTATCAGGAATTTTCCGAGGGTGATATCTATAAGCCCAATGAAAGCAACCGTGAAAGATACGAGCTTATGCAGAGGATTGTTGCCGGCTTTGATAAAAGCGGAGTTGTGAATTCAGCTGTAATTGAGCTCAGGGATACGGATAATGTCCGCGTGATATACAAGGATAAAATTGCGGTTTATCTCGGAGACTGCAAGAACCTTGAGGAGCAGATTCCTTATGCAAGCGGAATTATTGCCCAGGTTGATGCAAAGGGTAAGGGCGGTTATATCGATATGAGATTTGAGCCTGCCCCCTTTATGCCCGGAGGAATAGAAATTCAATAATATCAGGGTCACTGCCGAATTTTTTTCTGCGGTGACTTTTTTCTTGAATTATTTTATTTTTTTTACAAAAAAATTATCAAAAAAATCAAATCTTATACACATTTGTTATTGTATTTTTTGTAAAGCCGTGCTATAATTACAAAGATAATAAGTTATTGTGCCTAATTATAGGCACCGGCATAAAAACACTCGTAATTTAACAATAAAATTTTATAACAGGAGGAAGTACAATGGGCTTCATTATGGACAACGAAAACATCGCTTATAATCAGATCAAAGTTGTAGGTGTCGGTGGCGGCGGCGGTAACGCTGTTAACCAGATGGTTGAGTCAGGCATCGTAGGTGTTGAATTCCTTTCAATCAACACTGACAGACAGATTCTCGAAAATTCAAAGGCTACTCACAAGATTCAGATCGGTGAGAAGGCTACAGGCTGCATGGGTGCAGGCGGTGACCCCGCAATCGGTAAGAAGGCTGCTGAAGAAAGCCGTGACACAATTGCCGATGCACTCCGTTCAACAGACATGGTATTTATCACTGCCGGTATGGGCGGCGGTACAGGTACAGGTGCAGCTCCCGTTGTTGCAGAAATTGCAAGAGAGCTCGGCGCACTTACAGTAGGTATCGTTACAAAGCCCTTCAAGTTCGAAGGCAGAAAACGTATGAAGCAGGCTGAAGACGGTATCAGAGAGCTTGAAAAGCACGTGGACAGCCTTAACGTTATCCCCAACGAAAGACTTAGGCTTCTCGGCGACAAGAGCCTCAGCATGAAGGACGCCTTCGGTCAGGCAAACAATGTTCTCTGGCAGGGCGTTAAGAGTATTTCAGACACAATCAAGGTTCCCGGTTACATCAACCTCGACTTTGCAGATATCAAGAGCGTTATGAAGGACGCAGGTCTTGCTCACATGGGTATCGGTCGCGGTAAGGGTGCAGACTGTGCTGCAGAGGCAACAAAGCAGGCTATCACAAGCCCCCTTCTCGAAACTGCTATCGACGGCGCAAGCGGCGTTATCATCAACGTTACCTGCTCATCAGATATGTCACTTGATATGATTGAACAGGCAGGTTCACTTATCTCCGATGCAACTCATCCCGATGCAAACATCATCTTCGGTTCTGTCTTTGATGAGGATATGGGCGACGAAATGCTCATTACTGTTATCGCAACAGGCTTCGGCTCATCATCAGCTCCCGAAGCAGCTCCCGTTCAGACTCAGGGTGCTGTAAGAGCTGCTGCTCCCGAATTCATCAGCCAGGCTTCAAGAGAAACCGTTGATGCAGGTTATACTTCATCAGTTAACAAGGAAGCAGTTGACTTTGCTTCAACACGCTTCGGTCAGAGCTTTGTTTCAGTTTTTGAAAAGGCAGCAGCTGCTTCAGACGGAAAAGCTCCCGCTTCCTTTGCAGATTTCACTCCCATTCAGCCCGTTGCTCAGCAGCCCGCACCGGCTTCCGTTCAGCCTGTTGCTTCTGCTCAGCCCGCAGCCCCCGCACAGTCCTTTGACGTAATTGAGGCTCCTGCAAAGAAGACAGGCTCAATCTTTGACGATCCTGATGAAGATGAAAGTGATGTTCTTCCTGTATTCAAGGGCAGAAACATCTTCGGCAACAACTAAAATCGGCTTTATATAAATAAAAACTTTACAGGAGGATCAGAATGAACGAATTTAAAAACAAGTCAACAATTCTCATAATTGTTGCACTTCTGCTCGTTTGTGGCGGTTCTTTTGTGGGAGTAAGAATGCTCAACAACAACGTTGATGCTCAGACAAGTGCACCTGTTACCTACACAACTCAGGCAATTTCCACAACAACTCCCACCTTCGCTTATCCCACGGTCACAGAGCAGATCCTGGATCTTAACGTTCCGTCAACAAAGCCTGCCGCAACAACAATTCCCGGTGCAGTTGCTACTACCGCTTCAGGAAACCTTATCACAACCTTTGCTATGGTTCCCGGCGCAACAACAACTACTGCTGCTCCCACAACAGAGTCAACAACTCTGACTCTTCCCACACTTGCTTCCGATGCGGCAAGCCTTACAACAACAAGAAATCTCACAACAACACAGCCCGGCACAACAAAGGCAAGCAACTCTCTTGCCGACAAGGGCATCGCAGGTTATCTTCTTGACGTTGACGGTAAGTACTTCACCACAGCCGGTGACCCCTGGCAGAGAAACTTCGGCTACAATGAAGCCTTTGACACAGCAGCTCCCTTTGTAAGCATCTATATGGATACAATGAGACTCAAGTTCCGTTACAACAATATGGACTGGATGATTCAGTTCTGGAAGGGACAGTACGGTCTTGCATTCATCGGTGCGGAAATCGGCGTTTATACAAAGCCTCTTGACAGACAGGTTGAGCATTACGATGCTGCTAACGACGACGATGCACTCTATATGTCAATGACCGGTTACCGTAACGATCAGCCGATTTTCTCAAGAGAATACACCAAATACTGGTGGTGCACAGGCTTCGTTCCCGGTCAGCTCAAAAGCTTTGCAGACCGCTCAGAGCTTGCTGTAAAGTGCAGAATCACTGCGAAGGACGATGCAATGCTCAGCGGTATTGTATCAGGCCTTAAGTCAAACAACCTCGTTGAAGGCAGACATTATACCGTAGACGGTCTTGATGTGTATGTCACATGGCAATAATTTTACATAAAAGCAAAAAATAATTGTGAAATCCTATTGCAATAATACACAAGATATTGTATAATATTGTGGTTAAAATGTATATTTGCGGTGTTTTGCCGTTTATATAAATATTATGAAAGGATTGATCAGATGAAAAAGTTTATTGGTGTTCTTCTTACCGTTGTTCTTTGCGCATGCATGACAATGCCCGTAGCTTTTGCTTCAGCAGAAGAAGCTCTTGTAGGCGGTATCGGTGATCTTATCGGTGGTATCGTTTCAGGTGAAGGCTCACTTGATTCTCTCGACCTCGGCTCATTTGATATCGGCGGCATTATCGGCTCATTCGTTGAAGAAGAAGAAGCAAACGAAGAAGTTGACGCTCAGGTAAAGATCGAACAGGCTCTTCAGAACGCTCAGGATACAGTTTCTGATAAGCTCGGCACAACAATCGACTTCAGCTGGCTTACAAGCACTCTCAGCGAAGGCGTTGACGCTTCTGTTGTTGAAGCAGCTGTTGCTGAAATCAGCTCAGATGAAATGCCCGGCCTTCTTTCAGTTATTGCTGACGCATTCGGCGGTGCAGGTATCGATATGACAACCTTTGACGTAAGTGCATTAGGCAGCTTCGATATCGTTACACTTCTCGGCGGCGCTGACGAAGAGAAGCCTGCAACAGGTACAGCAACTGATGTTGCTCCTAACGATTCATCAATGGTTACAACAGACATCATCACAGGTATCGTTGATACTCTTAAGGGTGGTCTTACAACTGTTGGTATCGATGCAGATACACTCCTCGGTTCATTAGGCGACAACGAATTCATTAACTTCTTTGCTAACATGTATGTTGGCTTCTGCGGCCCCGTTGCTACAGATGAAGAAGTATCCGGTGAAACAACAACATGTCCTCCTGATACAGGTGACACATCATCAGCTCTTTTCGCAGTTGTTGCTCTTGGTGTAGCTACTGCAACAGCAGGCGTATGCCTCAAGAAAAAGGAAGACTGATATCTTCCGGAAATTCAGTCTTCCCGGTTTATTTAACTTTTTTATAAAAAAGCTATATAAAAGAGACACCCGTTCGGGTGTCTTTTTTCATACTGTTGATAAAGTCACAAGAGCAACAATGCACAAGTTAAACAATAAACAAATCAGGATAAAAAACCTCCAAAGCGTCGAGCTTTGAAGGTTTTGGCATTGTTTTGTTCTTTTTTTGCCCTCTCGGAGTACCTTTGTACGCCTTCGGAGCAAAGAAAAGAACATCTTGCAACTTTCTCATCAGTCTGACAGCTTGTCGAAAAAGTCCAGCTTTTGCTGGGCTTTTTGTCATATATGTGGTATAATGTATATGGTGATGAAAATGTTAGAAGAAAAGCGAACAGGACAAAACAGAAACGATGGCGAGATAGTAAGTTTAGATTCACTTGT
>JAZKYQ010000060.1:0-26249 GCA_045612205.1 Acutalibacteraceae bacterium | reverse complement strand
AAGGGTTAACTCCACCACACCGAGGTTAGGTGCAAGATGGCCTCCGTTGTCTGACACGGTTTCAATTAATTTATATCTTATCTCCTCGGCAAGCCCTCCGAGCTGCTCGAAGCTCATTGACTTTATATCCGAAGGAGTTTTTATTTTTGAAAGGAGTTTATATTCCATTTGAATCGTCCTTTTTAATTTTTACGTTTTACAAGCATTTCAGCAATTTCCTTAAGAAAATCCGCATCCTCACCAAAGATTTCCAGAGCACCAATTGCTTGCTTTGTAAGCTCATCGGCATACTCACGGGATTTTTCAAGACCGAGAAGAGAAACATAGGTTGACTTATCGCTTTCTCCGTCGCTTCCGACAGGCTTGCCGAGCTCCGCTTCATCACCGATAACATCAAGTATGTCGTCAACTATCTGAAAGGCGTGTCCTATCTTTTCACAGAAAGTTACAGCAGCAGAGGTTTTACTCTCGTCAGCTCCCGCTGCAAGACAGCCAAGCTTGGCCGCACAAACAATAAGAGCTCCTGTTTTAAGTCTGTCCATAATCTCAAGAGTTTCAAGAGAAGCCTTTCTGCCCTCATTTTTAAGGTCAACAGTCTGACCGCCTATCATTCCTTCAACACCCGCAAGGTCTGAAAGAACGGATACAGCCTCAATGGCACAGGCAGGATTTTCTTTTGCAAGCTTGCTTTGTGCAATTACTCCGAAGGCCCTTGTAAGAAGTCCGTCACCGGCAAGAAGCGCATATTCCTCACCGTAGCGGATATGACAGGAGGGTTGTCCCCTTCTCATATCATCATTATCCATACAAGGAAGGTCATCGTGAATAAGTGAATAGGTGTGAATCATTTCAAGTGCAGCAGCAAAAGGAAGTGCTTTTTCAACATCACCGCCGCAAACTCTGCAAAATTCAAGAAGCAACACAGGCCTGATTCTTTTTCCGCCAATGCCTAAGCTGTACTTCATGGCATCACCCACAACGGGTTCACCGTAAGTACATTCAGGAATAAAAGAATCAAGCTGTGAATTGATTAACGATATATATTCTTTAAAGCTGTATGCCTTCTCCATTTCCATCTTCCTCATCGTCATACTGAGAGATTTCAGCAATTTTCTGTTTTGCATTTGAAAGAGCCTTATTACAGAAGGTTATTATTCTCACACCTTCTTCGTAGAGCTTCATTGACATCTCAAGATCATGCTCTCCGCTTTCAAGCTCCTCGGCAATTTCCTTTAATCTTATCATTGCCGTATCAAGTGTATACATTTCCATTTTCTTATATTTTCCTTTCAGTTTCCGTTACAGCTTTCATCTAATTCAATCTTTTCACAAAGACATGAAAGTGTACCGTCACGCATAATTACAGTTATATTTTCGCCTTCATTTATTTTGGCTGCTGATTTAACAGGCTCAAGAACCTCATTTTTCACCATAGCGTAGCCTCTGCCGAGAACCTTAAGCGGACTTGTGGCTTCAAGCTGCATTGCATAGTGAGAAAGAGCATTCTCATAAAACTCAAGCCGTCTTTTCATAAGTCCCTGAACTCTTTCACTCAGCGCATCGAGACACTGGGTATAAAGATCAAGGGTTCTTATCGGGCTTTTCTCATAAATAACTCTCTCAAAAGCATTAAGTCTGATTGTGTAATTATCAATGGTCATTAACACCTTATCAGTCATACTGTCAAGAATCTTATCAGCTGCGTAAAGAACTTCCTTATAATCAGGTGCAGCAAGCTCAGCCGCCGCAGAAGGAGTAGGAGCTCTCATATCTGCAACAAAATCACTGATAGTGAAATCGACCTCATGACCGACCGCTGATATTACAGGAGTTTCACATTCATAAATTGCCCTTGCAACGCCCTCATCATTGAAAGCCCATAAATCTTCAATCGAACCGCCTCCGCGTCCGACAATGAGAACATCACAGCATTTAAGTCTGTCAAAGCGCTTTATTGCCTCGATTATCTGTTTCGGTGCCCCTTCGCCCTGAACAAGAACGCCTGCAAGCACGATTTCCGCATACGGGTAACGTCTCGAGAGAACATTTTTGATATCTTCAATAGCCGCACCCGTTGGTGAAGTGATAACACCTATTCTTTCAGGATACTCAGGCAACGGCTTTTTATGTTCCTCTGAAAAGAGTCCTTCCTTTGAAAGCTTTTCCTTAAGCTGTTCAAAAGCAATTGTAAGCTCACCTATTCCGTCAGGCTGCATATCCTCACAATAAAGCTGATAAACGCCATCTCTTTCGTAAAGTGATGCACTGCAGCGCACAAGCACCTTCATGCCGTTTGAAGGCTCAAAACGAAGCCTTTCGGCTGAAGATCTGAACATCACTGCTTTAACACAAGCTCTCTCGTCTTTCAGCGTAAAATAAAAATGGCCCGTTCTGTAATGATTGGTGAAGTTTGAAATCTCACCGGAAACATAAATATTTTTTAAGTTGTAATCCCCGTCAATAACGGATTTCAGATACATATTTATCTGGCTGACTGTTAATACCGATGACATCTGTTGATTTTACCTCTTCAAATTATCTTTGCTTTCAGTTAAGGTGCTTTTTTGCGATTGAACCGAGAACACCGTTGATATAAGATGCATCCTCAGCAGAAGCATACTTCTTTGCAATTTCAACAGCCTCATTGATAGCAACACCTACAGGCATATCCTCACTGTAAAGCATTTCACACACAGCAAGACGAAGAATTGCCTTTGTTGCCTTTGAAATTCTCTTCGCACTCCAGCCGACAAGATTTTCTTCAATTACGGCATCGATTTCCTCGAGCTTGAGATATACTTTTTTTGCAAGTCCCTCTGCAAACTCATTGTGAGGGAAAAGCTCCAGCTCAACAGCACTGTCGATAAGCTCAGTTACTGAAATATCCTGCTGAAAGCTCTTTTCAAAAATAAGGATGAATGCAAGTTCTCTGCTTTCGTGTCTTGTCATATATTTAACCTTCCTCTCGTCCCTGAAGATACAAGGACGGTATTTTATATATTCCAAAACATTATACCACAAATTTCAAATCACACAACTACTTTGCCTCAATTATTGTCAAATTTTTTGCAGAAATATTCGTATTTTTTTCAATAATTTCCGTAATTTGCAGTATAACCGTGTCATTTAATGTATTTTTTTCCAAAATCACCTGACAAGCTTCGTCATTTATTACCACGATACAGTCACTTCCCGTTTTCGCTGAAATGAGACTTTCTGTGTCGCTTTGTGTTTTCATATTTTTTGAATATCTGTCAATCAAGGCTTCCATTTTATCCGCCTGCTCGGAAGAAAGGTTTTCATCTTCGGCCATTTCTTCAATAGAATCGATTATTTCATCATAGGTCTCTTCTCTTTTAAGTCGCTCCGAAGCAAAAAAATCTCCCTTGGCCATTACACTCTGTGCCTCGACTGTGGTTTCTCCGTTTACAGATGAGCTGCCCACAGAAAGTGAGTCCCCGAGATTTCCGCTGACAGCCTGAGTAGTAGTGTTTTCTGCAGTTGTGTCAATGGGATTTTCAGTGTAGTACCAGTTAACCGCTACTGCGGCTCCCAAGGCAATAACCAAAGTTGCCGAAAGCAATTGTTTCTTTTTCATAAGCATAAATTACTCCTGTTCTGCCCTTCGGGCAATACTTATTCTGTTTGAACCAATATCAAAAAGTGCTGAAATTAAAGCACTTATTTCACTTTTCACAACGGGATCATCCCCACCTGAGCAAACAACAGCAACACCCCTTACCTTCGGATATATTGTCTTTATAACAAGCCCAGTTTCACCATCGGCAGAATCGACAACAATATGCTTGTCGCTGTTTTGAGATTCATTTTCGCCTTTAAGTCTTGTTTCAGTATCTTTTGCAAAGATTTTCTCTTCGTTGCTTTCATAAGTGAGCATAACATTGACCTTTCCCGCACCTCTGACACGGGAAATAAGCTTTTCCACCTCAGCTTCAAGCTCCTGACTGCTGTAAAAGCTTTCAGCTTGCTTATCTGCCTTTTCTGTAGAAGTGAAAGCAGGCAGCTCAGACAGCAATATGAGAAACATTCCCGAAAGTCCGATAATAACAGTTATGAAGGCTTTTTTATCCTTCTTAAGCCTGTCAGTCATTTCTTTGAAGGTTTTTACTGCTTCTGCCATTTTCATCCTCCTCCAAAATTATATGCGGTTTTTCAGAAGCTTCTGAAAAATATGCGTTTATCACGTTTTTCTCTTCATCGCTCAGCTCACCTTTTACATGTAATTCTGCTATGTAAAGCTTCTGATTTTCATTTTTTACTCTTACAGTGACAGATGCCTTTATACCGTCCGATACAAGCTTTTTTTCAATTTCCTCTTTAAGCATACTTTCATGAATTGAAGTCCGCACGGTTTCAGCCTCCCGGGAAATACTCTGACCGGCTTTATCCGTATCAAAGGAAAAAACCTCCGTCCTTTTGTCCGAAAGCAGCTTAAAAGGCATAACCATTGAGCTTAAAAGAATTATTCCTGCCAATGAAAGATAAGCACTTTTCAATCTTCCCTTCGGAATAAGTGCAGAAAGCACTCCTGACAAGATACTTACAAGACATATGATTTTTACATACAGTGAAAACTTTTCCATCTACATTCCTTTCAATGTCAGCATAATACCTGTGGAAATCAATAAAATGAAAACCTGAAACAGACACACAAGAAGCAAAATCCTGACGCAGGATGAAAAGCATCTTAAAACCTCTGATACTCTGAATAAGCCTAAAACCTCGGCAAAGCAGGAAAGAACAGCCATAAATACATAGTGAATAACACCTTCACATAAAGCAGGTATATTTATGAGAATAAGAGCAAAAATCCCAACTACTCCGAGAGAACCCTTCATTAGATTTATACTTCCGAGCACCGCCGAATATGCCTCACTGAGTGACGGACCGATTACCGGGATAAGCGTCCCCATAAGAAATTTTACACCCTTGACGGAAAGAGAATCTGTCGAATAAGAGAGAATATTTTTTAAAGAAAGAAGTCCCGTAAACATCGAAGCCGAAAAACCGAGAATAAGGTTTACGCCACGGTTAACCGAATTTACGAAGCGGTTAAGATTCACACTGCCGTTAAGTGAAAAAGCAAGGGATAAGGCAAAATATGCACCGATAAGACAAAGATAAATTTTCTCCATGAAAGCGGACATTATTTCGCAGAAAAAAAGAACAAGACTGTTATATGTAAGTGCAGATGCAGGATTACCCGAAAGGGAAACAAGCAATGTAAAAACCGGCACGAAAGATAACATAAGCTTGCTGTTAAGGCTTATGGCTGAAACAGTACAATTGACAAAGGTGCTTATTTTTCCTACTGCTGTAATACTTATGATCAGAACCGAAAAAAGTGAAAAGACATCATTTGAAGAAGAAAAATCATAAGCCGAGGAGAAAACACTCATCAGCATTATCAGACACATCACAAGAAAAAACCAACCTGCGGCAGAAAAAAGCTTATCCTTGAGTGTCTGAGAGAAAAAATTCTTGATATTCTCAATACCTGACGAAAATATACTTTCGTAATCCAGACCTAAAATTCCGTTTTCCTCAAGAATGTCACTTATTTCTCCGTCAAGACTTCCGAAAAAGCTTTCCTCAAACTGCATTTTCAAATCCTCCTCAAACGCCAAAGCTTTGAATGAAAGGCTCATAATAAGAAGCAGCGAAGCAATAAGACAAATAAGCTTTCTCATTTTACAAAAGACAGAGCTACCTGTGCCGTTTCCGTTATAAACGGCAACGAAAGTGCAATCAGCATCACTCTTCCTCCAAGTTCAATAATATCTCCCATAAGGCTGTTTCCGCTTTCCCGACAAACCTCAGAAGCAAGCTTTGTAAGCACGGTTATAACTGCACCTTTAAAAAGGCTGTTAAACAGCTCCTGACCCTGAGAATAAGCATTAAACAACTCCCTCAAGGCACTCCCCTGACCCGACAGAAAATCCTTCAGAAGAAAAGCAGCAGAAATAACAACAGCCAGCTCAAAAAAAGGAAGCAGCTCTTTATTATGCCTTTTCAGTATCAGCGAAAGAAAGGATCCAATTAACCCAAGAGCAATAATTTTTATAAGCATATCAGAAATCCAATATTTCCTTAACCGATGTAAAAAGCTCCTTTATTTCAGGTATAACCATCAGAAAAACTGCAATAATCCCTGCAAGAGTCGTCAGCATGGCGTATTCACTTTTATCCGTTCTTGAGAGTATCTGATTAAGCACGGCAACAACTATACCGATACCCGCAATTTTAAAAATCAGATCAACTTCCATTTTATTCACCCTTACATAATAAAAATAAATATTCCCGTCGCAACAATGCAACTGACAGTGATACATGTTTTTCCGTACTTTTCAAAATCAGCGTCCGCTTTTTTATAATAAGAACTGAAGCTTTCGTAAAAAAGCGAAAGCAACGACATCTGCCCCTGAAGATCACTCATACCGAGAAAGCTGCCCAAACCTGTCAGCTTTTCTCTTTCTTCTTTTCTCATCGGAAGCGATGAGCTTCTTATCGCATTACACCAGGCTGTCGAAAAATCCTCATCCTCATCAACACCGTCAAGGCAACGGGATATGAAATCAAGATTCCTGCAGCTGCCTGAGCACTCAATCTTTCTCAACACCTCACAAAGAGGCAAGCTGATATATTCTATCTCAATTTTAACATTGGAAAGAAAAAGAAGAATTTCTCCAAGGAAGGCTCTACGTGTTTTAAGCCGTAAGTATAACCTCATTCCCACAAGCAACACACTCGCCAAGACCAATATTCCTCCCGATAATTTCATCAAAAAGCTCCTTAGTATCGTAAATATCTTCAATTTCTCCCGGCTTGTCCCTTTTTAAAAGCACAAGCTTTTCAAAAGAATAAGCACGAAGCAGGCTTTTTATCTGCGGACGGGAAAGAATCTCTTCATAAGAGGATGCGTGAACGGTAACAATAAAGCGTACACCGCTGTTTACTGCAAGGCTTATCGCTTCAATTTCCTCATCCGTACAAAGCTCGTCCATAGCAATAATATCAGGTGACATTGTCTTAATCGCATTGACAATTGCCTTTTCTTTAGGAAACATATCAAACACATCGGTGTTCACACCCACATTTTTCTGACAGAAGCCTGCATTCATTGCGGCAATTTCCTGCCTTTCATCAATCACACAGACTTTTTTTGAGTTTTCGCTGTCGGAAATAAGTCTCACCAGATCTCTGAGAACCGTTGTTTTGCCGCTCATAGGAGCTCCTGCAATAATTACACTCTGATCCTGTCCGCCAAAAAGCTTTTCATAAAGTGCTTCGGCACAGCCTGTCTTTTCTCTTGCAATACGGATATTAAGCGATGAGATATCCCTGACTGCGGTCACATTACCCGAAGCGTCGGTTACGGCAGTTCCGCAGATTCCCACTCTGTGTCCGCCCTGAACGGTAATAAAGCCGTTAACTATGCTTTGCATATGAGAATGAACGGAAAAGGCACAAAGCCTTGAAAAAATGCTGTTGATATCCTCACTGTAGCAGACAAAGGGCTTTTCTGTTTTTCTTTTCATTTCACCGTTACAGGAAAGAAAAAGCGTACCGTAGCTTCCGCAAAGAATAACAGGCTTTCCTACTCTCAGACGTATTTCTGCCGTGCTTTTCTGAATATCGTCAGGCAAATTTAAAAGCTTTATTTTAAGTTCACCCTTTATAATACCCAGAGCGCTGAAAAAATCCTTGTCCGTTTTTTTATCTGACATTTACGTCACCTCTTTTTGATTTATGCTCTATAACTATGATAAAGGCACAAAGGATAGAACTATTTTTTTAATTTAAGTAAAAATCACTTGCTTATATACAATAATTAATGTATTATATAAAGTGAGTTATTTTACGGAAAGAAGGTTAATAATGACTAAAAAATCAAACAAGCTTTGGCAGGAAAACAAATACATATTTGCTTCTTTTTTTGCCGCAGCAGCAACAATGCTTATTATTTACGCCTGCAACCTCATGATACCTCTTGGCGACAAAACCATTCTGAGAATGGACCTTTATCACCAGTACGGACCTTTGTTTGCAGAGCTTTATGAAAGAGTAATGAACGGCGACAGCCTCATCTATTCCTGGACGAGCGGTCTGGGCAGCTGCTTTCTCGGAAACTATTTCAATTATCTTTCAAGTCCTCTTGGTGCTCTTGTGCTTTTCTTCGGCCACAAAAACATCACCGAAGCCATTGCGGCAATGATTCTTATCAAGAGCGCCTTAAGCAGTGCCGCATTTACTTTTTATATCAAAAAGTCACTTCGCAATCAGAGCTACGCAACCTGTGCATTCGGTGTTCTTTACGCCTTCTGCGGTTATATGCTTGCTTACTACTGGAATGTAATGTGGCTTGATGCTATGTATCTTCTTCCGATTGTACTTTACGGTATTGAAAGAATAATCAATCACGGAAAAATGCGCACCTATGTGACTGCTCTTGCACTTAGTATGTTCTCTAACTACTACATCTCATTTATGCTTTGCATTTTCTCCGTTGTTTATTTCTTCTATTATTACATCACAAATTACACAACAGAAAGCGTCATAAATACACGCTTTGAAAAAGACAAGCACGGATTAATTTCAAGTCTTTCCAACAAGCGCCTAATCCGTTCGGCTGTAATTTTCGGTTTCGGATCTCTTGCCGCCGCAGGTATAATGGCTTGTGTTCTTATCCCCGTTTATAAAATTCTTACAGGAAGCTCAGCTACTTCCGGCATTTTCCCTCAGGAGCTGACCTCTTACTTCTCCTACTTTGACTTCTTTGCTAATCATCTTGCGGCTCTCACAACAACAATAAGAAGCAGCGGAGACGATGTTCTGCCCAATGTATACTGCGGTATTCTTACAATTATTCTTGCACCCCTCTTCTTCTTCTCAAAAACTATCAGCAAGAAGGAAAAAATCACAACTCTCTGTCTTCTTGTTTTCCTTTATTTCAGCTTTAACCTTAACATTCCCAACTATATCTGGCACGCCTTCCACTTTCCCAACGACCTTCCTTACCGTCAGTCATTTATATATTCTTTTGTTCTTGTCCTTATTGCTTATAAGGTCTTTATCCGACTTGAAGAATTCTCCTCAAAGGTTATCGGCGGTGTGGGTGCAGGACTTTTCGCATTCATCATTCTTGTTGATGAGCTGACAAGCAAAAACGTCGAAGAAGGCACAGTTCTTCTTTCCTTCGTTCTTATCGTGCTTTTTGTTGTAATTCTCACCGTTTTCAAGGACAAGCGCTTCAGCTCAGCTTCCGTTGCGGCACTACTTCTCATCTGCTGCTGCAGTGAGGCAATTATGTGCGACACCAAAGCAATGAGCATTTCCGTTGACAAGACTCCCTATGTTTCCGATCTTGAAAGCTTTGAAACACTTAAGGACAGTCTCGACCGTATCGAAGACGATGAATTCTACCGTATGGAGCTTTCAAACCTCAGAACAAGAATGGATCCGAGCTGGTACTACTATAATGGTGCATCTGTTTTCTCATCAATGGCAAATGAAAAGATTTCAAATCTTCAGCTATATCTCGGTATGATGGGTAACAAAATCAACAGCTACACCTATAATCCCCAGACACCCGTTTATAATATGATGTTCTCGATGAAATACATCGTAAACAATCTTAATCCCGATGTGCACATCAACTCTCCTTATTACGCAAAAGCAGCCTCTTACGAACAGTTCACTGCTTACAAGAATAACTACTATCTTCCCATTGCCTACTGCACAAATCTCGGACTTACAGAGTGGGCAAGCGAGGAATACTACAAAGACTGGATAGATTCAGGTGAAAACCCCTTTGAAATTCAGGGTGATTACTTTGATCTTGCAACCGGCGGAATAGGTACACCCTTTGTTGAAATTCCCGTTGAAGAGATTTCTTATTCAAATGTTGAGCCCTTCTTCGACAAGACCTCCTTCAGTCAGTTCTACGACAAGCGTACAGATGATGTCGACGGCTCGGTAACTTACAGAATTACCGCTCCCTCTGACGGCAATATCTATGTTTACTACGATGTAACCGGATATGATACAAAGAGTGCTATGATAACAACCCCCAACGGCACAATTTCACAAAGCACAAGTCAGAACAGTATTTTCGATGTCGGATATATGACAAAAGGACAGACTGTTACGGTAAATGTTCCTCTTGAGGCGAATACAGGTACAATCAAATTCTGTGCTTACAATATTGATCAGAATATTTTCACCAAGGGATATAACCTTCTTTCAAAATATCAGGTGCTTATTGAAGAGTTTGAAGATACAAAGATCAAGGGCCGTTTCACCGCTCCCAAGGATTGCCTTGTTTACACTTCAATCCCCTACGATAAAGGCTGGCTTGTTTACGTTGACGGTCAGCAGGTAAGCCGGGATGATATTGTCGCTCTTGGTGATGCTCTTCTTGCAGTTAAGGTAAGTCAGGGCACTCACGATATCGAATTCAGATACGAGGTACCGGGACTTCTCGGCGGTATAATTATTTCACTCGGCACAGCCGCTCTTATTCTTGCTTATGTTCTCTTCAATTCACTTCTTAAGAAAAAGAAGAAAAAGCTCAGAGCAATTGCCTCTTTCAGAGCAGAAGATAACTACTTCAACGAGGATGTACTTCTTCCCGCTCCCATCAGTGAAGCTCCCGTTGAGGTGATTGAAAGCGTTAACCTTAACCTTATTGACAACTCTTACTTAATCGAAAAGCCCAGAAGAGAGGTTATCAGACCTCCCGAAAAGCAGGTTAAACGAGAGATTTTTACTCCGAACAAATAATATAAAGTCTAAACCACCGGTTATCATTCAACATGTAACCGGTGGTTTTGGTTTTGATTTTTACTTTTCAAAAGGATAAATAAGCTTCATCTGCCTTCTGCACTCATCCATAATTTTCATACAGTCAAGAGTTGCTTTAAAGGGAATGTAATCGGATTCCTTTTTACCCTGACGGATTTCCTCGGCGCAACGGTCAAACTCAATAAGATAATTTATCTTACCGAAGATTGTGCTTATCTTAAGTCCGTTTTGCCTGAAAGCAACCCTTCCGCAGTGAAATACAGGCATTTTAATGCTTCCCTTTGAGCCTTTTGCAACAAAGCTCTCCTTAAGATATTCAAGAGACATATAAAGCTCACAGCGCAAATCGCCGTAAGAAAGAACAACTCTTTCATTAATGTCAATACCATCTTTTAATGTTCCTGTGCATTCAATTTTATCGGGATAACCGAAGAGATTGTAGCAATATGTAATAGGATAAATACCGATATCAAGCAAGGCTCCGCCTGCTGTCATCGGATCTCGCACACGGGAATCTGCCTTCATTGAAAGTCCGAGAAAAGCATAGTGAATTTCAACGTTTTTTATGTCACCTATTTTACCGTCATCAACCCATTTTTTCACTGAAAGTGACAGATCGGAAAACCACGTCCACATAGCTTCAACAAAGTATGTATCGTTTTCCTTTGCCGTCTCAATAAGAAGCCTGACATCGGCCTCGCTTACACCTACAGGCTTTTCACACAAAACAGGTACATGAGCCTTCAATGCGGCAACGGCATATTCGACGTGAGAGGTATGAGGAGTCGCAATATACACGGCATCAAATTCACCGTCAAGAAGAAATTCATCATAGCTTTTATAGGCCTTTGCACCGAATCTTTCGGCAAAAGACCTGACCTTGTCAAAGCTTCGTCCGTAAACAGCCGTAATTTCATGATTGCCCTTAAGTATGCTTTTGGCTGTGGAAAGGGCTATACTGCCCGAGCCGACATAACCCCAACGGAATTTTTTGTTATCAAGCGATTTTTTCACGGGCTCTTGCCTCCTTTTTCTTTATGCGGCTTTTACCGATAATAAAGCATATAAAATGAGCCGCAAATGTCATACCCCAGCTTATAGGATACGAATAATATATGGTTTCAACAGTGTGATAAGCTTCGTTCTGAAATACAAAAGCAATCCATACCACACGGAAAAGGCAGACACCGATAAGAGAAACTATCATCGGCATTAAAGAATAACCCATACCGCGGATTGATCCGCTAGTTACATCCATCATTCCGCAGATCAAATAGCTCAATGCAATAATGGTAAGCCTCTTCACACCCTCAGCAACAACCTCTGGACTGTCCGTGTAAAATCCTATAAGATTTTTACCGAAACAGATAAAAATGAAAGCAAAGCAAACTGCAACAAGCAAAACATAAAACAAGGATATGTAAAGAATCTTGTTTATACGGTCGAATTTCCTTGCACCGATATTCTGACTCGTGAAGGATACTGCCGCCTGATGAAATGAGTTCATTGATGTGAAAGCAAAGCCTTCCACACTCACCGATGCAGCAGAAGCGGCAACAATAACCTTTCCGAAGCTGTTGATAGATGACTGAATAACAACATTGGAAAGAGAGAACATCATACCCTGAAAGCCTGCGGGAATGCCTATCTGCATAATGCGAAGTAGCTTTTGCTTATAAATGCGAAGCTTCTTCAGTTCAAGGCGTACATCGGACTTTTCTTTTACAAGACAGTACACAATCAGCACAGCCGAAACAACCTGAGATACTGCAGTTGCAAGACCTACACCGAATACACCCCAATGAAAAGCGATAACAAATATAAGATTAAGTCCGACATTGACAACACCCGAAGCAGAAAGAATATACAAAGCTCTCTTAGTGTCACCTGCCGCTCTTAAGACGGCACTGCCAAAATTATATACCATCACAGCCGGCATACCGAAAAAGTATGTTCGAAGATAAATAACAGAAAGGTCAATTACATCCTCGGGAGTCTGCATAAGAGAAAGAAGTAATGGTGCAAGAAAAAAACCTGCAACAGTAAGCAGAAGTCCGCTGAAAAAGCTTATAGTCATTGCGGTATGTACGGTTTCGTGTACATCCGTTTTCTGTCTTGCGCCGAAGTAATTGGCAACAAGAACATTGGCACCTACAGAAAGTCCGATAAAAAGATTTGTCAGAAGATTTATAAGAGTTGTTGTGGCTCCTACCGCCGCAAGAGACTCATCACCTGCAAATTTACCGACAACGACAACATCAGCTGCATTAAAGAAAAGCTGAAGTATTCCCGAAAGCATCAACGGAACAGAAAAAGCGATAAGACTTTTAAAAAGTGAGCCGTTACACATATCGATATTTTTTGTTTTAGCTGACAATTTTTGCGCCTTCTTTCCATTTTGAATAAACTTAACTTTATAATTCTATCACAAGGAAAAACTAAAGTAAATATTAAAATGTGACAAGTTATAATCTTTCTGTCATTTTCATTTTGTTTGTTAAGTTATCAATCTTAAAAATTCTTGCGAAAATCTGTACTCTTATTGATATTTTACCTGTGCTTATGCTATACTATCTCAAGAAAAAAAGAATAAGGAGATTTAAAATGAAAATTGGTTTTATAGGTCTCGGCATTATGGGTGAATCTATGTGCGAGAACATTGTAAAAAAGCATAATGACACGGTTTTTGCCTGCGACCACAAGCAAAGTCAGATTGACAAGCTTGTTTCTCTCGGTGCAAAGGGCTGCACGGATGAAATTGAAACTGCACAGAATGCAGATATTATAATCACAATGATTCCTACCTCAAAGCACATCAGAGACGCTTACACTCTTATGCTCCCCTATCTTAAGGAAGGTAAAATCTGCATTGATATGAGCACTATTGAGCCTTCCGTAAGTGTTGAAGTTGCAAATATGGTCAAGGCAACAGGTGCGCAGTTTGCCGACTGTCCCGTTGTACGCTCAAAGGCTGATGCAATTGCAGGAACCCTCGGTGTGCTTGCAGGCTGTGATGAGGAGCTTTTCCCCGTAATCGAGCCTATTCTCTCATATATGGGCAGTAAGGTTATTTATATGGGCGAAAACGGCAAGGGACTCAGCGCAAAAATCTGCCACAACACCCTTGTTGCACAGATTCAGAACGGCGTTAACGAAACCCTTTGCCTTGCACAGAAGCTCGGTGTTTCACTTGACAATTTTGCAGATGCAGTTGCCGCAGGCGGTGCACAGAATTTCTATATGAACGCACAAAGAGAAAAGCTCAAGAACGAGGATTGGACAACCGCCTTTTCCATGGAAAACATGGACAAGGATGTAAATATCTGCAACGCTATCAGCGAAGACCTTGGTTTCTCAATGCCCGGAATGAAAGCCGCAAAGGCAGCTCTTGATGAAGGCGTAAGAAGAGGTTGGGCAAAGGAAGACTACAGAAAGACCTATTTAATTGTAAAAGGCAACTAAATCAAAAAAATGCTGTAAAACAACCGTTTTACAGCATTACTTTTTTACAAGTCAAATTTTATATCATACTCATCATCAATAAGGGTATAATCAGCATTATGTTTTTTAACTGCTTCAAGTATCATTCTGTTATCTTCAAGGACACTTTCCAAGGTGCAATAGGAATCATCGAGGCGTTCTTCGATTACGCTTGCATATCTTTTTATATCTGAAAAATGATTTCTTATATAAGTTTCGCTCATCACAAGGCAGATATATTTAATTTCTTTGAGATATTCATCAGTAAAATGACTTTTCCAATCAAAAGGTATATAACAGCCTTCAACGATAAGATTCTGACTATTTTCTATTGCTGTTTTAATCATTTCACGCACAATCGGCCAAAGATAAGCCGTTAAATCATCGTCATCACTCATAGGAGTGAGATCAGTGTTGCCGCTCCGGATAAGGCCCATTTTAAGATGATCTATTGACAAATAGGGATAGCTATGCTTTTCAAGCAACTTCTGTGCAAGAAGAGTTTTTCCCGCATGTGACGCTCCGCTTATAAGTATAATCATTGGTTCACTCTCCTTTTGACAAATCAAATTCAGTTATTATAAGTATTTCTGTTTTGGTTTTTATTTTCATTTTCTTCGTTAAAATTCACTATATCAACATATACAGGAACGGACACAGATTAAATGCTGTGTCCGTTATAATTTTATTATCTTTCGGGTCTTTCAAAGGAAAGCTTACCCATTTTACCTGCTCTGTATTCGTCAAGAAGCATTATGGAGGCTCTTTCGGTGTTGATCTCACCGCCACGCATAAGCATACCTCTTTCTCTTCCGATTTCTTCGAGAATTTCCCAAGGCATTGTTTCGTGAATATCAGATATTCCTGCAAGCTTGAAACGGCTCATAAGCTTATCCTCATAACCGTTGACAAGGGCTTCGATAAGGCGTACAGCCATTGTTTCGCTGTCCATAACCTCATCCTTGACAGAGCCTATAAAAGCAAGTCTGTCGCCTACAACAGGATCATCAAATTTAGGCCAGAGAACACCGGGAGTGTCGAGCAGTTCAATTCCGTTTCCGATAGCAAACCACTGATTGCTTCTTGTAACACCGGGCTTGTCGGCAACCTTGGCACGGTTCTTGCCCGCCATACGGTTGATGAAGGAGGATTTACCCGTATTGGGAATTCCCACAACCATCATACGAAGAGCCTTACCGCCCATTCCTTTTGCTTCATTTTTAGCAATGGTTTCGGCAAGAACAGTCTTGACGGCAGAATGATAAGCGTTAAGGCCCTTGCCCGTTCTGCAGTCAACGGCAATGGCGTACTGACCCTTGGTTTTGAAGTACTCAATCCACTGTCTTGTAACATTGTCATCAGCTACATCGCATTTATTTAAAAGAACGATTCTCGGCTTTCTGCCCGTAAGCTCATCAAGCTCGGGATTGCGTGAGGACATAGGAATTCTTGCATCAAGAAGCTCTGTAACACCGTCAACAAGGCTAAGGCTTTCTTTGATAAGGCGTCTTGTTTTGGCCATATGACCGGGAAACCACTGAACCGTCTGTTTTTGTGTATCTGCCATAAAGTCACCCTCCTTATAAAAAAAGGGACAGTCAATGTCCCTGATTAAATCAATAAATTTTCCATTCTGAAACAGGATTGAATTTCATCTGGCCTGTCACTTCATCAACAGAAAAAATTCTGTATTTAGCAACGCCGAGGATATAATCCTCGTGTATAAAGCCGATCTTTTCAGAACGGCTGTCCGTTGAGCCCTGACGGTTGTCACCGAGAACAAAAACATGATTTTCGGGAACAGTAACAGGGAATGATACTCCCTCACTGTTAACGGTGCGGTTATTGATATACGGCTCGTCAAGGATAACGCCGTCAACAGAAACGTCGCCGGTTACAAAGTTGATGTCAACAACCTGATTTTCTGTAGCGATGATTCTTTTAACGATGGGCTCATCAAAAGCGTTGGGCTGAGTGATGATTACCACCTGACCGTAAGCAGGCTCCTTGTCAAAGGCTGAAACGATAAGGTAATCCGCATCCTGAAGTGTGGGCACCATTGAAGTGCCTACAACGCCTACAACTCTGAAAACAAATGTAAAGATGAGCATAATCGTGACAAGGGCAACACCAAGCACAGAAGCCATATCGTAAACATTAATAATAATCTTATCTTTAAAGGTAAGCTCCGATTTATCCTTTTTTACAATATCCTTAATCATATAAAGAGCGTCCTTTCTTTAAAATTAATTGCGTGGAAAACAAAAGGAAGGGTTTCCCCTTCCTTCCATTTGCGTGTTTATCAGCCGATCTTTTCCTTAACCTTAGCTGACTTACCAACTCTGTCACGAAGGTAATAAAGCTTGCTTCTGCGAACCTTACCGTTTCTGACGAGTTCAACCTTTGCAACGTTGGGTGAGTGAACGGGGAATACCCTTTCAACACCGCAGCCGTAAGCTACACGACGTACTGTGAAGGTTGATGAGATGCCGCTGCCCTTCTTAGCGATGATTGTACCTTCGAAAACCTGGATTCTTTCTCTTTCGCCTTCACGAATCTTAACGTGAACACGAACAGTGCTACCGATGTTGAGCTCGGGTACTTCTGCCTTAAGGCTTGCGTCTGAGATGAGTTTGAGTGCGTCCATTTTAAATCCTCCTAAATTCTGCCACGTTCGTTACGGAATAACTCCGAAAGAGGACCGCTTGCGTTAATATTGACTGAATTCAGTCGCACCTGTTACACAAATGCCTTAGTATTTTATCACAACACGTTTATAAAAGCAAGTGTTTTTTTAAATTTTTTATAATATTTTTATCTGAAATTTTCCATATCAGCCTTCATAAGTCTCTTTCTCACAACAAATGAAGCGATATCCTCCTCTGATTTTTTCACAATTTCATCAGAAAGGAGTGTGGGATTGATATTTGTTGTGCTTCCTGCAGGGAAAACCACAGTAAGCTTGACTCTGTTTGATGAATGTGAAATGCTGTAGGAATTAAGAAATTCGAGAAGATTAATATCCTTAAGAACCTTTCTTCTGCCCTGCTTGCCCATCTTCTGAACAATAAGCTCTTCCTTTGAAAGCATATCCTCAATAAGGGCAACAAGAGCTGCAGGATTTTCACAGTCAAAGAGAAGATCAAATTCACCGAAAGCGATTTTTTTCGGATCGTCAACAGGATCCTCAACGCTTACTATTTCAATTCCCGGGGGCATTGAGCCCTTAAGGAGATTGAATATATCTTCGTTGCTGCTATCCCCTTCTATTCTTATATCCATACTTTCATAAAGGCTTTCCATACCGAGTGAAAGAGGAAGTGCAAAGGTAAGATAAGGATGAGGGTTATATCCCTCTGTATACCATAAAGGGACTTCGGCACGGCGTACACTTCTTGTCATGGCACGCATAAGATCAAGATGTGATACATAACGGCTCATGCCCATTTTTTTAAACCATACTCTGACACAGCGCATCGCACTTACCTCCGTTTAACATATTTGAACCGCAGCCTGCACACTTTATGCGGCAGTGAGGTGTAGTTTCATTTTCGTATGCCTTCTTGCTTTCACGAAGAAGGAATTCCTTTCTGATGCCGTAATCAAGGTGATCCCAAGGAAGAACCTCTTCATAATCACGCTTTCTGCTTGTATAAAAGAGAGGATCAACGCCACACTTTTCAAAGGCTTCAAGCCAGGTATCAAAGCGGAAGCTGTCATCCCAGGAGTCAAACTTACAGCCGTTTCTCCAGGCATATTCAACAACATCGCAAAGCCTTCTGTCACCTCTGGCAAACACACCCTCAAGGAAGCTGATGTTGACCTTATGATAGCTGACGGAAACCTTCTTTGTTGTAACACTTGAAAGAAGATGATTCTGCTTGCTGATAAGCGCGTCCATTGTGTCCTGTGCTTCCCACTGGAAGGGAGTGAAGGGCTTAGGAACAAAAGAAGCGACACTGATGCTTACCTGAACACCCTTACCCTTGGGCTTATCGGGATTTCTGTAAAATTCATTTACAACCTTCTGAGCAAGCTCGGCAATACCTGCAACGTCATCATAGGTCTCAGTGGGAAGACCGAGCATAAAGTAAAGCTTAACAGCTGTCCATCCGCCTGAGAATGCCTGACGGGCAGTATTGAGCATTTCTTCTTCGGTAACATTCTTGTTTATAGCATCACGAAGACGCTGTGTACCCGCCTCAGGAGCAAAGGTAAGACCGCTTCTTCTGACCTTTTTAAGATGCTCCATAAGCTTTTCGGAGAAATTGTCAACACGAAGAGACGGAAGAGCAATATTCACCTTTTCATCCTCAGTCCAGGAAAGAAGCTTTTCCATAAGCTCTTCAAGATGAGTATAGTCACTTGTTGAAAGAGATGAAAGTGAGATTTCGTCATAGCCTGTGCTCTTGCAGAGCTTGTAGCACTGATCATTGATTACAGAGGCAGATTTTTCTCTTATCGGTCTGTAAAGGAAGCCTGCCTGACAGAAACGGCACCCTCTGATACAGCCTCTGAGAATTTCATGAATAACTCTGTCATGAACAACCTCAACAAAGGGAACAATGAACTTTTCGGGATAGTGAACTGTATTAAGATCGGAAACGATTCTCTTTGTAACCTTTTCGGGAGCACCGTCCTTTGCGACAACCTCTTTAATGGTGTTATCCTCATTATAAGTAATATCATAAAGAGAAGGCACATAAACGCCTTTTATCTGTGAAGCCTTCTTAAGAAGCTCCTTCTTGGAAACACCCTTTTCCTTACATTCAATTATAAGGTCAAAAAGCTCGTTACTCATTTCCTCGCCGTCACCGAGCATAAACATATCGAAGAAATCAACCATCGGCTCGGGGTTACAAGCGCAAGGACCGCCGCCGACAACAAGAGGATAGCTTTCATCACGGTCAGCGCTTCTTACGGGCATTCCTGCAAGGTCAAGGAGATTGAGGACATTGGTATATGAAAGCTCGTATTGTAAAGTAAAGCCGATAAGATCAAAATCCTTTATCGGATCACCGCTTTCAAGAGCGTAAAGAGGAATATTTCTCTCACGCATTTCCTTTTCCATATCGTGCCAGGGAGCAAACACTCTTTCGCACCACACGTCATCTCTTGCGTTGGCTGCAGAATAAAGAATTTTGATGCCGAGATGTGACATTCCTATCTCGTAGCTGTCAGGGAAGCAGAAAGCATAACGAAGCTTGACTTTGCTTTTATCCTTAACAACGCTGTTAAGCTCGCCGCCGGTGTAACGTCCCGGCTTCTGCACAAGGGGAAGAATTTTTTGAACTTCTTTACTTATCATTTTTAAACTCCTTAAAGTCTGAAATTAGAATAAGATATAATGTAACAGCAATAAAGCTGATATTAAACGAAACAAAAATATTATACAACACACATCCGACTGCGACAAACAAAACAGCAGCCTTTGAAATCAGGTTTAACACACTTTCTGCTTTTTCCTCGTCCGTACAGCCACAAAGCACACATTCAAGACATCTGCCTGCATCAAGCTGTTTTACGGGAATAAGATTAAAAAGAGCAATAAAAACATTAACTGCTGACAGCCTGACACTCCACACGCTTTTCTCTGAAAGGTAAAAGCAGATTCCTATAATAATCAGAAGTGCATTTCCCAAAACTCCGCCAAGAGCAATCAGTGCTTCTTTTTTATATCCGATGAGTCTGTTCTCTGCCTTTTCAATGCGGATCCCGAAAGCGCCAAACTCTATAAGTCGAGGAAAAGAGGAAAACAGCACCATGAAAAACAAATGTCCGCCTTCATGAAATAGAGAAGAAAAGAGTGAAATCAGCACAATCTCCTCGTCACACAAAAGAAGCATCAATGCAACTGTTGATACAAAGGAAAAGGTGAGAGAAAAGGTCGTTTCAGCCGTTTTAATCCGCATTCTCTAAAAAAGGCAACGGATCAATGCTTTCACCGTCAAGACGAATTTCAAAATGAAGATGCGGACCTGTTGAATATCCCGTTGACCCGACAAGAGCGATTGTTTCACCTTGTCTAATCACGGCATTCTCTTTTGCGATTATCTCACTGCAATGGCAGTAAAAGCTTTCGTAGCCGTTTTTGTGTGAAAGGAATATGTAATAACCCGAAATATCGTCATAGCCGACCCTTGTAACTACTCCGTCATAAACAGCCCGGATTTTTTCACCCTCGTCAGCACCGATATCAACACCGCCGTGATAATCATCCTCGTAGCTCAAAGGATCCGTTCTTTCACCAAAATAAGAGGTATATCGTCCATCTTCAACAGGAAATAAGATTCCGCTTCTTTTTTCAGGAAGTAAAACAGCTTCATCTGTTTTTTCATTTTTATGAGTCAGTGCAATTTCTGATACCTTCTCAGGAGCAAAAACTGCTGTAGCCTCTTCTGTCGGTGATGTCACAGTTGTTACTTCCTCAGCTTTGGTTGTTTCTTTTTCAGCAGTTGTTTCCTCATAAGGTACAACCTTATTTCCCGAAACGGCAAATGAAATATCCTTATTAAAGAAATAATCCTTTATATTCGAAAACACGCCTTCTGTTTTTTCGCTGAAAAAGTCAGGCTCAAGCAAACGGGAATAGGAATCAACCAGCTGCTGTGACTTTTCGCTGTTTTTGACTCCGAAGAACAAAATAACTACAAAAGCCGAGCAGATTATCTGACTTAAAAGCACAGAGGAATAATAATCCTTTTTAGCTTGTTCGTTTTTTCTTTTTTCTTTCACAATAAATCACCCTGTAATTATTATGAAAGCTATCGACTTAAAATTACTTCAGACGAATTTTAAAATACATATTCCGTCAATTTATAATTATAACCTCTCAAAGGCATAATGTCAAAGATTTTTTATTAACTTTATTGTCTTATTTTGTTGACTAATCGACAAGGGAGTGATATCATATTAAAAAGCTTTTAAAAAGCATTATATTATTGAAAGCGGAGGTAAAAAAATGTTTGAAAAACTCTTTTCAGATTTCAAGTCAGACGGATTTATGTACCTGATTGTTCTTGCAGTTATTATTTTCGTCTGCGCTCAGGCAGCCTTTTTCATGTCAAAGGCATGGACAAGAGGTAAGGAGCTCGGCATCAGCACTGACAAGCTCAAGAATGCGGTTACATCAAGTGCTATCTTCTCCTTTGCTCCTGCAATCGGCATCGCAGTTACAGTTATTTCTCTTTCTGTTGCACTCGGTTATGTTCTCCCCTGGATCAGACTTACCGTTATCGGTGCAATTCAGTATGAAACCACTGCAGCGATTGCAGCTATTGAAGGTGCAGGTTTAACAGGTGGTATTTCTTCACCGATTACCGATCCTCAGATTTTTGCAGAAATCTCCATCGTTATGACCCTTGGCAGCTGTCTTCCCCTTATTCTTATCCCCATTGTTCTTAAGAAGATTCAGAAGGGCGTTTCCGACGTTGCTTCAAAGAATTCAGCCTGGATGGACGTTATGACTGCTGCGGCATTCATCGGTCTTATTGCCGCCTTTATAGGAAGAGGTCTTGCAGGTACAGGCTCAAGCAAGGAAAGCATCATCGGCGACGGTGCAGGCGTTCTTTCACTCACAGCACTTATTTCTTCAATCGGCTTTATGCTTATGTTCACACTCATCAACAAAAAGCTCAAGAAAAACTGGATTGAAGCTCTTGCAATGCCTTTAAGTATGGTTCTTGCAATGGTAGTTGTTGTTCTTGTTAACCAGTTCGCACCCGAGCTTGCTGCCATTGAGTGGCGCTATTAATGAAAGGAGGAAACAGATATGAAAACTTACATGGATAAAGTACATACCTGGGGTCGTATATGGATTATTGCGGCACTTATTTTCTTCCTTTGCATTCCCGTTGCAATCTGCTTACACTTTAATGTAACACCCAGAATGGATGTTGTCGGCAAGGGTCTTGCTTCAATCGCATTCTTCTTTGCAACAGGTATTATCGAAGTTATCGCTTATTCCCCTATGCTCGGTGCGGCAGGTACATACCTTTCATTCGTTACAGGTAACATTATGAACCTTAAGATGCCTTGTGCTCTTAACGCTCTTGAAAACGCTAAGGTAAAGGCTAACACAGAAGAAGGCGAAGTTATCACAACAATCGCTATCTGCTCATCAATTATTGTAACAACACTTGTTATTGCTGTGTTTGTTGTTATTTTCGCATTCAACCCCAAGTTCTCCGAAACAATGGCAAGCCCTGCATTTGCTCCCGCATTCCAGCAGGTTACTTACACAATCTTCGGCTCACTTGCAGCAACTTACTTTGTAAAGCACTGGAAGATTTCAATCTTCCCCATCGCTGCTGTTACACTTCTTCTTCTCTTTGTGGATCCCGGTATCGGTGTTCTCATCCCCGTTGGCGTTGTTCTTTCAATGCTCGGCGCACACATTATGTTCAAGAAGAAGCTTGTTGGCTGATTAATCTGAATGACATGTTTAAAGCTCACGGATTTTCGTCCGTGAGCTTTTTATTTATATCTTTTTCAGGCTTTTTTTAGTGTCCTCTTATATCCCAATCAAGCAGTTTCCAAAAGAAATTTTCTGACATATAACTATCAGATGTACCAGGATTAAATCTGACTAATTCAATCATATAGTTATTTTTAGAGCTGTCGAAGTTTTTAAATTCTTGGTTGGGAAAGAACTCATAAATAACGGCACTATCCTGCTTTTTTACATGAATTTCTTCATCCACACTGTAATAGTAAGCTCTCAGTTCTTCTTCTGTAAGCTCAGATGTAACAAGTAATTGTCCTATATACTGCATACCGTTACCATTGCCGTAAAGTTTGCCTGCTACTGAATTAGATTCTACAAGCTGTGTTTTTTCAGGCAATGAGAAACTCAAAATCTCTTTTTCAGGCTTATTTGCTATTAGGTCATTCACAAACATGACTGTAATATCAAAAATCAAAGGAAGAAGTATCAGAACAGTTATAACCTTAAAGATTCTTTTCATATAAACACTCCTTTTCATATTGTCTGTAAACTCATTATAACATTTTTTCTTCATTGTCAATAAACAAAAAAGCCACACTTTTTTTAAGTATGACTTTTTTCGCTAGCCGCGTGGCATTCTTTATTGAAAGAAAGAATCAAAGAACTTCTCATTTTAAAGCTTTATCAATTTTCTTAAGTGCTGTCATATTTGAAGCAAACACTCCGAAACAAAGGGCTAAAAGGACAAAGCCTGTGATTTTAAATGTGGTTGATGTTGCCGTAAAGCCGTAAATAAGCTGACTTGCAAAGCCGATAAAGTAAGCTCCGCCCATATGATAACCCGTGATGTCCGCCGAATATTTTGTACCGAAGCGTTCAGGGATATTATGAAGCACACTCGGGAATATAGGTCCGAAGCCGAATCCCATTACAAGAAGACCTGCGAGTGAAGCCTTTCCTATGGGTAAAAGAAGAATTGCAATGCCGACAAAGGAAAAGGCTATTCCGACCTTTATGAGCTTATTATCAGTAAGCTTAGTTGCAACAAAGCCTGAAACAAGTCTGCCAAGCATTATACCACCGTAATAAAGCGAAACCCACTTTGCCGCCTCTGAAGGCGCAAGTCCGAACACATTAACAGCGTAGGAAGCTCCCCAGGTGCCACAGATAAACTCCATACTGCAATAAAGTCCCAAAGAAAGAATGCTGAAAAGCACACCCTTCATTTTAAGAATGGCAGAAAGACCGCTTTCTTCTGCTTCTTCGTTTTCTGATTTTGTTTGCTCCTGTGTATCTCTTTCAATGCTCAGCCATTTTTTCATAACAAAGATTACTGAAAGAGCAATAAGCACCTGCAAAAGAGCAACAACTCTGTAGCCGTTTCTCCACGAGCCTGCCTCACCGTCAAGGAAAACAGACATAATCATGGGGCTTACCGTTACACCTACACCCCAGAAGCAATGAAGAAAATTCATATGCGAGGCATTGTAATGAAGGGAAACAAAGTTGTTTACACCCGTATCGATTGCACCTGCACCGTAACCTAAGATTATGCTGAAAATAATCATCACAACGATATTCGGAGCAAAGCTGATGCCTACAAGGCCTAAGGCTGTGATAAAAATTGATGCAAGGGTAACTCTTGCCGTGCCGAACTTTCTGATCAGCGTTCCTGCAACAAAGCTTACTCCCCCGGTACAAACACCGACGATAATGCTGAAAAGTGAAGCAAAGCTTTCGGGAACATTAAGCTCTCCGTGAAGCACGGGCCAGGCAACACCCAAAAGTGAGTCGGGAAGCCCGAGAGAAATAAAAACAACGTAAATTACAATAAGAACTGTCAGCATAATATAACTCCGTATTTAATTAAACAGGCATTTTCAAATATCCTTGTCTGAAAATGCCTGTTACTTTTATTTGCTTTTTGATCTGCGCTTAATGCAACAGATAACTTTTAATATTCTGCTTCACCTTCGTAGATAAGCACTGCATTACCTGTAAGGTAGATGCCGTCATCATTATAGGTTACTGCAAGGTCGCCGCCCTTAAGCTTATCAGTGATTTCTTCACCCTTATCGCAGAAGCCGTGCCCAACCGCTGCAACAACAGCTGCACAAGCACCTGTACCGCAAGCGAAGGTTTCACCGTTACCTCTTTCGTAAGCTCTCATCTTGATTGTGTGGCGGTTAACCACTCTTACAAATTCTGTGTTGATTCTTTCAGGGAAGATATCGGCATATTCAAAGCCGGGACCGATCTTGTTAAGATCAAGAGTGTCAATATCCTTCTTGAATACTACGCAGTGAGGATTACCTACGCTAAGGCAAGTAATATTATAGCTTGATGAGCCGATTGTGATGGGATAATCGATAATCTCATCTTCATCAAGAGTACAGGGAAGGTTCTTTGCTGTGAAGTCGGGTTTACCCATATAAACCTGAACTGCTGTTACACGCTTATTTGAAACATAAACCTTTACAGACTTGATGCCTGCACCTGTTTCAATTGTCATTTCTTCCTTTGCGACGATACCCTTATCGTAAAGCATCTTTGCTACGCAACGGATTGCGTTACCTGCCATTTTGCCTTCACTGCCGTCACGGTTGAAGATTCTCATCTTTGCATCAGCAACATCTGAATTTTCAACAAGAACAATACCGTAACCTCCGATACCGTAATGTCTTTCGCAGAAGTTGATACAAAGTGATTCGGGGCAGGAAATCTCACCGTTTCTGTTATCGATGAAGATATAGTCATTGCCTGTACCGTGCATCTTTGAGAACTTGAATACGTTCTTTGTTGAACGCATATTGTTGATATCGATAAGCTCTGTGTTGTGCTGAGTATAGTTACTTGCCATAATGTCGAGCATTGCATTTGCAGTGTCAAGTGAAGTAAAGCAAGCAATACCGAGCTGAAGAGCTTTTCTGTGAAGGGCAATGTAGTTATCCATGGTGTCATCAAAGAGAGCACCTGTGTAAACTATGAAATTGATCTTTCCGCTTTCAAGAAGCTTGAAGCAGTAATCATCCTCTCTGATACCCTTAACATAGGTTACATTGATACCGAGATTTACAATAGCTCTTGCAGTTTCCTTTGTAGCGTAAATGTTTACGCCAAGATCCTGAAGCTTCTTTGCAAGTGAAACGATTTCGTCAAGGTCGTGTTCGTCAACGCTGAGAAGAACACCGAGCTCACCGTTTTCGTTGCTGGGCTCAATCTTGATGCCGGAAGCGGTAAGAGACTTGAATACAGACACGTTGAGAGTTTTACCGATACCGAGAACCTCACCTGTTGACTTCATTTCAGGTCCGAGATAGCTGTTTACATCATTGAGCTTCTCAAATGAGAACACGGGAGCCTTTGTTGCAAAGTAAGGAGGTGCTTCGTAAAGACCTGTGCCGTAGCCGAGATCCTTAAGAGGTGTACCTGTCATTACCTTTGTTGCAAGGTCAACCATAGGAACATTTGTAACCTTACTGATGTAAGGAATTGTTCT